>JAFLTR010000019.1:0-41174 GCA_022509205.1 Muribaculaceae bacterium | reverse complement strand
TCAAAGTCAACTGCAACTTCTAGCGCATAAGTTGCATTATAATCGGATTGATGACGTTTTATGCCAGAGAGCTTGGCTGTCTCCGCAGCAATTTTTTTTGATTTTGTGCTGAAAATTAGGGATTAAATGATTTTTGCTGCCCGAAAATCAAGGACAAACAGTACTTTTTACCTCACCGTCACAAAATGATGTTGTCATGATATCACCCGGTGATAAATCAGCCTGAGATTTCACTGCTTTCCCGTTGACTCGAGTGACAGAATAACCACGTTTCAGAGTGTTGCGAGGATCAAGCACCCTAATCAACGATTCTAAATTTTCAATCTGTTGTTTGCCTCTCTCTATCTGCAGTGTTAAGATATTTTGCAAAATATGCCGGTGATTGTCGATTCTTAATTTCTCCTTGGCAATCCTCCCTTCATTGGTATGGGACAACATATTGACGATTCCCTGAAGTTTAACTCTTTCATTTCCTACTTTTCCTTGCGTAAGCAATGGAAGGCGAGTAGAGATCGAGTGTAAGTTAGCTTTCGCATTTTCAATGCTACGAATAGCCAATTGAGGAATCAAGCTTTGCATGGAGCTTAATCGTCTCTCTTCCCCTATCATCAATTCGGAGGAAGATACCCGTATCCTGTCGGTAAGATTCAACACTCTCTCATACGCATTTCTTGCCTGATCTATAAAGAAACCGGCAACAGCAGTTGGCGTCTTCAAACTTGTATGAGCTATCTCGTCGAGGACGTTGCGGTCTCGCTCATGTCCGATACCGACTATTATCGGCAACTTGAAAGTGGCGACAGCTCTCGCAAGCTTATAGTCGTCAAACCCATTTAGGTCGGTTGTAGCGCCTCCACCTCTGACAATCACCACACAATCCCAGAAGTCGATCGTAGATTCTATAGATTCCAATGCATTCCGGATAGATTCAGAAACCCTTTCACCCTGCATCATACATGGGAAAAGACAGGGATAAAATACGAATCCCTCAGAATTCCCGGTGAGATGATTCATGAAATCACCGTAGCCTGCAGCTCCTTCAGCAGAGATCACGGCGATTCTTTGAGAAGCCATCGGCAAAGGGATGTTCTTATTGTTAAATAGCACCCCTTCCTGTTGCAACTTCAGGAGAATTTCTCTCCGTAGCCGCTCCATATCCCCCAAAGTATAGGATGGGTCTATGTCAGATATATTGAAGGAAAGCCCGTAAAGGGGATGATGTGTGGCGCTACCTTTCACCAATGCCTTTATCCCGTTGGATATATCGCGTTGGGTTGCATTGTAGAATTTTTGACGCAGCTGCATATAGGTGGTGCGCCATATATTTGCTCTCAATTTTGCCACCGTCTGCCCGGCTTCATTCTTCTCTATGAGCTCCATATAACAATGGCCGGCAGAAGTCCGCACATCGCTAAGTTCGGCAGTTACCCATACCCCGGAAAGATGATAAGCACGAGCCACCGTGTCGGAAATTGCAGCTGTGTATCGGCTCAACGGAATCCCGACGGGAGCGTTAGAATTTTCAAACAGAGTTTGGGAATAGTCCATGCAGTAAGATTTATTGCTTCATTGATCCTACTTCAATTAAAGCCCCGGTTGAGGGATCGAACACAGCGTAGGAGGGTTCTTTCTTATCTGTGAAAATCGAAGGATTCAAACCGAAGAGCATTCCGAACTGACTCATTGGGAACTCGCGATTGAAGAGCTTGTTTTTGTCAAGTGAAACGGTTATGTCTGCCAGCCCGGGTATGCAGTACATCACGGCATCCTTAGGAATTTTTTTCTCATCCCCCTTATTGTCAACCGGAAGAAGGGCGTCCTCCACCAACTTTACGTTCAAAATCACCGGCGTGCCTTTCCCTGACGGGTCCATCAGGCCCTCCGAGGGGTTCAATCGACATACAGTTATGTTGCCCTCATCTTCGGGCACGACTGTAAAAGTCCTCACCACCCTTTCTTTCCATGAAGCCCCGGTGAAGGCATTCATCAATGCCCTTTCCTGTTTTTCAAGAGATTCAAGCATAATCTCCAGTTGTCGTCCGTCAGTGGGCATTGTTTCGGCTGTGCCCCGAGTGAGAGAAATCTTGGCATCCCGAATCTCCATGATTTCCTCGGCAAGTAATTGAGCCTTTTTGTATGATGAAATGGCAGAAATGAAATCTTCATTCACGAATTCAAGATATTCCTTCCCGCTTACAGGAGTTCCTTCAAGCTCCGTAATAGAAATATCGGCAGGAGTTTCCGGTTCAACCTCCTTGTTGATCGAAAGGAGCATACCGTCTTCGGCCACTTCTATGAAAGTGAGGTTCCCGGCCTTCAACTGCATAAGGTAACGGTTTTCGGAATCCGGCACACCATAGGGAGTGACATTCACCGACTCAATTGTCCATTTCACGGCATCTTTATCGATAATCCGCGAATCGGATGTGAAAATTTTTGAATATTTACTGAAAGGTCCGGCCACGGACTGCTCCTTTACCGCTACGATATTAACTTTGAACGCAGTCAGAGGAAGAGTATAGACAAGACCGTATTCATTATGCTTCTCGGCAGTGAGCAGTTTTGTCTGCTGGGCCCGGGCTGCTATACTGCATATAAGAATGGACAATGACAGGATTATATATTTCATAGGAATTATTTTCTTGTTGTCAGATTTTTTAAAGCAATAGCACAGAAATCGGCAATTTCTGAAGCAAGCAATCCATGTTGACCCCATTTTTCAGCAGCAAGGTCTCCGGCCATGCCGTGAACGAAAACACCTAGGAATGCGGCCTGTTCCGGTTTGTAACCTTGGGCCATAAAAGCTGCTATGACACCCGTAAGCACGTCGCCTGAACCGGCGGTAGCCATCCCGGGATTACCGGTGGAATTAAAATACACTCTTCCCGTAGGTTTGATGGTAGCGGTGTAATGACCTTTGAGCACAATCACGATATTATAATACTTTGCTTTTTCGATAGCCTTGCGCAGACGTTCTTCACTGTTGTTGTGCTGCCCGAAAAGTCTATCAAATTCCCAAACATGGGGAGTAATTATAGAATAGGAGGGAAGAATGCTGAGCAAATGAGGACGTTTCACTATACAGTTCAGTGCATCGGCATCAAGAATCATTGGCTGCTTGTAATTCATCAGCAATGACTCGAGAGCGTCGATGGTCTTATCATTCACTCCGAGTCCTGGTCCGACTGCCACAACCTGGTGACGATGGTGAAGACTCATGTCGGTGATGTAATTCTCATTGCGGTCGGGTTCAAAGAGAGCTTCCGGTATAGCCGACTGCAAGATAGGCATGGTAGCCTTTGCACTATGGACTGTTGCCAATCCGGCACCGCTTCTGAGACATCCCTTGGCTGATAAGACAGCAGCTCCGGCCATTCCGTAACTTCCGGAAAAAAAGAGGGCCGACCCGAAATCACGTTTTCCGGCAAAAAGATCGCGCTTCTTAAGCAAAGGTCTGACATTGCGCTCATCCACTAAGATGAAGTCAACGGGTGTTTCTTTTATCTTGGTTTCGTCAAGGTCAATATCTATAAGTTTCCATTGGCCTAGCACCTCCTTATTCTCCTCGAAGAAGAAAGATAGCCTCGGAAATTGGAGGGTAAGAG
Source organism: Muribaculaceae bacterium (assembly GCA_022509205.1). Taxonomy (GTDB): domain Bacteria; phylum Bacteroidota; class Bacteroidia; order Bacteroidales; family Muribaculaceae; genus Lepagella. The sequence continues at coordinate 37,569 of JAFLTR010000019.1, read as the reverse complement.
TGAGATTGGCATGGACCATATCCCGGCGACTTATATTGTCGTTGTATTCACCCGAAAGGCCGGTGGGCACATCGATGGAAATCACATAAGCGTTCGAGTCGTTGATATAACCTACGAGTGTCAGGAATCCTTTCTGAAGTTGTCCTTTAAGTCCGCTACCGAAAAGACCGTCGATCACCACATCCTTCTCACTTAAATATGGGGGCTGGAAATCCCTGGTCACTTCCGTGAAATCGATCCCCTCGATTGACATAAGTGCTTTTCTCTCCTCGTCGCAGTCGTGACTTAGTTTCCCGAATACATTGAAAAGGAAGACCTCTACCTTGCGGTAGCCCTGTTCATATAGCATTCGGGCCACGGCAAGCGCATCCCCTCCATTGTTATGCGGACCTGCAAACACTACTATTCTTTGGGAGGGATTGAAACGAGCCACAATCTCGCAACAGAGTGCTGAAGCAGCTCGCTCCATCAGTTCTAAAGACGAAATTCCCTGAGCCTCACATGTGGCTTTATCTATCTCGCGTATTAATTCCGAATTAAATATCTTCATATTGCAAAATTACCAATTGACTTTGTAAGTTACAAATAAATAATCTAACACGGAATCTATAAAATTATTCATTTTGTCCACCGATATATAACCCGACTGTCACTTCTCAACTGTTTGCCGTGAAACCTTTTAGATGTTAAAGTGTTATAATTTTATAGACGAAAATGTAATAATAAAATTATCAAAATCATAAACTATGGAATTGGAAAATATCAAGTCGCCGGCCGACATTAAGGGATTGAATTATCAGGAACTGGAAAATATTGCCGGACAGATGCGTCAGGCAGTTTTGAACCGTACATCACAGATAGGAGGACATGTGGGTCCGAACTTGGGATCCGTGGAAACAATTATTGCCATGCATTATGTGTTTGATGCGCCGAAAGATCGCCTTGTATATGATGTTTCCCATCAGGCTTTCCCGCATAAAATGCTTACCGGGCGAGTAGACGGTTATCTTTATCGCGAGGATTTTGCAAAAGTGGGGGAATATACTTGCCCTCCGGAGAGTCCGGAATATGATCTTTTCTGGGCGGGCCACACCTCTCCGGCATTAAGCCTCTGTGTGGGACTTGCCAAAGCACGCGACCTCAAAAATGAAAAATATAATGTTGTCGCTCTGGTAGGCGACGGTGCCCTCAGCGGTGGCGAAGCTTTCGAAGGTCTTGACGCCGGAGGAGCATTGGATTCTAACCTGATATGCATTATCAACGACAATCAAATGTCAATAGCCGAGAACCATGGTGGCATGTATAGCCATCTGCGTCATCTTCGAGAAACCAACGGAACGGCTGCCGACAACATCTTCAAGGCTTTCAACTGGGAATATGTTTATGTCGCTGAAGGCAATAATGTGGGGAAGGTGATCGAAGCTCTGCAGCAAGTGAAAGATAGCGGAAAACCGACCATCGTTCATGTAAACACGCAGAAAGGGGAGGGTTATACTCCTGCAGAGGAATATCGCGAGGCCTTCCATTACAGGGATTCATACGATATTGCCACCGGGGAACTACTTATCGTTCAACCGGGTCCGAACTCCACTACGGTTCTAAAAGATTTTATCAACCGGAGTGCCGAGAAATATCCTACTTTCCTTGCTATTTCATCAGCAACCCCCGACAGTTTTGGTCTCAACGCCAAAGAAAGGGAAGAACTGGGATCGCACTATCTGGATGTAGCTATAGCTGAACAGACCGGAGTTTCCGTAATGGCAGGAGCAGCAAGAGATGGTGCGAAGGTGGTATATTCAGTAGTGGGCACTTTCCTGCAGAGAGCCTACGACCAGTTGCTGGAAGATTGGGCGATGGATCCTTCGCCGGCATTGATGGTAGTGGCAGAAACCGGAATCGGGGCAAACAAAGATCAGACCCATCTCGGGTTCTGGGACATTCCGATGATCACCTCCATACCTGATATAATTTATCTGGCTCCTGCAAATCTGGAGGAATTCGATGCCATGCTCGAGTGGGGTCTTGCACAGGATAAATTCAAGGTTGCGGTTCGTCAACCGGTATATTCAGTAGAGCATGCAGACTATGAAGTGGATAAGGATTATTCTGATCTAAATAAATTCAAAGTGCTAAAAAAGGGTAGCCAAGTGGCAGTGATAGGAGCAGGAGATTTCCTTGTAAAAGCACGGAAAGTTGTAGCACTGTTGGCTGAAAAAGGAATTGACGCCACTTTGATAAATCCACGTTTCATTTCCGGAATTGACAAGGACCTTCTGGCATCACTTGAGGGGGATCATAAAATAATTGTCACTCTTGAAGACGGAAGTGTGGAGGGTGGTTTCGGACAACGGATTGCTTCAGCAGTAGGTGCCACGGATATGAAAGTGTTGAATTTCGGTGTTGAGAAGAAATTCGTAGACCGATTCAATCTCAAGGAACTGGAATCAGCCAATAATCTGCAACCGCAACAGATTGTAGATAAGATTATGGAAATTTTTTAAGGATCCGCCGGTTTTTTGGCAGGAGGTTGTTGGCTCGGGAGCCGATATTCTTTGCCTCCCCCAAAGGTAATCCTTTATAGGTGATCGTCACCAATCCTTTAGGAGTTTCGGGAGGGAGCACAATGCTCTCTCCTTTTAAATATTTCAAGGCCGTAGTCTTTCCCACTTCAACATTTACGGCTGCGGCCTCAACATTTTTAAGAACCCCGGCTTGAATCGTCCTCTTTCCTTTGGGTTGTTTGACGGAAATTACAGCCGGCTTGGATTCGGTCCATTCTCCCCGTTTTCGGAATACAGACAGGAAGAGTCCTTCTCCTCGGGTTTTGTGAGGCATAAAGCGATAGACCGGTAAACTCGTTGCAATACCATGAGATATGCCCCAATCATCGGGCAATTCAAGATCCACAGGTTCCAGTCCGAGTTTGTTACTTATGTATTCCGCGTTTTTCTCATTTTCTTCCCGATTGAAAGTACATGTGGAATAAATTAGAAATCCTCCCGGTTTCAATGCTTTTTCGGCATTTTGTAGAATTTCCCGCTGCAATGAGGAGCATTGCATGATAAGTTGAGGACTCCATTGTTTCCGGGCCATTTCCTCTTTACGCATCATCCCTTCGCCGGAACAGGGGGCGTCAACTGCCACTATATCGAAATTCTCTCCCTGTGTTGCAAAATAAGAGGAATCCCTGTTGGTCACTGTCACATCGGGATAACCCCATCGTTCGATATTCTCCTTGAGAGCACCCACTCTTTTTGGTGAATATTCATTGGCTGTTATGCGGCTACCATCGGGCAAACCGTTTATCATTGCAGTGGTTTTCCCACCGGGTGCGGCACACAGATCGAGCACTTTCAGAGTAGGATCGCCACCGGTGTTGGGATTTCGTGTTGACTTATCGGCCTTAAACAATTCGACGAGCCGCTCCGCCATAGTTTCATATATCATGGATGAGGCATCCTGCACATAGTATGCTCCGGCATGAAGCAAAGGATCGAAAATAAATTCCGGCCTTTCGGGAAGATATAGTCCTGACCGGCACCATGCCACCGGTGAAGTGTCAGAAAATTCAGCCACGGGCTTTCTCCGGTTGAGCCTCACTGAAGTCACAGGGGGCATTTCGAGATGTGCTATAAGGAGACACGCTTCCTCATCTCCCAGCAGATCCTTAAGCATCTCCTTGAAACCCTCCGGCAGGGATGGCATCCTGTTTTCAATCATCCTTTTATCTGAATTGCTTGAGGTCGGCATTATATTCGAACCCCGCTTCCTCGAGTTTCTTCCTAATTATAGATTCATCGCAATCCAAAGTGGCGCAAAGGTCTGTTAAATCCTCATAATCTCCATCCCTAAGTTTCATATTCACAAAACTCAGCAGCGTATAGGGATCTTCGGGAATATTCATTTTTTTATTAATTTTGTGGTGAAACTCAAAATTAGTAAAAATCCTGTAAATCTTAATAGAATTGAAACATATATATATTCTCATTTATTTATTGGTGGTCACGGCTCTTCAAGGTTTGGCTTGCACTTCAGCCATCATCGGGGCCGACAAGAATCCATACGGGCGGCCTCTTTTATGGAAGAATCGCGACACGAGTGCATTCGATAATAAAATCGAATATGTGCCTTCCGGGGAAGGAGAATTTGCCTACGTTGGCCTTTATAATTCCAAGGATTCACTTCTCAATGAGGTGTGGATGGGAATGAACGAATATGGTTTTGCGGTCATGAATACAGCCTCCTATAATATCAAGGATGATAATGTGGCGGAAAAGGATATGGACAAGGAGGGTCTTGTAATGACCCGTGCGCTCAAGACATGTAAGACTGTCGATGATTTTGCCAATCTTATCGACACATTGCCACGTCCCATGGGAGTGGAAGCCAATTTCGGAGTGATAGATGCATACGGCGACGGCGCTTATTTTGAAACCAACAACCATTCCTTTGTGAGATATGATCTGAAAGACTCACCTGACCATGTGCTTGTGCGCACCAACTACAGTCATTCAGGCCGCGACAACGAGGGATATGGATTTATTCGTGAAGCAAATGCCGGCCATCTGCTCAAACCTTATATAGAATCTGAATCTGTGACTCCTGAGGTGCTGACAGAGACTCTCAGCCGCTCTTTCTATCACTCTTTATTGGGAAAGGATTTCTCCAAAGAGGAGGAGAGATGGGTGATAGATCAGGATTTCATTCCACGCTTCACCTCTACGGCTACAATTGTGATAGAGGGTTGCAAACCGCTCTCACCGGGAGAAACCCTCTCACCGGATTTTCTGACCCGGCAATATATAATGTGGACCGGCCTGGGTTATCCTCCCTGTTCGGAAATTATTCCCGTCCGGTGTAAGGAGGATGGTGTTGATCAGTCCTTACGGGGGGATGAGAAGACAGGGAAATCCCCGCAGTGTGATAAGGTGTTGCAACGTAAGAATGAAGTTTTCCCTTTTACAAAAGGTAACGGCAACAAATATATCGACATGACCCGGCTTTTTAATGATGATGAGACGGGATATGTGCAGGTGCTTGTGCCGCAGAATCTTGAAACCTATCGTGTCACCCGTCTCAAAAGGGATGAATGATTGAGACAGATGAAATAAAACTTTCCCCCAAGAAATTGCTTGGGGTTCTGTTCATGCTATATGGCAGTCCCTGGCTGATAGCTATTTTAGTGGGGATTGCTCTGTTTGTAATTCTCGGTTTTTCAGTTGATATCAGATTTTTTGTAGTGGCCCTGATCTGGATTTTTCTTGTGGTACCTCTTCTTGTGGCATTCCTATATTTCTATTATGCGCTTGATCCGCTAACTGCGCTAAACGCCATCCCGCATAAAATAAGGTATGACGAAAAGGAAATAACCGTTGTGGTTATAGATAAGAAGGAGGAAGAGGAAGTTGAAACGAGTAAAGAAGCCGATACGAGAAAAGAAAAGGCGGAAAGAAAAGAACCAAGTCTTGGAAATGAAAAGTGTGTGAAGGTCGGTAGAGAAGAATTAATATTTTCAAAACGGGGAACCGATTATTATCTCCTGTTTTTCGGTAAGAAGGGATGGCTATATTTCCCGATCTTACCTGCCTCCCCATCATTTCCTTGATAGGGGAGTTTCCTGGTCCGGACTAAGTGACCGAGACAGTGAATGTGGCTTCAATTTCGGGTCTTATCAGTGTAATCTGGAAGTGAGTTTCCGGAGATGAGATATTTCCGGTTATCATAAGTTAACGCCTGTTAAATATTGTTAAATAATTGGGGGGGGGTAAAAATGTCTGTATTTTTGCATGGATTTTAAAGGAATTAATAGCCAAAACGCCTGAAAAATCAAGGTTTCATAAAAATTTGTCATTAATCTGACTTTATTCCCAACAAAAACAGAAAGTTAGCTTTATCCAATTTTTAACAATTTGGATAGGGCATTTAGTATACAAGAAAAAAATCCATAAAAATGAGAAAAACCTTACTCCTATTCCTTGCGTTGAGCCTTGCTGTTATATCAGGGAAGGCTGCCAACTATGACAAGGTGACCCTCTCTCTTACAGATGGGTCGAAAGTAACTATTGTCATGACTGATGAACTGGAAATGTCGTTTGATGAAGATAACCTTATAGCCACCGGTAGCGGAGAGGATATAAGGGTGCCGAAAGAGAATCTTTCGAATTTCATGCATGAAAGGATTGTCGGCGAAGATCAAGATGATCCCCAAGAACCCCAAGATCCTCAAGATCCACAGGACCCGGATGGGGCCGGGGTTGACAGCGTGATTTCTGAAGGGGGTTTCGAATTCAACAACGGATTTATATTCCATAATCTTCCCGCCGGTTCTTCAGTATTGATTTGCGATCTTTCAGGCAAGATTGAATTTAATGCCACAGTATCCGGTGATTTCACAATTCCCGTGGATTCCTTCTCCAAAGGTCTACATATTGTGAAAGTGAACGGCAACATTTTTAAAATCCTAATTAAATAAGCATTCAGCGATGAAGAAAAATATATTATTAGCCGGAGGTTTGCTTCTCGGAGCTGCAGCCTTTGCCGCCACACCGCTCCCGCAAATCACTCCCGAATATCTTGAAATCGTACAACTTGTTAATAAGATTCCTACCACGGTTGAGGTTATCGAGGTAAGCAATATCAAATCTATCTCCTACACGAAGGAGGGAGAGAAGCCCGGATATACCAAAATGGTGGTATTGATGAAGGATAATAGGGAGAAAATCTATGAGCTTGACAACCTAAGTATGGTGAAATATTCTCCTGAGGTGAATGAATATTTGTCATTGACCGAAGATTTTGACGAACATTGCGAGATCATCATCCTTGACCATTATTATAACGAGACCGATGACTACTCGAAGCATTTCCACGTCTCCAAACCCGGAGAAGGAGTGCACTACACCTATAATGTAGACTACGGTTACGATGTTGAATTCAGTTTCATAGGTAAGGATACCGGTCACGACTATTATCAGGATAAAGGTTTTATTTTTGAAGATGACTATACGGGGACAGGCGCCTACATGAAGTCTTATGCTTTCCTTATGCCGGAAGAGTCCCTGACTCTCAAGCTCAGAACCAAAGAGCGTGAAACATACCAGGATATGAGCTTCACAGGTGAATACCCTTATATCCTATGGATCAACGAGACATTGGAAAACCATGTTCTCACCACGGAGACTCATGGAAGTATCAATGTGAAGGCAAACGGAACAGTTGTGGTTAAAACCGAAGATGGAAATGCCTACAACTTCACAAACCCCTATATTTATAATGAAGGGAAAAATGAGCTCACCTACAACCGTGATGAAAGCGGCAAATACGCATTTGAGGGTGTGGTTCTGTCGGATAATTATATTGTAGGTGATATCAGAAATCTAAACGAAGACAAGCCTGACAATACTATGCATTATTTCCTGAGCAAAGTGCCGGTGAAATATGTTCGTGCTGCTAACGCCGACCGCGACGGCAGATTTATCATCGTGGTAGCAACAGATAATGAGGGGTCTAAATATTACTCATACAACTATCACACCAAATCGATCAGTGAGATGAAAGCCGACTACAAGTCGGGTACTACTCTCGGTGGTCCGGCAGTCGTAATCCTGACTATGGATGCTAATCCTTTTGCAATCAAATATACACTCGCAGAGGGCCAGGATGCAAAACCGGTGATAGAATACGCTTCGATTGAACGCGGCACATACACTGCCAAAGATGGTGAAGGTGATGATCTTTTCCTCGATGGATTCTGTGATGCCGAATGGGGAGACAAAACAGGCACATATACTATAAATGTAAATCAAGTGGCCTTTACCGGAGCTGATGGGAGTGAGGTGGTATTTGTTTTGGATATGCTTAACAAGTCTTATGACATGATTGAGGAAGATACCACATGGAATGGACCGCTTTCTTTCTCTACTTCAAATGAAGGTGGAAAAATAGAATCAACCGCCAGCGAAGGAGCCACTTATATCGAACTTAAACTCAATCAGGACTTCCAGGGTAATTTCCAGGAGGGTAACGCTAAAATTACCATGTGGCTGGGTGGTCAATCATTTATAGACACGACTTCAAGCTATTCTTACAATCCAAAAGAGAATACGCTTACTATTGACAACCTATATTATAGGATATATCGAGATGGGAACTGGGTAGAATTGCAGACAATGGAGTTCAAAGTTGACAACGATAAGAAAACTCTTACCTTAGACTATCAATATATAACTCCTATACTTGCAGGAAGTGTTTATGCTTACTACACCGGACCGATAGTATTGACCGCTGGAGAGTGAAAAATAATGAAACATCGGCAACTATCCGGTTGCCGATGTTACCTCAATAAAATCAAAAAGGGATATTACACTGTAAGCAGTGTCCGTACAAACAAACCTAATAATAATTATAAAAGGAAATGCTTATGAAGAAATTTACTAAATTTTTGTTGGGAGCAGCCGTCTTGCTGCAACCTTTCTTCGCCACGCAAGCCAAAGCCGAAGATGCTTTCTCATTTAATATGAAAGAATGGATAAATACAGGTCAAGCTATGTATTTACCTGTATCTGTTGTAGAAGATGCAGGATGGTTCTATTCTGGACCAATTACTTCGTCCAGTGGCAAACAGTGTGTAGCAGGCTCTTCATTCGCCATATATATGTATAAGCCGGAGAAAAAAGCTTATATGTTAAATCTGGGGACACTTAACAATAAGACAAGTTATGAAGATGCCGGCACCTCTCGTCAATTTCTAATTCATTCTGTAAGTCCCGGTACTCTTACATATAATATTTTAGTAATTTCAGATGACTACACTTCAAATGGCCAATATAGTGAATATGCTTGGACCGGTTTGGTTCAAATGACTCCTTCCGATGCTGATCCTACCACTTCCTCTACTTGGACCCCAGGTAATCCGTTACAAGCGGATGGCCAAGATGGAGCGGCTATTTATAAATCTACAACTCTTAATATTGAGAAGAAAAGTGATTTTAGTGCTGGAACAATTACAGCATGGTATGAGTATTCCGTTACATATCAAATTCCGAAGGGGGTTGATTACGTGGGTATAACCGCTGATAATATCTTTATTGTTTCTGCTGAATTTACTCCGGCGGCTGCTTCGACTTATGAAATTACAGGTACTGTTACCGAGGCTGGAAGCACTGAGGCTGTAGAAGGTGCTACTGTAACTTTGGGTGATGTAACTGCTACTACAAGTGCTACAGGAGAATTTACTCTCAGCGATGTTCCGGAAGGTGCTGCAACACTTACAGTTACGGCTGACGGTTATGTAACATATTCTCAAGCTGATTTTGATCCCTCTACTCAGACAGGAGCATTGGCTATTCAACTGACTCCTCAATCGTCAACTCTTGAGCTTACTTTCGTAGATAGTTCGGAAGGTATGGGTAGCAATGTCAATGTGACTCAATCTGATGGCACTGTTTCCCTCTATGCAGGAGAAACCGCTATCCTTACTAATGTGGCAGCCACTGACGGTGTCTACACTCTTACTGTGAAGGGTGCTCTCAATGCTGATGGTTACACTCTCAAGGCCTCATTCCCATATTATAATGAGATCAGTTACACTATCAATTCTACTTCCGATATCAAATTCACTCTTGGAGATACAGAAGAGGCTAACTTCAGTCTGAATGCTTATGGGCAGACTCTTACTCTTACTGTTAATGTTCAAGATGCTGCACAAGAGGCAATCGAGAATGCCACAGTGACCTCCACTTACAAGGATGCAGCTGATGCAGCTCTTACTTTCACCTATAATTCCGACAGCAAGGCTTATGTCGCCACCGGTATCTATGCTCCTTACGCAAAAGATACTGAATATGCAGTGACTGCAACTGTTGCCGGTTATAAGAGCGCCACTGAGGATGTTGCATTCGACGGAGAGAATCAGACAGTTATCCTCGTCCTTGCACTTGACGCTACAACAGTGACCGGTACAGTTATCGACTCCGCCAGCGAACCTGTGGCCGGTGCAACAGTAACCCTCCTTAACGGTAGCTCTGAAATAGTTAGCGGTACTACCGCTTCAGACGGTAGTTATACACTGACAATCAATGGTGCAGTGCCTGAAACAGTTACTATCCAAGTGACAGCTAATGGCTATGACAATTACACTGCAACTCTTGACACTATCGAACAGGGTGGCACATTGACCCAGAATGTGACTCTTACTGCAGACCTGTCAGCTTTGAAATCTCTTCTTGAAAGCGGTAAGGCCGGCAAGATCTACAACCTGAACGGTGTTGAAGTCGGTAACGGAAAGGCTCTCATTCCGGGCATCTACATTGTGGATGGTAAGAAAGTGGTAGTGAAATAATTTGTTTCCCGGAATTAAAAGAAGGGTCGGGGCGTACTCCGCCTCGATCCTTTTACATTAAGAAGATAAATTATTATTCAAGAAAATATCCAATCCCATTTTATAAGTGAAATTTTGGGAAAGTTACAAATAGGAAGGTTTTTCAAAAATACTGATTTGGAACTTTTAGAAAAGTCCCTCCCGTTACGTAGCTTTGGGTATTTATACGGATAATCATTAAAAGATAAATGAAAATGATAAGAAAAGAGAAATATCTGTTGACAGCCCTGCTGTCATTAGTCCTAATCCCGGGAAAGGCCGAGGAAAAAAGAGTCAATATCTTCGACGAGGTGGTGTTTTACGATGGTTACCAGATGGAGAATATCATCGATAAAGACCTTGACGACGGTGTGCTTCGGTTTTCCAACTCCGTCTATTCCAAAAAACTTGATATGAAAGCTCTCTCCGATATCGGGGAGAACCTTACGATGGAAGTGACAATTGGAGCCTTATGTGATAATTACGACAGGATCGGCGACGTCTACCTTGCCCTTGTGCCGAAAGGTTCGGTTTCATACGAGTATGACGCTGTAAAAAGAATAGAGATCTCAAGATTTATCACTCCTTTCATGAATATGAACAAGGAACCGAAAGAGGTGCCATACGAATATGAAATCAACAACATTTCACGTATCCTTCGGGACAAGACATTGGGTGAACAGTACGACTTCTGGCTTGAGATGGAGGTTTTCGGCATACCATACGCAGCAAATCAGCAGATCAAGGGATGTGGAGGACGCAATGATGTATTTGACGGCACTATCGACCTTGTGTATGAACCTGATGAAACTTCCACCCCCTCGGAAGGGAATATACTGGTGCCTATCTATGTAAAACTCCCCGAGTGGAAAGGTAACCTTAATCTCAATAACTATAACGAACAGGCAACTGACACAATCGGAGTGACCACACGCACATTTGAGTTTACTGTTCCGGAGAATGTCAGCGACTCACGACTCTATCTTATTTGCACAGATCATGGAGCAGCCACCAACGGAGAGGAGTACATCCGGAGATTGCATCTTGTTTATCTTGACGATGAGGTGGTGCTTTCTTACACGCCCGGTGGCGTAAGCTGCGAGCCGTATCGCGTTTACAACACACAGTCTAACGGAATCTATTCCTCAAGGAGGACCGAAAGCTTCTGGCAGAACAATTCCAACTGGTGTCCCGGACAGGCAGTGCCAATCCGTGAGATTAATACCGGGGCTTTGACTGCCGGAGTACACAAGGTGATGATCAGGATTCCTGACGCCGTATTCTATGGTAAGGATGGCGACGCACGTCCCTCGCTCTATTTCCAGGGTGTGACCACCGGAACTATGCCCACAGGGATACTTGAAGTGTGGCAGGAGGGTCCCGGAGTGGAAATCACTCGCGACGGCAACAGCGTCAGATATACCTCCGATGAGGAGATATCGAGGGTCTATATTCATTCCTACGATGGAATGCTCAGAAATATCGTGAACTATCCGGGCGGCCGGATCGATATATCCGAATATGGTGCCGGAGCTTATATCCTTACGTTTATGACACATGAGGGTCGCACAACAGTGAAGAAACTAATAATTTAAGAGTTATGTATAAGTTTTATATGACGTTGGGGATGTGCGCACTGACTCTGTCAGCCTACGGCGCTTCCCATACGCTTCCCGACGGTTTGTCGCTTAAAGAGGGTCCGTTGAATATTAAAGGTAAGGCGATGCCTGCCAAAATCCCTCAGAAATGCAATGTTCTGAAGATAGAAAAGAAGGATGTTGCAACCCGGGGAGCAGAAGCTAACAGTATCGAAGGCACCTGGGAGTTTCAGATGGGAGATTACTATTTCCAGGACTCGGCCCTCAAAACTATCATACTGGAATATGAAGCCACTATCGATGGTAACTATCTTTGGTTTGAGGATCCCGACAATGTCAACATGCCTTTGGTTGCGACCTACGATGAAACCGCGTCGACCGTTTCCTTCGCCAGAGAATATTTCGGTCCGTTAGATGTGAGTCTGGACAGTCCGCTCTACATCTATCAGGATCCTTTCCAACTGGATATGGATGCCATGGCTATGGTGCCACAGACTGTAGTTGCCACCTACGACAGCGAAAAAGGTACGCTTACTTTCGGACCTAACTATGGAATAGCCTGGGGTGCATATCTCTCAGTTAATGATCCGAGCCCTATGGGCTATTTAGGAGTGTATGATCTTGAAGGAGCCTATAAGGCGCCGGAGGAAGATGCCAACTGGGAACCGGTAGGAAATGCCACACTTATGGATGGCTGGGTTATCCCTGCTTTCGGACAAGACCAGAGCCAGTATATGTATGAGGTGCCCCTGCAGCAGAATACTCTGCAACCGACTGTGTATCGTCTCGTGGATCCTTATCATTTGGGTATGGTGGAGTCGCTAAATACTTCATCACGTAAGGGATATATAGTGTTTGATGTAGCGGATCCCGATCATGTTGTGTTCCTAAAGAGCAATGCCGGGTTTGCTTATCCCCAGTCGGGAATAGCAACCTTCTACTGCTACAATATGCTTGGCTATTATATGGAGTTGCTGGCAGGTCAATTCACACAGGAGGAGATCATAAAGATGCTTGAGGGTGAAATACCGTTCACAACCTTTAAGGATGGCATTGTGTCGCTCGGTTCGATTGTCGACAGTCAGGGGGTGACAGTTTATGACGCCAATTTCGGTTATCAGGGAGACCCTGACGGTGGCTACTGGTGGACAGACCGGAATACCGGGAAGACTGACAATATGACTGCAGCAATTTATTTCCCCGGCGTAACAAGCGGGATATCCGGCATTGAAACCGGGATCGAAGAGCCGGTGTATTATAATCTTCAGGGGATGAAAGTAACAAATCCTCAGAGAGGAGAGATACTGGTGAAGCGTATCGGAGATAAATCAGTGAAAGTCGTTTTCTAACCAAAGATCATTGGCATAAAAAAGGGACATGACGTAAATCATGCCCCTTTTTTACATTCGTAAGTGACGGACTAAGCTTTGTTAGTCACGGCCGTGGCAGTTTTTGTATTTCTTACCGCTTCCGCAGGGGCATGGTTCGTTTCGTCCCACTTTAGGCATAGCCTTGATAGGAGCAACCGGGCCTTGACGACGGCTGACATTCTGGCCTGCAGCCCTTTGAGCAGCCTCTCCCGGATATTGCTCGCGGGTTGTGCTATAGTTGGCGTATGGATTTGAACCCGTTCCGGTTGTGCTGTATTCCCTACGGATCTGCTGCTGACGGGCCAGAGAAGCAGCCTGGCGCTGCTGTTCCTGAGCCTCCTTGGCCTGTGCTTCGACAGCCTTTGCCTGATCATAGTCGGGCACTGCCAGTTTCCCACGCATGAGAGTTGCCACTGCCTTGGAATTCATTTCCCACAGCATCTTCTTCCAAAGCTCGTAGGCCTCAAGTTTATAAATCACGAGCGGATCTTTCTGCTCGTAGGAAGCATTCTGCACAGATTTGCGCAATTCATCCATCTCACGGAGCTGCTCTTGCCATGACTTGTCGATAGAAGACAGAAGCACGGTCTTTTCCCATGCCTTAGTCAAAGGCTTGCAACCGTTTTCGTAGGCCTCCTTAATATCGCACCGGATATTGAAAACACGCCGGCCATCTGTGACAGGGACTCCTACCTGACCAGTGGCTCCTCTTTCCTCCACAAATTCCTTGATGTAGGGCATAGCGCCTTCCGCCATTTTCTGCTTATTGCGCTCATAAGTGCGCATGGCTTCTTCGGCGAGTCTGTCGGCGATTTCGGCAGAGTCAAACTTATTATATTCCGTCTCTGAGAAAGGCACCTCGATAGCAAGATTCTTCAACACATCTTCCTCAAATTCCGGGAAACCGTTTTCATAACCACGGTTAGCCAACGATTCAGCAGTTTCATATATCATATTGGCTATGTCGGAACCGATTCTCTCACCTTTCAAGGCATTCTGCCGACGACCATATACACCTTTCCTCTGGGCATTCATCACGTCGTCGTATTCCACAAGGCGCTTACGGATACCGAAGTTGTTCTCCTCAACACGTTTCTGTGCATTCTCGATTGACTTGGTCACCATCTTGCTCTCGATCATGTCGCCCTCTTCAAACCCGAGACGGTCGAGTGTCTTGACCACTCTTTCATTGGCAAAGAGACGCATCACGGTGTCTTCAAATGAAACGAAGAAGACCGATGAACCGGGGTCTCCCTGACGACCGGCACGACCTCTCAGCTGACGGTCGACACGACGCGATTCGTGTCGCTCAGTGCCGATAATGGCAAGTCCGCCTGCCTCTTTCACTTCCGGAGTAAGCTTAATGTCTGTACCACGTCCGGCCATGTTGGTGGCAATAGTCACGGTGCCTGTTTTACCTGCATGGGCCACAATCTCGGCCTCTTTCTGGTGTTGCTTGGCGTTGAGCACTTGATGAGGAATCTTGCGCAACTGGAGCATCTTGGAAAGGAGTTCGGAGATTTCTACAGAAGTTGTGCCGACAAGCACGGGCCTTCCCTGTTTCACCATCTCCTCCACTTCGGCTATGACGGCCGCATACTTCTCTTTCTTGGTGCGGTAGACACGGTCGTTCTGGTCATTGCGGATCACCGGGCGGTTGGTAGGTATCTCGGTGACTTCAAGTTTATAGATATCGTAAAATTCACCCGCTTCCGTCATTGCAGTACCGGTCATACCGGCCAGCTTGCGATACATACGGAAATAGTTCTGGAGTGTAATGGTGGCATAAGTCTGGGTGGCTGCCTCCACTTTCACACCCTCCTTGGCTTCGATAGCCTGATGGAGCCCGTCGCTATAGCGGCGACCCTCCATTATACGGCCTGTCTGTTCATCTACAATCTTGATCTTATTTTCGTCGATGACATATTCCACATCCTTATCGAAAAGCGTATACGCTTTCAAAAGCTGATTGACAGTGTGGACACGCTCCGCCTTTATGGAATAATTCTGCAGGAGTTCATCTTTTTTCTGCTGTTTTTCCTCTTTAGCAATTTCTTCACCTTCAACGGCCGACAATTGAGCTGCAATGTCAGGAAGTATGAAGAAATCAGGGTCCTGGGTTGTGCCGGTGAGCACCTCAATTCCCTTGTCGGTCAGTTCAATGCTGTGGTTTTTCTCATCGATAACAAAGAAGAGGGGTTCCACAGCAATAGGCATCTCGCGATTATTATCGGCCATAAATCTCGCCTCCACCTTGAGAAGCAGCTGCTTGATGCCATCTTCGCTG
Organism: Muribaculaceae bacterium; assembly: GCA_022509205.1. GTDB lineage: Bacteria > Bacteroidota > Bacteroidia > Bacteroidales > Muribaculaceae > Lepagella. The sequence goes on along the minus strand of JAFLTR010000019.1, from coordinate 21,957 downwards.
AGGTAGCGGATAAGAGGATTATGCTTGGGAAGACCCTTATACGCACGGAAGAGGGCGAGACCGCCTTCCTCGGTGAGTTCCTTATTGTTGGAAGCCATACCTTTCGATATCTTGTCTTTAGCCTCGAGAAGAAGATTCTGAACAAGCTTTCTCTGTGCATTCACCACCTTCTCAACATTTGGCTTGAACTCGATAAACATCTGATCGTCGCCTTTGGGGACCGGTCCGGAGATGATCAAAGGAGTACGGGCATCGTCGATGAGCACGGAGTCAACCTCGTCGACGATGGCATAATAGTGCTCGTCGCGTTGCACAAGGTCCGATGTCTGCAGGGCCATGTTGTCGCGGAGATAGTCGAAACCGAATTCATTATTGGTTCCGAAAGTAATGTCGCAACGATAGGCCTTACGCCTTTCTTCGGAGTTAGGATCTGTCTTGTCGATACAGTTGACGCTTAGGCCGTGGAACTGATAGAGCGGTCCCATCCATTCCGAGTCACGTTTCGCAAGGTAGTCGTTTACAGTCACAACATGTACACCTTCTCCTGTGAGCGCGTTGAGGAAAACGGGCAAGGTCGCCACAAGGGTCTTACCTTCACCTGTAGCCATCTCCGCTATATTGTTTGAAGCCTTATCGCCGTTAAGGATGCCATGGAGCACCATACCGCCGATGAGCTGCACGTCATAGTGCACCATATCCCATGTGATCTGATTGCCACCTGCCATCCAAGAATTGCGGTAGACAGCCTTGTCGCCCTCTATAGTTACGAAATCTTTACCGCTGCCGGCAAGTTCACGGTCGAAATCCGTGGCAGTTACTTCCACAAGATCATTTTCCTTGAATCTCCTTGCGGTCTCCTTGACTACAGCAAACACCTCGGGAAGGACTTCATCGAGTCTGCGGGCATACATTTTGAATTTTTCCTCGCGGAGGTCATCTATTTTTTTCCAGTAGGGCTCTCGCTTGTCGTAATCGAGGGCTTCGAGCTCCTTTCTCAGGGCGGCCATTTCATCTTCATATTCCTTGGCTTCGCCGCGGATAGAATCTCTTATGACGTCGATGCGTTTGCGGAGATCATCGTTGCTTATATTCTTGATCTCCTCGCTGATGGGATTTATCTCTTTTTCGAGACGGTTCCAAAGGGGACGCACTGCACGTTCACTCTGGTCGCCGAATAGTTTCTTAAATAAATTTCCTAAAGCCATGATTTATGGAGTTGTTGGAGTAATTTTTATCTATTATAGTTTTGATTTGTTATGGTTGTAGCTGTTATAGCTATTTTAGTTTAAGAGGTTTGGCGTTTGCCGAATTAGGGGAACGGATGCGGAGGGCTCCGGCAATTGTGGGAGCGATTTCCACAGCCTCCACAGTTTCTTCGACTACCCTGTGTTTGAAGTCACTCCCCATCAGGAAGCCCGGGAAAAGATATGCCGAAGATTTATTTTCTTTCTCTATCGCCGGGAAACGGCTGTCGTCTGTTACTTTCCATCCCGGATTGAACACCAGCAATATGTCCCCTGAAGTTTTCGGGTCGATTGCCAGCCTGTATGTCTCAAGTTCGGGGATTGCCGGACTCATGAGTTCTGACATGGTGAAGGCATCGGCCACACCACTCATTCTAACGAGGAAGTCGCGAGACTCCTCGGCCACTCTATTAAGGTCGAGCTGTTTCTCCTCTATAAGGTTTCTTGAAAGAAATATCTGACCGTCGGCATACTGATCGACGTAGGCGCCGTTGCCATATTTTGCAGCCAGATAAGCATTAAGCAGAGAAAGGGCTCTCTTCACGGAAAATGACCCTCCGGGAAGCCGATAGGCGGAATTGTCTAAACCCGGTTCGGTGAAATAACCCGTAGAAACCAAATAGACAAGCACATTGTCTTTCCCTACGTATTTGTCGAGGGCATTGAAAAGAGACTCAAGATCTCTGTCGAGCCTGAGATAAGCATCCTGCAGCTCATAAGTATAGTTGTCGGATCCGGCGAGGGGATATGGCGCTAAAGTATAGGCCAGATTAAGCATATCCGTGGATTCCGGATTCTTACCCAAATTCAATTCAGCAAGATATTCCTCTGCAATGCGGGTGATATCATTATTAAGATAGGGAGAGAGTTTATAAAGGGAGAAAACGTCACGATCCGAGCGTGAAAAAGTGTATTTGAAACCATCTTTTATCTCCCGGGATGAAACAAATGGATAAGGTTCATCTTTCCTTAGGGGCATCCATTTCATCGTGTCAAGACGTGAGATGAGAGGGCTCTTATAGTTTTTATCCTGGATAGATGCAGGGGGATTCGAATAGTAAGTGGTCGACGACCACCTGCCTGACTCATCATTTACCCAGAAGGCAGAGTTGCCGGTGTGGCCCGCAAGGATGATTGCCTGACCTGCCTCCGGAGAAAGGCTGTGGATACGCGCAGAGCCGTTTGTGGCCACAGATAATTCATCACTTAAGGTTGTGACGCGCAATGCAGCCGGAGAATAAGTTTCGGATGTGAAATTTCCTATGAATGTGTCATCCTTGAATATGGGTCGTAGACTTTTGGTGGCCGGATCATAGACATTACTTCCGGTTATACCGTTCTGCCGTGGATAAGCTCCGGTCTGGATAATGGCGGATGCACTGATGGCATCTCCCGGAACTGCATTGAAATCAACATCCTTAAGGAAGACCCCGGACTCCATGAGCCTTTTGAATCCGCCGGAGGAGAACATTTCGCGTAGATTCTCGAGATAATCGGTGCGAAGTTGGTCGACCACGATACCCACAACAAGCTTAGGACGCGATTCGGCAGCCAGAGAGATACCCTGGATTCCTGCAAGTCCTACCATTACTGTTGTGAGCAGACGTTTCATCTTACTTTATAACTTGATTTATTTATTATTATTGCATAAGCGGCAGCCAAACCTAACGTGGCGGCGAGCAATGGGAAAAAAGCCGGATTATAGCTCTGCGTTAAGAAGGGCGACAACACCAACAAAAGGCCGCAGGCTGCAATATTATAGTAGGCCATAACCAACGCAAGTGGTCGAAGTTTCCTTATTCCTATTGAGATCGGGAAGAGAAACTGAAGAGGGTTGAGCCAGAATATCAAAACATTGGGACTTGTGGATTCATGCACTGAGATAAATACCAGGAAAGCTACAAGACACCCGGCCAATCCGAGGAATGAGAACCAGGCAACATAGAGAGGCTTGAATAATTTCCCTGACATAATGTTGGAAGCCACCACACATGCGATCGCCAGGGTGAGGATCCATGCCCAGAAAAGTGGACTGAGCCACCAGGGGGTAGGGGGAAGAACTACGCTGCCCTTTCCTTCATTCAGAACCCTTGTTGCCTTAATCAACGGACGACCGTCGGAGAATTTTGCCTTACCGGCTGTCTCCATGAGTTCTACAGGCACAAACATCTCTTCACGGCTGCCTATCTTTTGGTCAAGACCTGATCCCAAAGCTACATCGATGCCGAACTGATACCAGGGATATCCCTCATGATAGGCTCTCATGGTGTTACGGAATGTTCCGAACTTTGCGCTGTCGGGATAAATAATCACCACATTGGAAGCGGAATCCATCTGGTTGAGGATCCGAGTGGAGCAGTTGTCCTTTATATAGTTATAACGGTAGACTGCATTCTCGGGAAGTACGGAGGTCCGTAGCAATTCAAGCATCTTTTGAGCCTCCTCCGGCGTGAAATTGATGTCTTGCTCCACGACCTTTCTCCCTCCTCTTATGTATTCGGGTAAAAACCATTGGAAAGGATAAGATGCACCACGGTAATCAGTCTCTCCTTTCACGAAACGATAGACGAAATTAGGCTGATTGAAATCGAAAATTCCGTAATTCCATACGGAATCAATCCCTTCGCCTCTCACTCTGATGGCAGAATGGCCGCATAGCTCATAGATTTCCGGGCCCGGATAACAAGTAATCAGAGATATTGTTATGGGCGCCCGTTCCTCAACGACAAGACCGGAATTTCCATCTTTTTCTGCGGGATTAAACGGAGTCTGACCATATATCAGGCATGACAACGCCATGACAATCAAAAATGCCATGGCGCCGGTAGTTATTCTTATGTTGGAAATAAATTTCAATTCTCCGTTCCGGGTCTTTTTATCAATATTCGCAAGCTTTTGGATATCGCGGGAAAGGAATTACATCTCTGATATTCTGCATCCCTGTGACAAAAAGAATCAGACGTTCGAATCCGAGACCGAAACCGCTGTGAGGTACGGTGCCATATTTACGAGTGTCGAGGTACCAGTCCATGCCTTCAAGACCCATTTCCTCGATACGCTTAGTCAGCTTCTCGTAGCTTTCCTCCCTCTGGCTTCCGCCGATAATTTCCCCGATTTTCGGGAAAAGCACGTCCATTGCCCGGACTGTTTTCCCATCATCGTTAAGTTTCATATAGAAAGCTTTGATTTCTTTGGGATAATCAGTGAGGATAACCGGTTTTTTGAAATGTTCCTCTACCAGATATCTTTCATGTTCGGATGCAAGGTCGATGCCCCATTTCACCGGGAACTCGAATTTCTTGCCGCTCTTCTCCAGGATCTCGATGCCTTCAGTGTAGGGCAGTCTGATGAAATCATTGTTGACAACGAATTTGAGTCGGTCGATGAGTTCAGTGTCGAAATGGTCGTTGAGGAATTTAATATCGTCATAGCAATGTTCGAGGGCATAGTTGATGCAATATTTTATAAATTCCTCGGCGAGATCCATATTGTCTTCGATCTCATAGAATGCCATTTCCGGCTCGATCATCCAGAATTCCGATAAGTGGCGCGGAGTATTGGAATTTTCAGCACGGAAAGTCGGGCCGAAAGTATAGATGAGTCCGAGAGCAGTTGCCCCGAGTTCACCTTCAAGCTGTCCCGACACAGTAAGGCTTGCCATCTTGCCGAAGAAATCCTTGCTATAGTCAATTGCCCCCTCTTCGGTTTTAGGCAGATCGTTCAGCGGGAGGGTAGTCACCTGGAATTGGGCTCCGGCACCTTCACAATCGGAGGCAGTGATCAACGGAGTATGGAAATAATAGAACCCTTTGTCGTTGAAAAATTTATGCACGGCATAAGCAAGTGCGTGACGAATACGCAAAACGGCTCCGAAAGTGTTTGTGCGTGGACGAAGATGAGCCTTCTCACGCAGAAATTCCATTGTGTGACCTTTTTTCTGGAGGGGATAATCGGCAGGAGCTGTACCATATATCTCCAGGGTGTCAGCCAGGAGTTCCACAGATTGGCCGGCACCTTGTGAGGCTACGAGTTTCCCTTTCACATGCAAGCTTGAGCCTGTGGTGATATTCTTCAGTGATTCTTCCGGGAATTTGGAAAGGTCGAAAACTATCTGGAGGTTGTTGATTGTGCTGCCGTCATTGAGAGCGACAAACTGCACGTTTTTGTTGCCTCTGCGTGTACGTACCCAACCTTTGGCATCTATTTCCCGGCCCACAAGGTAATCTGCATCGCGGAGTATCTCTTTTATCGTTTTTCTTTTCATGGGGGATAATGGTTATTCGAAACGACCTGTGCGGAGGGCAGTCACTTCATCCTGTGTGAGGTATCTCCAGCGGCCGCGCGGGAGGTTTTTCTTTGTTAGACCGGCGAAATAGACACGGTCGAGTTTGGTGACACGATAGCCAAGGTGTTCGAAAATACGACGAACGATACGGTTTCTTCCGCTATGTATCTCGATGCCCGCCTGGTTTTTGTCTGTTTCGCTCACATAACTGATTGCGTCGGCATGAATTTCTCCGTCGGCAAGTTCGATACCGTCGGCTATGCGTTGCATATCCTCTTCCGAAATATCTTTATCGGTCCATACATGATAGATTTTCTTCTTGACGAATTTCGGATGAGTGAGTTTTGAAGCGAGGTCGCCGTCGTTTGTGAGTAGCAGGACGCCGGTGGTGTTTCTGTCGAGTCTTCCCACAGGATAAATTCTTTCCTTGCAGGCATTCTTTACGATGTCGAGCACTGTGAGACGGCCGTTGGGATCATCGCTTGTTGTCACACAATCCTTGGGTTTATTGAGGAGCACATAGCATTTTCTTTCGGGCACAACGACTTTCTCGTCGAATTCGACTACGTCATCACGTTTGATTTTTGTGCCGAGTTCGGTAGTGACTTCGCCGTTGACTTTCACCAATCCTTTTGTGATATAATCGTCTGCTTCGCGACGTGAGCAGATTCCGGCGTTAGCCATATATTTGTTTAGTCTCACTTCCTCGTTCGGATCGATGTCATCGATGATATAATCGATCTGTTTCGGACGGGGGGTGAATTTCATGTTGTTGTTAGGCTTTCTGTATCCGCCTTGATTGTAACCCTGGTTGTATCCACCCTGACGGTTCTGGTTATAGCCACCCTGACGGTTCTGATATCCGCCCTGGTTATATCCCTGGTTGTAGCCCCCCTGACGGTTCTGGTAACCACCCTGACGGTTCTGATATCCGCCCTGGTTGTAACCCTGGTTGTAACCTCCCTGACGATTCTGGTTATACCCACCCTGACGGTTCTGGTAACCGCCTTGGTTGTAACCACCCTGACGGTTCTGGTTATAGCCACCCTGACGGTTCTGATATCCGGAGTTTTGATAGTTCTGGCGAGGCTGATAATTCTGTCTGGGCTGATAGACACCTTGACGAGGCTGATAAACCTCTGTGGGTTGCTCGTTTGATGAATTTTCTACGTCACCCTCATTTTCAGCCGAGGAGTCGGTATGTTGATTGGCTTGATAATTCTGATATCCTTGATATCCCTGATAATTCTGATATCCGGGATTTCTCTGGTAACCTCCTTGACGGTTTTGATAACCACCCTGATAATTTCTGTTCTGATAACCCTGACGCTGTTGGTAATTAGCACGCGGGGCTTCGTTTCTCTTCTCGTCGTTGGGGTAATTCACTTTCTCGTAGCGAGTTTCCTGAACTCCCTCTTCCATCGGATTGGAAGGAGTGACGCTCCCGATTCTGGGGCGTTTAGGTTTCTTTTCTGAATCCATAGTATTTAAAAAATTCTCTTCCCCTCACGGGGAAATCTTCCACTGCCGTCGAGGCAGCATCAAGTAGTGATTAGTTTAATGATTATATTTATGATTATTTATGTAAAAAAATTTACTTATGATAACTTATTCCTTCTGCAAAAATAATGAAATTATTCAAGATTTACAAAGGTCTGACAGTGTTTTATAACTTAGATAATGAAGCCTATATATTTTCGGAAGGGTGCTATTTGCCGGCGTGTTTGTCAAGTTCTTTTGTGATTGAATCAAATATATGTCCGATTTCTCTGTTCCCATCGATAGCCACATATTTGTTTTGCTTCTTATAATGTTCGCGGAGCGGTGACGTCTGGTTGTGATATACGTTAAGACGTTTCTTGATAGTTTCTTCATTATCATCTGCGCGCCCTGTCATCTTGCCGCGGTTGATCATACGTTTCACGAGTTCATCGTCCGGCACTTCGAGACCCACCACCGCATGGAGTTCTTTGCCTCTTTTTCTAAGAAGGTCATTGAGTGCTTCTGCCTGAGGAATTGTGCGTGGGAATCCGTCGAAAATCACTCCAGGTTTATCTTTGGCTTCTTTCTCGAGCACATCATCGAGAATATTAATCATCAGGTCGTCGGGGATAAGCTGACCCTCATCGATATATCTTTTGGCGATTTTCCCTAAATCGGTTTCACGTTTTATATGGTCACGCAACACTTCTCCGGTGGAGATGTGATGGAGTCCGTATTTATCAATAAGTTTTTCACTTTGTGTTCCTTTCCCGCTTCCGGGACCACCGAATAGGACTATGTTCATTTTGAGTTGTTAAGTTATAGAAGGTTAAGTAGTGGAATAGTAGGAGATTTGAGTGAATTTCAGATTGCAATCTGAAAAACCTTAAGACTATGAATGTATATAGATATCTTTGAGGTTACGGGCTTTTCCGTCGAGGTCGAGACCGTAGCCGATGATGAATTTGGAAGGAATCTTGAAAGCTACATAATCAGGCTGAAATCCGGTTCGTGAGCTATCAGGTTTATGAAGTAAGGTGACAAATCTAACGGAAGCCGGATTACGTTTCTTAAGGTCTTTCACCATAAGGTTGGCGGTGATCCCCGTGTCGACGATATCTTCGATAATCACGACATCCTTACCTTCGATATCTTCGTTAAGTCCGTAGATCTGTTTGACGGACCCGGTCGAGTCAGTGCCCTCATAACTTTTATATCTCACAAAAGTAATCGGAGCTTCATTAAGGCCGGTTTCTCTGATAAGGTCGGCGGCAAAGATGAAAGCTCCGTTAAGCACACAAATAAACAAAGGGGTTTTCCCCTCGAGGTCATGTCGCAGTTCAAGCGCCACACGCCTCACTTCCCGTTGAATCTCCTCCTCTTTGAGAAAGGGGACAAACGAGAGTCCGTCGATTTTAACTTTCTCTTCCATATTAGTCACAAAATTAAGAAAAATCATTGTATTAAGCAAAAATAAAGGTGGAGGATGGGGAAGTGTGGTAGCGTGGGGGAGGATGGGAGAGGATGGGTGATGATAAAAGAAGTGGACGAGTCTGAAAGACCCGCCCACTGAAAGGAATTTATGGATTTTTATTCCAAAAAGAATATTACTCAGCGATACAGATAGCTACACGGTTCTGAACAGCATCAGGATAAGGCTGATACATATCTTCGCCCATGCTCTTCACGATCATGCGAGAAGCGGGGATGTAGTATTTATCCTGGAGAGCTTTGGCAACAGCCTGGCTTCTTTGAGCAGAAAGACGGAGGTTGTAAGCCATAGAACCTGTACCCTTGTCAGCGTAACCTGTGATGGTAACTGTAGCTTCCGGATGGCTCTGGAGGTATTCAGCAACCTGAGCTACTTTCTCCATTTCCTGAGGACGGATCACGTATTGGTTGATGAGGAAGAATACATCGCGACGGAGCACTTCTTTCTCTACCTTCTTTTCTTCAACCTGTACGGGAACTTCAACGATTTTTTCAACCACTTTCTCAACGATAACGGGTTCCGGAGCAACCGGTTCCTCGATTACGCGAGTATTAACATTGTATTTCGGGCCGAAGCTCCAACCAATACCGAGGAGGGCGTTGAAATACCAGTCAGTGTTCTGGCCGTAAGCCTTTGAGTTGTAAGTGTCGTCAGTTACGTTAGCAGTAACTTCGAGACCGAGTTGAACTCTTGAGCTAACGTTGAAGTTAATAGCGCAACCAACATGGCCGAGGAAACGCCATTTAGCACCCCAGAGGGCGTTGAGACCTAAATCATCTTCCTGATAAGCCATGGGGAGGCTTGCCTGAAGTTTGCGGGCGTCATGGTTGTGCCAGCCATAGTTAGTACCGAGACCGGCAATGAGGTCGAATTCGAAGCAACGAGTAGGATTGTAACCACCGAGAAGGTTGGTAAGATCGAACACTGCATCGATAGTAGGAGCTATATAGTTCCATTTGTAGTAGTTGTCGATACCTGCAAAATCGGTATATTCATTTGGCATCATGTGGATACCACCGCGGCTCTGCCATCCGTTAACGGCGAGACGGAGACCGAAGTAAGGAGTAAACTTGTATCCGAAAGCGATCTGTGCATTCGGGTTAAGGAGCTTACCGAATTTACCTTCGCCAAGGGTTTCCTGACCGCCGATCTGGGCCTGACCGAACCAGTGGGGTTGGAATACATATTCAGTGACTGTCTCCTGTGCGTTAGCGCACACACCTGCGAACAGGAGAGTAGCAGTCAGAAAAATCTTATTTAATTTCATTTCTTTAATCTTTTTTACTGTTATACTAAACTACTCTCTAAATTATTTTACTCTTACATAATAGTTCTGCATAGAGGTATTGCCACGGTAGTCGAGAGACATGTAAGTGATGGTGAGGATGTCGCCTGACTTAGCGTTAGCCGGGAGGTTAACTGTCACCTTGTTGGTGTAACCCGGAAGAACAGTGTTGAGGTTGCCTGTGTTGTCAGCAGCTTTAGCAGCCTGGCCGTTGATAGCAGTGATAGCAACATACTTCTTGAAGGAAGGAACGATGAATTCAGCGTTGTAAGAAGTAAGATACATATCGAAAGAACCATTAGCAACAACACCGTCGTTATAGAGAGTTGACATACGACCTACACCACCGCCGGCAGTTTCATAAAGAGCGAGAACACCGAAGTATTTTTCAGGATCGCTGAGCATGTTGTTGAATCTGTTAGCGAAACGGTTGTAGTAGTCGATAATTCTTTGAGCGGCCTTAACGTGTTCGCTACCGGCGATATTGTCAACAGCCTTGTTAAGGTCAGCCTGCATCTTCTCTAATTGGTCGTTAATGTTGGCAATTACATCGTTGATGCCATCAATAACGTCATTGATTTGTTCCTGGGTGTCTTTGCCGAGGCTTTCAAGAAGCTGAGCAAGGAAATAATCCAAAGAGTCCTGTTCTGGATCTGCAATACCGCTTGCGCTGTATTCAAGTTCGATAGAACCGATTACGTTACCCTGCGGATCCTTAACATCAGCAATGATTGTACCACTTTCACCTGTATATTTCAACTCTACAGTTACGTATTTAACGTCACCAACCGGTTCAAAGCTGATAGTGAATTCGCCACCCAAATCTCTGATGATGTCAGCAAGAGGAGAATCGAAAGTGGGCAAGATGCCATCAGGCCAACGATTTTGGATCTTGTCGGCAAGAGTCTTACCAACGCTGTAAGAGAGCGGGTGAGCCACAACTGCTGCATAGTCAAAGCCTGACTGCCAGTAGTTGATGACCGGAGTAGTCTTAACAGCACCATTCTCCATAACGAGAGCACCATTCTGCATTACCGGCTCATTCTCAGTCCATGAGAGCTGGAGAGCGAGAGCAGGCACTTTGTTGTTTACAGCATTAATCATGGCTCTTCCGAGAGATGCAATGTCAGCGAGATCTTTATTGGCAAGGAAAGATTCGAAAGCGTTCTTCACACCTTCTTTGTCAAAGTCTACGAGCATCATGTCGGGATCAGCAGCCTTTGAAGCGTTTGCATCAAGCTGGTAAACGCCCGGAGATGCAGCACGTGTAGCACCGAAAGTAAGTTCATCACCGGTGTAAGGTTTGAGAGCCTCGAGGCCACCACCTTTAGTGCTGAGGAAACTTACGCCCTTTGAGTTAACAAACTCTACAGTGTAGTTTGCAACGTCAGCATTAGCCGGGTTGATAGTAACTATAGCACCACCCATGTCGCCGAATTCAACGGGATCAGCGTAATATACTGTACCGCTGGCAGCAGAGAAAGCGTCTTTTGGGCTGAGGGCCTTAACGTTATTAATAGTCTGGGCATCAGCGAGACCGTAAACTGTGTTGATGTTGTCAACAGCCGGGAAGTTTACTTGATTGTTAGCTTTGAACTTGTAAGTAGCCAGGATGTTGGTGTTGATGCCAAGCGGAGTAGTAACAGAGCCGATAGCTGTGTTGTACATGTGGCTAACTTCTACTGAAGAAGGACGCATAGCGAGATTAGCAATCTGCTGAACATCCTGGAACCATTGCTCACCGGGGAAGATGTTGTTGAAGAGGATGTCGTAAAGACCCTGGATATACGGCTCAATTACTGAATAATTTTCACCGTTGGGACCTTCCTTAACATATTCCCAAAGTTTATTGACAGTCTGTTCGTCAAGCCATTGCTGCAGGTTGTTTAAGAATTCTTCATCTGTAAGATCCCGGATAGCATCGAGCTGGTCCTCAATACTAAGCTGAGTCAAGAGGACATCATTTCTAAAGTCCTCATCCTTACAAGAAGTGAATGTTACGGCTCCGCCAGTGGCTACAGCAATAACCAGCAAGCCGTTGAGTAATTTTCTATTCATTCCTTTTGTGTTTAGATTTAGTTGATATTATTGTTTTGTTTTATTCACAGTCAGGCTTGTTTAATAGTCCGCAAGCGAGTTGAAACCTAAGCGACCGCGGGTCAAGCAAGCCAAATTCTCCCTTTCGTCAGATTGGGAGGCAAGAGCATAAATGCTTGAAATATAGACAAAAAGCTTTTAAACCCATTCGATTTTTTACCTTAGAATCCATTGGATTTGGGCACAAATTTAGGAATCTTTAAGTGTATATGCAAATATTTTAAAAAAAATATTACACAATTTTAATAAAGCGGGCAGTTGCTTTTATACTTTTCTCCCGGATAATTCGCAGCAATAACGATTATACCTTAGTCTAACTCTCTAAAAGAGGTCAGATTGAGACATTGAGCATAAGCATGATTCTGTTGTCATGAACCTGCTGTCCGTTGTAATTCATTCTGCGGCCCCAGAGATATTCTGCTCCTACCTGTGCGAAACTGCTGATGTTGAAAATAAGGTTGCTCGTCACATACTGACCATATTTATACATGCCCTTCCAGTCGCTTCCAAAGTTTTTGGCGTAGGCTCTTACCTGAGAGTAGGTGAAGTTCCAGAGGGCGCATTTTCCGAAGTTGTATTGGAGAGTTCCATAGGCTCCCCAGGTGGGTAAGGTTGTAAGTTTACCGTTTGCATTCTTAACCGGCACAAGGTCGAGTCCTTCGCCAGTAAGGTCCTGGATATAACTTGCCACACCTTTACCGTAAACACCTTGCCAAGTGAAAGAGAGGCCACCGACTATCGGAGTGCTACCGCTTGCTTTGATACCCCAGCCGAATTCGCTTCGGTTTTTGCCTTTACGGTTGTCGGCGAGGAGATCGCGATACTGAAGGTCGCGGAAGATAGCTGAGACGCGGAACCAGCCTTTATGGCCACACCAGTCTCTTTGGATAAAGAGCGGGATATCTGGCATGCGTTGATGCACAAATTTGGTAGTAGTGCCGTCCGTGGTGAAAGGTTTGTAGATTTGTCCGTTGGAACTGTCGTTAAACTTACCATGTTCGTAGGAACCCTCCTTGAAGTCGGACTGCTCGGCGAGAGGCATATCCAAACCGATCTGAGCCGACCACATTTTGTCTTTACCGAATTTGGCATTGTAATAAATATTCGGGTGGCGAATGAAAGTGATTGCGTTTGGACCCGCGAAGTCGATGGCTACGGGGTCAGCCTTTATATCCGTGAAAGTAGAAACGATATAACCTGCGGTGAATCCACGATATTTCAGATAAGCATGGTGGATAGCAATGATGGGTTTGCTGGTGGTGCCGAGGAAATTGATATCGAAGAAAAGACCAACCTGGTTTTTGGAGCCGGGGAGAGCAACGAAGTTCCAGTAGATATTTGATTGTCCGATTGAGAATGTGGTCTGACCCTTGTTGCCGGCGTCGGCAGCTGAAAGAGCCGACGGAGCGAAGAGGTTGGGATTTGTGATAGGAGCGCCCCAGTCGAAATCACCGACCATTTTCACATTGGCTCCCATACCAAGGTAGAATTTAGAATCCTTACCCACGAGAGTGAAACGGGAGACATCCTTGATGTTTGGATTTTGCGGCGCATTTTCTTGCATGATGTTGAAGACAACGATGTCTTTTTCGGTGGTGATGAACTGAGTGTCATCTTGTGCGAAAGCTACAGAAGAAAGTAGCAGGGGCGCCGTGAGAAGTAGAATTTTTTTCATAGGCGAGTGGGGTTTAAGTTGTTATTGTTGAGAGTTTATATTGTTGTTATTATCGAAGTTGTTATTGTCTTGAGGTTAAAGTTATTTCGGTTGTGCCCTGAAGGAAGTAAGGATATTTAGCCCGAGGTGGAAAGAGGAGGCGTTTGCTGAGATGTTTCAGGATCCGGGTCGAGAGCCTTGGCCTCGTCAAGAAGTTGAAGGGCGTCTTTATGGAGCTCTTGGGCTTTCTCTTCGAGCTGGGCCGCTTGGGCTTTAAGCAGTTCGGCTTGTTGGCGTCTCATCTTCTGCAGGGAATCTTTTGCATCGGAGAGCGAAGCCTCGGCAGCCGCCATGATTTTAGCCGAATTGCCGGTAGGTGTGAGAGGTGCTGTAGGTATAGAGCTGATGGTCGGTTCCGGTTCACCGGGAGATACGGAGATTGATTGGTCAGTATTCCCGGTAGCGGAAGTAATTCCCGGGGTCGACGGGGAGGATGCCTGTGGGGCTGAAGGAGGAGCGGGAGCGGTAGTGGTGGGAGTGGAAATCATTTGCATTGGCACACCCACCGGGGCTTCCGATTCGAGAGCAATTGATTCGTTGCTAAGATTGGAATCCTGACGGCTGCCTACTATGGCGGCCTTTACATATCGGTCGCCGGGGGCAAGCACGGATGATGGTTGCTTCACGATACCCTCTCCCTGCGGTATGACTCCGGCCTGCACTACAAAATTTTTGTGTTTCACCACCACCACAATGGCCATTATCGACATTATGACACCATTTAGGATGAAAGGGAATGAGGGGTCGGTGTTCCCTTTGATGAAGGTGCCGAAAAATTCTACTATGAAAGGTATGCAGGAAAGAGCCACGTAGCTGCTTGTGAGCAGCAGGGCGAAATATTCGGTGGCTTTAGCATCGTTGGGAGCGAAATAAGAAGTCTTGTCGTAGAGAATAGGTTGTATCACCCCGTAGCCGAGACCGAGCATGAAAGTGCCAATAATATAAGAGGCGAAAGTGTGTATGAATCCCACTCCGAGCAGCGATAGAGCCACAACAATCATCCCGAGCTGGAAAGTCCATATACCCGTGGCCTTAATCACCTTGGAAAGTCCGAATCCCGCAAGCGTGGCAGCCAGATAGAACATTGAAGTTGCCACTCCGACGTGTCCGGTCGACATGCCATAGGCTTCCATAGTGAAAGGAAGATAATAGGAGAATACAAGGGCGCCGTAAGAAAGTATGAAATATATTATGAGAGCGAACCAGAGCATGTTTTTGGCTTCCTGTCCGCGGAAATGGAAATTCTGCGACTCAGCGTCAGAGGATGTTGAGATGATCTCGGGAGCCTTTCGTGCCTGGTTGATAAATTTATTTTTGATAAAGGGGACCATCACCAGGGGTACCACCGGTATAAAATAAGCGGCGAAGGCCCAGTGCCAGTTTCTGGTAGCAACCCAACCCACATAGAGAGTGGCGATAATCAGGGAGAGGTTTGAAAGTCCGGATTTCACTCCGAGCATCACGCCGCGTGGTTTTGCCGTGAAATTTTGAGATATGAGACTGGCAGCAAGCGGTATTACAAGACCGATGCCTACTCCGAGTATACAACTCAGGACAATCAGGATGATCATCGATTTGGCGAAGAAATAAGCTACACCCGTAGCTGTGAATATGGCCAGACCGATTGTGAGTACTGTAAGTTGGTTTTTTGGAGTACAGATTTTGCCGGCACCAAGGATGAAAGGGATAGTGAGCAGATTTGGAAGCACATTAAGTAGCTGGGCCTCGATAGCCGTGGAATGGAACACATCCTTGAGCTTTCCGAGTACAGGCGATATTGCCAGACCGGGAAGGTTCACGGTCAGGGATATAGCTAGGATAGCTATTGCGGAAAGCAATGGCACTTTTCCTTCTCCTGAGTCGATGAACTTCATGATTTATAGGGTAGGGAGTTAGAGTTTACCGCGGTGAGCGGTATAAAATTATAACACCAGGAAGATAAATAAAGTTTAGAGATGATGACGAGGAAACATCTTTCTGACAGAAAGAATTGTTTTGTCGATGCGCTTGTCGTTGATGACAACGAGGGTGGCAATGACGATAAGACATCCCCCGATAATTTCGATAGTGGAGATGGGTTGATGTAGGAAAAAGACGCTTAGTAGGACAGCCGAAACCGGTTCGAGCGAACCGAGGATAGCAGTAGGAGTAGAACCGATAAGCTGAATTGCTGCAGTGGTACAAGCGAGCGACAGGAGAGTGGGGATTATTGCGAGGGCCAGAAGATTGAACCATTCATGACCCTGACGGGGCCAGGTGACGGGATTGCCGAAACCTATATTGGCGAAGAAGAGCAAAGAGCCCCATATCAGTACATAGAAAAGTAACTTTGTGGTGGGTATCGACTTTATGCGTTTGGATACATTCACAAAGACAATATACAGGGCATAGGTAAGAGCGGAAACCATCACGAGCACACATCCGAGAGGGGAGAGTGTGATTCCTCCTGTGGGTTTGACGAGAAGGAAAAGGCCCACAAACATTATCACAAGACATATATAAATAGAGGGACCGTTTTTCTCCTTGAAAAAGAACATCATTATGATTGCCACCATCACAGGGTATACGAAAAGGAGAGTGGAGGCGATACCGGAGTTCATGTAGTTGTAGCTTTCGAAGAGCGTAAGCGAGGAAAGCGCCATCAGAATACCGAGAATCACGGTTTGCCCGACTGCTTTACGTGGGATTCCGAACGGGATATGGCGGAGCGCCATTAGAAATGCCAGCAGAGGTACTCCCAGGAGATAGCGGAAGAGGAGAACCGTGTTAGGGTTCATCCCCTCATCATAAAGGGGGACAGCGAAAGCCGGGTTAGTGCCGTAGGCGGCTGCGGCCAGAGCTGCGAGAAGATACCCCTTCAGACTTTTGAACATAAGGTTGGGATTCCGTTGTAGCTTATTGCCGCGGCTTCGCGTAAGTGTAGGGAGGTGTGGAAATTAACGGGCGAGTTTGAGAGAACCGGAACTGCTCGTGGCTACATATATACCTTTCGGAAGGTTTGAGACATCGACTGACTCGACTCCGGTTGCTACGATTTTCCCCGCCATATCTATGATGCGTATGGCGTCGCCGGTTCCCGATACCACCTGTCGGCCGTTATAAGAGAGATTGGACGGAGAGGTAGCTATAGATCCTATAGCCGCGGAGTTTGCTATAGTGACCGTCTGGTATTGGAGATTAAGTGTCACATAAAGATTTCCACCTTTCCATTCCGGAATAATCCATGAGGCATTGTTGCCATATTCGAAGGGAAGATTCGTATTGACAGTGATGTTCTGGTTTTTCCCGCCAGTGTTGTATGGTCCAACGATTATATCACCGCTTCCGGAAGATGGCCCCACAAATTGGATGGCAAGGTTAGACTGTGCCGGGATGTTAAAAACTCCGGTGTAAATGTAATCATCCTGGGGCTGGAGGATATACTGACCGTTACCGAAAGAGAACTGTTCCGGCTGATCGGGAAGATTAGCCTCGAATTCTGCCGTGGAAACACATTTGAACTCGGGCGATGCTCCTCCGGGCACGTTGAGGTAGGCAGAATTTGCAGGAATATTTTTGCCGCTAAGCGCTGATGATGTGATGAAGCCGAGAGATCCGTCCTTGCAGACACCGAGTACCCTCATTGAAGAAGGGTTGTAAGCCACAAAGTTCTTATACTGGTTGTCTTGATAATTAAAATAGACCCCTGTAAGAGCATTATTGGGAAGGGCTTCCTGTGAAGTGAGCAGTTGTAGTTTATTGTCGGCTGCATTGGTGCCGGCACATTGGATTATCACCGGACTCCCCGGGGGGACAGCGTCGGTGATTTCAATCATTTCCACCATTCCGAAACCTACGCGGCCCACGTAGTAAGCCTTTACTCCGGATGAGTAAGGTTTGTAGGCGAAGGAGGTGAAAAGAGTGGTGAAAAGTTGATTACCGGCCTTAACGTCCGGCA
Organism: Muribaculaceae bacterium; assembly: GCA_022509205.1. GTDB lineage: Bacteria > Bacteroidota > Bacteroidia > Bacteroidales > Muribaculaceae > Lepagella. Next base: position 4,421 of record JAFLTR010000019.1, on the reverse strand, counting down.
CTGCACCGAAATAGTTTGCGGAATTGACATCGACAGGTATCACTTCCCATTTGATGTAGTCTAAATAGTTATCGCCATGAGAGATCGAAGCGATTCCATATTCCTGGGACTTGTCTACCCGCCCGTCGCCGATATAGGCGATCACTCCGCTTTTGGAACCATACATTCTATACAGTGCCTGCCCGTCGGCCGACCCATCTTTGAGAATGGTGATTGGCACGCCGGCAAGAGCCTGGAGGCTTGTGCCTTGAGTGGCTATGTCGTAGCGGTTGCCGGAGATGGTTGTCAGATATATCACCGAACCGGGGTCGGAAAGAATTTCGGCAGTATTGTTGGTGAGTTGCAAGGCATGAAGGTCGGCTGTGAATGCTATTTCATCCACAGAACCATGATTGTCTATAAGGGTCGCCCAGCGGGAAGAACCGTAGTTTTTCACGCGGTAATAACCGGCACCATTAATGTCGGCAAAGAGAGAAAGGGCTATGGTGAGAAGAGATATAAGAGAGAATATTCTTTTCATAAAGTCATGATATTTCATTAGGATGTATTCCTATGAACGTATAAATGGGATAAATTCTTGCAAAGTTACAGAAAAAAATGATAAAATGGAATAATGTTGTATGATTTGAGAATGGTAAAGACTTTGAACGCAGCGATGGTTTCAGGATATGTTGATTACTTTATTGATTATCCATCTATAATAGGGGATTGGAGAGTAAAGGGTTGAACTTTTCTAAAAGTTCAAATAAATAGGGTAGAGTATTTAGGAAAAATTCTCCCTATTAACAGCGAGTTTGAAAATAATGGGATGAACTTTTTCAAAAGTTCATATATAAAAATGGGGGTAAGAGGTGTTTTGGATAAATCCTCCCTATTAACAGCGAGTTATCAAGTAATGGAATGAACTTTTTCATAAGTTCACATAAAAAATGGGGGTTGAGAGGTTTTGGATAAATCCTCCCTATTAACAGAGAGTTATCAAATAATTGGATGAACTTTTTCATAAGTTCACATAAAAAAATGGGAGTTGATAGGTTTTGGATAAATCCTCCCCATTAACAGCGAGTTATCAAATAATGGGATGAACTTTTTCTAAAAGTTCACACATAAAAGGATCATCATTAAAGTTTTCAAGTTGTTGCCTGGCACACCAAGGCCTACAAAACAAGTTTATTATATATTAGGTTGTAAATAATGGGACGTTGCTTGTAGCGTAGAATTAAGAAAGTATAGAATTTATTAATGAAATGGCTTTCCCCTGAAACATCTAACTCTAAGGAACATTATTTCTGCCTTTTATAGATTTTCAAAAAGTTTTTTAAATAGGTTTTTGAAAGATCGTGGTTTTATGCCGGGGAAGAGCTTCAGGAAAGATTTTTTTTCTATGAGGGAACGTTCATAATAAACATGGTTTCCCTCATGATTCAGATAGGGGATAAAATCATTGTCATTCTCTCGTGAATGAAGATTGTCGAGCGAATAGAAAGCCAGATCAAGAGTAATCATCAACCCGAACAATACGAGTAGTAAGCACGAAAGAATAGTGAGCGTTTCAGATGAAAGATACATAAGGCAGATAAATTGAAGTGTGATAATTTAGAGTAATTGACAGGCTATAGCGGAGAAAACCCGATAGGAAAGATTAGAGGATAAATGGGGGTTCTATCTTAATTGGAAGACCGAAGAAGTTTTTTGTATACAAATGATCTAAAAGAGTTTGGTACAAGTGATATTATCGAGCGGATTATGAATAATTTGGAATATTGCAGGTATGATATGTAACCTATTTTGTACATTTCTTTGTTGAGTTTTAAGATAGCTTTTAGATATTTAATTCCACCTCTTCTTTTATAGACATCTTTGGAACTTCTAAACCATAATAAACTTTCTTGAATATTATGGAATTTAAAACCATTCATTAACATTCTAGCCCAAAGGGAATAGTCTTCTGGGAATTGTCCGTATCCACCGGAGTTTATAACATCTTGTTTCCTGAATACAACAGCCGGATGATTTACGGGGCACCTATTTTTACCATAAATAAATATATCTTCATGGTTTTGTGGCACCTTTTTTATCCCTTTGATATTATTAATGTTTTCTTCAAATTCCTCAACCCAAGAGCTACAAACGGAAATATCCGGATGACTGGCCATAAATTCTAATTGGGTTTGAAAACGATTAGGTTTTGCGATATCATCCGTATCCATTCTAAAAACAATATCGTGAGAACAATATTTAAGACCTTCATTTAAAGCATTACCAAGGCCGGAGTTTTTTGCTAAAACCACTGATTTAATTTCCGGATGTAGTCTTGAGTATTTATTGATAGTATCGTATAGTTCAGAGGTTAAAGGTCCATCTTGAACTAATACAATTTCATCAGGTTTTAAAGATTGATTAAAAATACTATCGAGACTTTCTTGAAGAAAAGCCGGGTTTTCCTTGTAATAAACCGACATTAAAACGCTAAAGGGTGGCATTAGTCAAGATTTTTTATTTAGAATACCATCTTTTATTCCCATTATCATTCTTTTTAGATATTGAAAACGGGGTTGAATAAAGAGAGGATAATAGAAAAATTTTACAAGATATTTAACACCGTTAGAAAGTTTCCAATATAAAGGCACATATTTCCTGCGTGATAACAAAAAGTAGTTTCTAAATTGGAAATAAGTTCTAAAAGGTGTGGGAATAGCAACTTTTTTGAATAAGAATCTTCTATCCCCTTCACCCAGTTTATGACTTAAGAGAGAGTCTTCATCTATAAAGAAATGATAGCCTCTTTTATTTGTTGCTCTCCAACACCATTCATGATCAACACCATCAATAAAGAGAGATTCATCCATTCCACCTATTTCTTGTAATGCCTTAACAGGAATTAAAGAAGCGGAGCAAATAATTTCAGTCACTTCGCTTACATTGTTTCCTACGTCTATTCCTTTTTTAATACTACCTAAATATTTCTTATTCTGTTCACGGTTGAAAGGACGTGGACCTATCCCTCCAACATTAATTTCTTGATTGATTAAATGGAGGTATTTATTAGTAAGGCTTTTAATAATATTCTCAGAAATAAAACTGTCCTGGTCTAAAAAGAAAATAAATTCTGAATTTGTTTTTGACACTTTTTGAATAGCTATATTTTGTGCTTTTGCTATTCCTACATTTTGTTTAAGAGGAATGTATTTAATATTTTTAAAATTTAATGAACCAAACTCTGAGGATAAATCTTTATAAGGAGTGTTATCCACTATATATATATCATCAACTTGCGAGTTTAATTTTAAAAGATTTTTTTTTAACTCGTCGAAGTTTGGATTATACAATACTATGACAGCAGATACTTTCATTTTTGGATTTTGGATTATATTTACAATACTCCCGATAACTAATACTAACAAGTGTAATAATCACCACTACTTGATTTGTAGAAAATATGTAAGGGTTGGTAACCGAATATAGGAGGTAAGCCAGATATAATTCTTTAGCTTTTTTATCTTTAATGTATCTAAAAGTTAGATAAATATTGAAAAGAACAAAAATAAAAAAGGGGATAAATCCCAATTGATTAAAGAAATAAAGAGCTTGCAATTCGAAATAATCGTTATCTGTATAATCTCTCCATTTTGTTTTTACATTAATTGTGTGACCCAGCCCTTTACCAAATATAAATTCAGGTATAGAATTAGACAAGTCGGAAATAAGCACCTCGGCTTGATCCATTCTTATAGCATTTGATTCTTCCTTTTTTTCTTCTAAAGTATTACTAATGAAAGTATAAATATAAGGAAAACTAAAAATAATGATAAAGAGAACAAATAGGAATCTATTGCGCCATTTATTAAGAGTTGCTTTCTGATCAATAAATCTAATAATAAAATAGAACCCAATTGCGAGCAAATAAGCAAAATTGCCAGCAATAACAACTCCGGCTAATAAAATGAGTTGGCAAAGTCGGAGTCTCTTTTTTACAATGGGATATGTTATTGATAACATAAAAACGAATGGAATAGCAGCCGTGCCTAAAAGTTGAATCGCATAAAATCTCCCATATTTAGGATAAACATCCCCTAATCCATTTGGAATGACGTATACATTTCTTATTTGATTTGCCACTACTTCGTTGCAGAAAAAAATTAGGAAAATTTCTAAAGCAATTAAAAAGATGGAATAAGAAATAGCAGTGACAGTGAGTGCTTTCAAACATTTATCACGTGGTAAAGCTATGAAATAGGAAAATATAACAAAAAATATTATAAGTGAAAATCTTAATATTCTACTAGGTTGATTAAAAATAATAAGGGAATAAGAAGATAAAACTGCAATACATAAGATTGAAATAATGGAAATTTTTTTAGAGTTCTCAGATAATTTAGGCCAAGAAAGGAAACATAATAGTATAAGAGAAATATTAGAAA
>JAFLTR010000018.1 GCA_022509205.1 Muribaculaceae bacterium | reverse complement strand
CTGAATTATTCTCAAATTTCCCGTATTCTCGGATTTGGGACCAATCAGTATGCGAAATATGAAGCCGGTGAAGTACCATCAGAATCAAATGGGAAAATGATTGCTGCCATCAAAGATAAGCTGGTGATTTTAGGATTGTTAAAGGGATGCAAAGATTCTTTCCAATATTCGGAATATAATAAAGTTCTTACCTCTATCAATATGAGTGACGAGAAAGAAGAAGAATATTCAGCTTTGCATCAAATAATTTATCATGATAATAGCAGAAGTATTTGCAATGGGTATGGTCAAAAGAAAATAGCCAAACTTTTTGAAATGGTGCAATATATTATCCATATACATGGAGAGGTCTTTCCAACAAAACTTAATAAATTGATGTTCTATGCTGATTTCTGCAATTATAGGAAAACCGGACAGTCAATCAGTGGACTCCAATACAGAGCGTTGAATTTTGGTCCTGTTCCGGACCATTATGCCACAATCTATGATAATATACCAAATCTCAAAAAAAAGATGATTGAAGCTCATGGAATGGTTAATACCCTCCTGTCTTGTTCTTCTGATTTAGAAGTTAAAGAATTATCAGCCGGTGAAAAAGAATCCATAAAATATGTAGTGGAAAAACTTAAATCGTTAATGGTGTCAGAAATAATCGAAGCCAGTCATCAGGAAGAAGGATGGAAAAATGCATCAAATACTCAATCCTACATTCCCTATGATGAAGCCTTTCGTCTGAAATTATTATAGGTAAATATAGTATAGTAAAGAAATATGTCAAAAGCTAAATTAAAAAAGTATCTTCAAAATCTTTCAAAAGAGGAAGTTATAGACATCCTGCTTCAACTGTATGATGCAACGGATCAAGCAAAAAGTTGGCTTGAATTTTATTTACAACCAAATGTTCATTTAGAACTCGACAGAGCAAAGAAATTAATATATAGTCAATTTTACACTAGAAAGGATTACCCTAAAGATCCAAGTTTTAGAGAATGTAATAAAATTATTTCTGATTTTAAGAAGAAGGTAACGGATCCGGTTGCTATTGCCGACCTAATGCTTTATTACATAGAACTTGGATGCGAACAAATTGTTGAATTTGGCGATTTTTACGAAAACTTTTATATTTCGTTGGAAAATAATTTCAAAAAGGCAGCTCAGTTTATCGCCTCAAATGGTTTAATTCTCCAATTTAATGGTCGAATCATAAAGATGTTAGAATCTGTGGATGGTACAGGATGGGGATTCTCTGACACCCTATGGCAGTTTTACGAAGATTATATCGGCGAGTATTAAATTAAAGAATAAATCTTATCAAACAGCTATTTCGAGAGTGTAAAATAAACTGTGTCAGACAAAGTAAAGAGAAAAATGAGGACATTTGTCTCAGACACAGCGATGATGGAAAAAGAATTGGATTTCTATGCTCTTGGAGTAAAAGGTTCTTGAAGATATAAATAACAGCAAGCCGATGTTCGGCAAGGACGGTGCCTTTGCACCGATGTTGGAGAAGATACTTAACGCAGCCCTTGAAGGGGAGATGGATGCCAATCTGACCGAGGAGTCAAGAGCCGGTGGCAACCGACGTAACGGCAAGATGGACAAGATGGTTAAGACCCCTGTAGGCGAGGTAACGGTGAGTACGCCAAGAGACAGGGATGCGAGTTTCGATCCACAGTTCATCAAGAAAATGGAGACGATGCTGGCCGAAGGGATGGCAGAGAGGATCATCAGCATGTACGCCCTTGGTACCAGCACCCGTGAGATCGGCGACTGGATGAAAGATAACCTGGGTACCCTAGTCTCGCCCGAGGAAAGCTTCATAGACACCTAAGACCTTCGACCATGACAATAAAACATCGGAGATATCGATAGATAAGGAGTAAGAAGGTGTGAAAAATGAAGCTGAAAATTGAAGAGAATGAAATTTTTATTAAATTAACTTAAAATATAGCGTAATCTAAAATAACGAACCGATATTTGCATTGTCTATATAGAAAATTAATGCTCGTAAGAGACAACCTAACAGATACGGTTATGAATATGAAGAAATTTTTAAATTACGGTTTCTGTCTTGCATTGACAACAATGACATTAGCTTCTTGTATGAAGTCACATGGCACGCAAATGGAACGTGCAGCTTTGCAAGAAGATCAACAAGAGCAAACATTCGCTATAGAACAGAGCCAATTCATCCGCACAGCGTCACATCCCACCTCTTTCGAGACAGATTTTACAGTGGCAGCTGAAAGTACTGTAAATGAGGTGGTGTGTATCAAGAGTTTTGCAGCTCCACGTCAGAACCAATATGGCAACGGTGGTGGTTACGACCCGTTCGGACTTTTCGATTTCTTTTTCGGACCCCAAGGCAACCAGCAGCCTCAGCGCCGCGGCCAACAGCAACAACGGAGCACCGAGCCGGTGCAAACTGGACTTGGATCAGGTGTAATTCTTTCTGAAGACGGATATATTGTCACCAACAACCATGTTATTGCAGGAGCTGACAAACTTGAAGTGCTTCTTAATGATAATTCCACTTATGAAGCAACAGTGGTTGGCACCGATGAAGCCACCGACCTCGCCCTGATTAAGATCGATGCAACCGGGCTTTCAGCCATTACTTTCGGCGACAGCGAAGCTGTCAAGATCGGTGAATGGGTGCTTGCCGTGGGTAATCCTTTTGGATTCAATTCCACAGTCACTGCAGGTATCGTAAGCGCCAAAGCCCGTTCTTTGGGAAGCAACAGCCGAAACGGACATATCGGTATCGAATCCTTTATTCAAACCGATGCCGCCCTTAATCCCGGAAATTCAGGAGGTGCACTGGTTAATCTAAAAGGTGAATTGATCGGTATCAATTCCGCAATCTATTCGAATACCGGCAGCTACTCAGGCTTCTCTTTCGCTATTCCAACTTCAATAGTTAAGAAGGTAATGGTAGACCTTATGCAATATGGCACAGTACAGAGAGCTGTTTTGGGATGCGCTGTGACGGAACTCGACGCAAAACTTGCCAAAGAAAAAGATATCACTGCCGTGAAATCCGGACTATTGGTGAGGGAGGTTAACGACAGGAGTACAGCTATGGAACTCGGATTGAAAGAAAATGATGTAATCACAGCTATTAATGGGGTCGACGTACAAAGTTTCCCACAACTTGTGGAACAGTTAAGCAAATACCGTCCCGGTGATCAGATTTCCGTGACATATTACCGCAATAACAAGAAGGAGACTAAGACTGCAACCCTCCGGAATACCCAGGGGAGCACACAGATAACCAAAAAAGGTGAATTTTCCGATGTAGGCTGTGCATTCATGAAAGTGAATGATGACATCAAGAAGAAACTTGGCATCAGAAACGGTGTGAGTGTGCAGGGCATTAAAAACGGTCCTTTCAAGGACGCAGGAGTAAAGGATGGATTCATTATTACAGAGATTAACGGTTTTGCCGTCAATTCGGTGGATGATGTGGAGAAGATCTACAATCAAATCACTAAGAGCGAGGATGATGATAAGGTGATGTTCCTGACCGGATACTATCCTTCAGGCCGTAAATACTATTATGCGGTAAACCTTCAGCCGGAGTAAAAAGCCTGGACGCATCTCATCACATGAAAATTTCGCATTGTCCATTTAAAAATCTGTAAAAAATTAAGAAAGACAACGCACTGATAATAAAACATTTATGAAACGAGGGAAATAAAAAATTTCCTCGTTTCTTATTTTTTTTGATTTTTTTATAATAATATAATTTTTTTCTCGTTTAAGTTAAGGCAGTAAAATGCAAAAGAAGAAAACGACTACAGGTTTAAAAATACTTATTGCGCAATAACTAAGTAATTTTATGAGGCAATTAAAAATCACTCCGGGCAATATCACAGCTCGAGGCACTCGTTCTATTGAGAAATATCTTCAAGAGATTGGCCATTGCGACCTAATCAGCGCCAATGAAGAGGTGGAACTCACCCAAAAGATCAAAAAAGGGGATGTAGAAGCCAGAAACAAACTTGTGATGGCAAATCTACGATTTGTGGTTTCAGTGGCAAAACAATATCAGAATCAAGGTCTTAGTCTTGAAGATCTTATCGACGAAGGAAATATCGGTCTTATCCGTGCGGCAGAGAAATTCGATGAGACGCGTGGTTTCAAATTCATCTCCTATGCAGTGTGGTGGATTCGCCAGAGCATACTTTCGGCTCTCGAAGAACAGACCCGTATTGTGCGTCTGCCCCAAAACCAGGTGGGTATTCAGAAAAAGATTTCACAGGCCAATATGGAATTTGAGCAGAAACACGGACGCCTCCCTTCACCCGATGAGCTGAGCGAGATACTCGATCTGCCGGCCAACAAGATAGAGGAACTTATCAAGGTTTCAGGTAAACACATCTCTATGGATGCTCCCTTTGCAGATGGAGAAGACGGTTCATTGCTCGACGTTCTTCCCAACAACGACAGTCCACGTGCTGACTCCGTCCTTAATAAAGAGAGCCTTTCCAAAGAGATCGACCGCGCTCTGATGCAACTTTTCGACAGAGAGAGGGAGATCCTGAAAATGTTCTTCGGTATCGGGTGTCAGGAAATGTCACTTGAAGAGATCGGCGACAAATTCGACCTGACCCGCGAGCGTGTACGCCAGATCAAGGAGAAAGCCATCAAGCGCCTAAAGGGTCAGAAAAGTAAGTTGCTCAGAAGTTATCTGGGTGAATAATAATCCTAAAAATCGATAATGCGGCAATTAAAAATAACTAAATCCATAACAAACAGAGAAAGCGCCTCCTTAGACAAATATCTACAAGAAATAGGGAGGGAGGAGATGATTTCAGCAGCCGAGGAAGTTGAATTGGCTCAAAGAATCCGTGAGGGAGACCATGCAGCTCTTGAAAAGCTGACCAGGGCCAACCTCCGGTTTGTCGTTTCTGTAGCGAAACAATACCAGAACCAGGGTTTGAGTCTGCCTGATCTGATAAATGAAGGCAATCTTGGACTGATACGCGCAGCACAGAAATTCGACGAAACAAGAGGATTCAAATTCATCTCCTATGCCGTTTGGTGGATTCGTCAGAGCATACTTCAGGCTCTGGCGGAACAGAGCCGCATTGTAAGATTACCCCTTAACCAGGTGGGATCTTTCAACAAGATTTCCAAGGAGCTTTCAAAGTTCGAGCAAGAGAATGAACGTAAGCCTTCACCTGAGGAATTGGCTGAAAGGCTCGGTATGCCTGTAGACAAAGTGGCTGACACTTTAAAGGTTTCCGGAAGGCATATTTCCGTCGACGCTCCTTTTATGGATGGAGAAGACAATTCTTTGCTCGATATCTTGAGCAACAATGACAGCCCGATGGCCGACCGGCAACTTTACCGTGAGAGTCTGTCAAAAGAGATAGACAGAGCCCTTAAGCAGCTATACGAAAGGGAAAGGGATATTATCAAGATGTTTTTCGGCATCGGATATCCGGAGATGACTCTTGAGGAGATAGGCGACAAGTTAGGATTAACCCGGGAGAGAGTCCGACAGATAAAGGAGAAAGCCATTAAGCGCCTGAAAAGCCATAAAAGCGACCTCCTTAAGGGATATTTAGGAGATTAGGATAAATTTCTCTTTCAAACCTTAATGACAAAAATCCAATGAGTCATGGTATTAAACCGAAATTTGCTGATAGAATACTTTTACGATTGATTTGATACTATTGACGCAGAAAGAAACACTTATAAATATCTAACTAATAATGGATGCACAATATAATCCTAAAGATGTAGAAAACAAATGGTATTCATATTGGATGGAACATGGATTGTTTCGTTCGGAGCCGGATGACAGAGAGCCCTTCTGTATCGTTATTCCGCCGCCCAATGTCACCGGAGTGCTCCACATGGGCCACATGCTCAACAATACCATTCAGGATATTCTGACCCGCAGAGCCCGGATGCTTGGCAAGAATGCGCTGTGGGTGCCCGGCACCGACCATGCGGCTATATCGACAGAGGCCAAAGTGGTGGCTAAGCTTGCTGAGGAGGGTATTTCAAAATCCGATCTGACCCGCGAGCAGTTTCTTGACCATGCATGGGACTGGACAAAAAAATATGGAGGCATAATACTTCAACAGCTGCGAAAACTCGGTGCCTCCTGCGACTGGGAACGTACAGCCTTCACAATGGATGAAATAAGGTCGAAAAGTGTAATCCACGTTTTCAACGACCTATATAACCGAGGTCTTATTTACCGTGGGGTCAGAATGGTAAACTGGGATCCAAAGGCCCTTACAGCTCTCTCTGATGAAGAGGTTATCTACAAGGAAGAAAACAGCAAACTTTTCTATCTAAGATATGTGGTTGACGGCGAACCGGATAAATATATAGTTGTGGCAACTACCCGTCCGGAAACTATACTCGGAGACACGGCAGTATGCGTGAATCCCAATGATGAGCGTTATCAATGGCTTAAAGGGAAGAGAGTGATTGTTCCGCTCGTGGGCAGGTCGGTCCCGGTAATAATGGATGATTATGTAGAGATGGAATTCGGAACTGGTTGCCTTAAGGTAACACCGGCCCACGATGTCAACGACTATATGCTCGGAGACAAATATAATCTCGAAAGCATAGATATTTTCAATGACAACGGCACAATTTCAGAGAAAGGTGGCATGTATGTGGGTATGGACCGCTTTGACGTGCGTAAGAAAATATCGGAAGATTTGAAAGAGAAGGGTCTTCTCGAGAAAACAGAAGACTATGTGAATAAAGTGGGACATTCTGAAAGAACGGACGCTGTGATAGAACCCAAGCTTTCGATGCAATGGTTTGTTAAGATGGAAGGTCTTGCCAAGCCGGCACTTGAAGCTGTGGAAAAAGGCGACATCAAGTTCGTTCCCGATAAATTCCGCAACACATACAGATACTGGATGTCGAATATCAAAGACTGGTGTATTTCTCGCCAGTTATGGTGGGGCCATCAGATACCGGCATATTATCTTCCCGACGGAGGGTATGTAGTGGCGGAAAGTGATGAAGAAGCCCTTTTGAAAGCAATAGAAAAGAGTGGCAATCCAGAATTGACACTGGCCGACCTCAGAAGAGATCCGGATTGTCTCGACACATGGTTCTCTTCCTGGCTTTGGCCACTGTCACTCTTTAACGGCATCCTCGATCCCGACAACAAGGAGTTCAAGTATTATTATCCCACAACTGACCTTGTTACAGCTCCGGATATCATATTTTTCTGGGTGGCAAGGATGATCATTGCCGGGTATGCCTTTGCGGATGAGAAACCCTTCTCCAATGTATATTTCACTGGAATCGTGAGAGACAAGTTGGGCAGAAAGATGTCGAAATCCTTAGGCAACTCCCCGGATCCTCTTGAGCTCATCGATCGTTTCGGAGCCGACGGAGTGAGAATGGGTCTTATGCTTGGGGCTCCTGCGGGTCATGACATCATGTATGATGATTCACTCTGTGAACAGGGTCGTAATTTCTGCAATAAGATCTGGAATGCTTTCCGACTCGTGAAAGGTTGGGAGGTAGACACTGAAAAACCTCAGCCGTCAGCTTCAAAAATTGCTGTGGAATGGTTTGACGCCATGCTGTCGAAATGCCTGGAGGAAACAGCCGATTCTATGGGTAAATTCAGAATTTCGGAAGCTTTGATGGCCTCCTATAAGCTTTTCTGGGATGAATTCTCCGCATGGTATCTTGAAATTATTAAACCGGCTTATGGCACGCCTATTGACAAAACTACTTATGATGCAACTCTCCGTTTCTTTGACTCTTTACTGAAACTCCTGCATCCGTTTATGCCTTTCATCACAGAAGAATTATGGCAGAATCTCGAGGAACGAGGAGCAGGGGAAAGCATTATGGTGTCTCGTCTTCCGGAAGCCAAACCTTATGATGATAAGATCATCTCTGAATTTGAAACTTTGAAAGAGACAATAGCCGGAATACGCACAATCCGCAAGCAAAAAAATATACCCCAGAAAGAGGCTTTACAATTGCTGGTAAAAGGTCAGCACAATGGAGATCTTAACAGTGTGCTTGAAAAGATCGGCAATATCTCTTCGATACTTGAAAGCGACGAGAAACCGGCTGGTGCCACTTCATTCATTGTGGGAGCCACCGAATATAGTGTGCCTATCCAACAGTCGATCGATCTTGATGAGGAATTGAAGAAACTAGAAAATGATTTGGCATATTACAACAGATTCCTGGAAAGTGTGCGTAAAAAACTTTCCAATGAGAAGTTTGTGGCAAATGCACCGGAGCAGGTTGTGGCTCTTGAGAAGAAGAAGGAGATGGATGCCCTTGATAAGATAGATACTATCAATGCATCTATTCAGGCTTTGAAAGGCTTGAATTGAAAAATATGGGATAGTGCTCTATAAAAACTGACCCGGCATTGGCCAAAGATATGCAACATTGGGTAAAAACGACAATCCCGGATCCTCACGGACCCGGGACTTTTTATATTCATGATGTTGGTTGTTTATAACTTTATAATGGCTGTGCCAAAAATCAACTTTTTGACATACCCACTATGGTTTACAGAACAAGAGGAGTATATGGGAGATCCCAAGCTTCCGCAACAGCCTTAAATGTTACTTTCCCGTCTACCATATTTACACCATCTGCCAATCCCGGATCTTGACGACAAGCTTCCTGCCAGCCAAGATTTGCGAGTTTCACGGCATAAGGCATCGTGGCATTGGTCAATGCAAGAGTGGAAGTGAAGGGAACAGCTCCCGGTATGTTGGCCACAGCATAATGGATCACACCGTCCACTTCATAAATCGGTTCACTATGAGTGGTGGGTTTTGAAGTATCGAGGCTGCCACCCTGATCGATCGCTACGTCTACGATCACACTTCCTTTCTTCATCAAAGAAAGCATATCCTTTGTGATGAGATGAGGTGCTTTGGCACCGGGTATGAGAACGGAACTAACAACAAGGTCGGTGTCGGGAAGTTCGGTTTCAATATTATGGCGGTTGCTGTATAGGGTCTTCACATTCTTTGGCATGACCTCTGCGAGATGACGAAGAGTTGGAAGGGAGATGTCGCAGATTGTCACGTCAGCTCCGAGGCCCGCTGCCATGAGAGCCGCGTTACGCCCAACTACACCGGCTCCGAGCACAAGCACTTTAGCAGGCTTTACTCCCGGTACTCCACCTAACAGGATTCCACGGCCTCCTTGAGGCTTTTCAAGGAAGCGGGCTCCCTCCTGGATAGACATTCTTCCGGCCACTTCGCTCATGGGGATAAGAAGAGGAAGGCCTCCTTCGCGTCCTTTCACGGTTTCATAAGCTATGCAAACCGCTCCGCTTTTTATCATTGCCTCGGTCAGAGCAAGATCACTTGCGAAATGGAAATAAGTGAAAAGCAGCTGTCCCTTTCTAACAAGTTTATATTCCGGTTCGATAGGCTCTTTCACCTTTATTATCATTTCGCCGATAGCGTAGACATCCTCAATAGTCGGGAGAATCTTTGCACCCGCTTTTTCATAAGCCTCATCTGAAAAACCGCTACCCTCTCCGGCAGTGTGTTGCACATAAACTTCGTGGCCGTTTCTCACAAGCTCACTAACACCTGCAGGAGTGGCACCGACACGGTTTTCATTATTCTTAATCTCTTTTGGTATTCCGATTTTCATGGTAATGTTTTAAATAGTATTAGATTAAAAGGTAGAAAGATTAGTTATTGACTTTGCTAAATTACAAAATTAGCTGTTATAAAAAAATACTTTTAAAACATAGTTTAAGAGAGAAAAAAAGACGTGGAAGTGTTATCCCGTTTTATCTATTCAGTAGGTCCTATATAGAATCCTTTGAAAGGATTAGTGGAAAAAGAAATAGCTTACTACTACAGCGGCCACAGCTCCGACAATATCGGCAAAAATAGCATAACCGGCCGCATATCTCGTTTTATAGACCCCCACACTTCCAAAATAGACAGCAAGGATATAGAATGTCGTATCGGTGGAACCTCGTACGGCGGCAGCCACTCTACTCACAAAAGCATCCGCACCATTAGACTTCATCACATCCAACATCATGGCACAAGATCCGCTCCCGCTCAAAGGTTTCATTAGCATGGTCGGCAACGCTCCAACCCAATCAGCGTCTATACCCATGAACAATAGCCCGGATTCCACCCATCCGGTGAAAGCATCCAGAGCTCCCGAAGCCCTGAACATCCCTATTGCAACCAGAATTGCCACGAGGTAAGGTATGATGGTGACTGCTGTCTTGAACCCATCTTTTGCCCCCTCTATAAAGGTGTCGTAGACATTAACTCGACGCCTCACACCGGCAACTAGAAAAAGAATGATTATGGAAAAAAGAATGGCATTGGCAGCGAATGTGGAATAAAGTTCCACTTTGTCGGCCGGCAACTGAGAAAAGAACCATACAATTGCAGCCACTACGAGCGCAATACCCAATAACCAGCTCCATATCACACCATCCATGCGGATACGCTGCTTAAAGCATAGCGCGATGAGTCCGGCAAGAGTGGCAATCGAAGTCGCAATAAGTATAGGGAGGAAAACATCTGTAGGATTAGCCGCTCCTCCTTGCACCCGATACATCATCACACTGATTGGGATAAGACATAGACCCGAGGAATTAAGCACGAGGAACATTATCATGGCATCTGTTGCTTTCTCCTTTTCACGGTTTAGGCTCTGCATCTCCTGCATCGCTCTTAGACCCATAGGGGTTGCCGCGTTGTCAAGACCCAGCATATTTGCCGAAATGTTCATAAAAATGGCTCCCATAGCCGGATGACCTTTCGGGATTCCCGGAAAAAGACGTGAGAAAAAAGGATTTATAAGCCTGGCAAAAAAGTCAATCACCCCTCCCCTTTCTCCAATTTTCATTATACCGAGCCAAAGAGTCAGGACACCTGTCAGCCCCAAAGATATTTCAAATGCAAAAGCTGCCTGCGAAAATGAACTGTTGATGATTTCAGACCAGACACCAAGGTCGCCTTGGAAAATAGAACGCGCCACCGCCATGAGAAAAGCCACTGCAAGCAACCCGATCCATATCCAATTGAGCACCATCCTGATCTACGGTTTTCTATTTCTATAAATTTATTGCAACGCGATATATCTCAATAAATAATCAGACATACCGCCTAATTTTAGAGCTTCCGGATACCCATTATCTCCCGGACATCTTTTAGGGTTTTTGCGGCTGTTTCGCGAGCCCTTTCAGCACCTTGTTTCACTACCCGGCGCAAGAACTCATCATTACTTCTTATGTCGAGTATTCTTTCCCTAATCGGCAAGGTCACTTTCAAAATATCTTCCGCAAGCTGTTTTTTCATATCTCCATAGCGTATGGAGCAATCGGCATAGGCATCGCGGAAATGTTGCACTACATCCGGTTCCGATACAAGATTCATAAGTGTGAACAGATTCTCAATAGGTTGGCTCACCGGTGAATTTGGTTCCTTTGGACCTTCATCTGTCACAGCCCTCATCACTTTCTTTCGCAATGTTTTCTCATCATCGATAAGATAGATGCAGTTACCTTCGCTCTTGCCCATCTTACCGCTACCGTCGAGACCCGGCACTTTCAATGCTGTTCCACTGAAATTGAAATTCACAGGTTCTCCGAAATATTCCGTCTTATAGAAGGAATTGAAACGACGCGCAAAACGTCGCGTCAGCTCAAGATGTTGCTCCTGATCTTTTCCTACAGGAACAAAATCAGCCTTATGGATAAGGATATCGACGGCCATTAGCGTAGGATATGTAAGCAGACCGGCATTTACCCGCTGATTGCTCTGATTGCCTATAATTTCCTTCTCTATCTCATCGCTGTCTGAAATTATACCCAAAGCTTTCCTGGCTTTCTCTTTAAAGGATGCTGTGCGCATCAGTTCTCCTATTCCTACGTGCATATTCAAAAGAAGATACATTTCAGCTATCTCCGGCACGTCACTCTGAACATAAATAATATTTTTATCAGGGTCGAGACCGGCGGCAATATATTCGGCCAGTATATCCTTTACGCTGGCGTGGAGTTGGGCCGGATCGGGATTTGTGGTCAAAGCATGTAAATCGGCTATGAAGTAACGGCAGTCATAATCATCTTGCAGCTTTACAAATTTGCTAAGAGCCCCGAAATAGTTCCCAAGATGGAGATTGCCCGTGCTCCTAATACCGCTCAACACAACTTTTTTATCTTGCTTAAGATCTTGATTTTCCATAGGTCATTAATAATTTTCCACAAAGTTAATGAATTTATGCTCTTTTCACACTTCTATTGATGAGGCGAATAAGTTCACCGACCCAAAGCACTACAGAAGAACATCCGATAATTATAACCCAATCGAGGAATTTAAGAGGAACAACGTTAAAGAATTCTCGTCCTAATTCCACAATTAGGATCTGACCTCCGAAAATCACTGCCGCAATAAGAAGGAATCCGCCACAGTGTTTAAAATGGAATGCCGATTTTCCCGTTGCGAATGCCCGGGCGTTAAACATATTCCAGAATTGAAGGAAGACAAAAAATGTGAAGAAAAGTGAGAGCTCATATTCCGATAGTCCGTCGTTTGGTCCGAAGGGCACATCCCATAATTGGGTCAGACTCGTTATATCGGTATGCTCGAAGTAGTAGACAAATCCTATCAGAATAAAAAAGAATATGCCTCCCACCCCTATTATAAATTTCCACATAGAGGGACTAATTATGAATGCCTCCCGGGAACGGGGTTTATCCTTCATGACAGAAGTGGATGGTGGCAAGGAGGCCCATGCCACGGCTGCCAAGGTATCCATGATAAGGTTCACCCATAACATCTGAGTGACTGTAAGCGGAGACTCCATACCCATGAATGCACCGGCGAGCACTACGAAACAGGCAGCCACATTCACAGTAAGTTGGAAAAGTATGAATTTTTGGATATTCCGGTAAAGAGATCGCCCCCACATCACGGCTCTCCCGATAGAGGAGAAGGAATTGTCAATTATCGTAATATCCGATGCTTCCTTGGCAACAGAAGTTCCGTCGCCCATTGATAGGCCCACATGTGCGCTCTTGAGGGCCGGAGCATCGTTCGTGCCATCTCCGGTGACAGCCACAACTTCATTTCCGGTCTGCAGGGCTTCCACAAGCCTTTTTTTGTCAAGCGGACGAGCTCTTGCTATAATCTTGAGGCTTTTGACTCTATCCTGCAACTGCTGATCTGTCAATTCCTCGAATTCGGGTCCTGTGATTATATTTACATCCCCATCCTCCGAATCATTCCAGAGTCCAATCTGACGGCCTATCTCCTTGGCTGTGCCAGGAGTGTCGCCCGTAACGATTTTTACTCCGATACCTGCGTCGATAACTTCACGCACAGCCTCCGGTACATCCCCTCTCACCGGATCAGATATTGCAATTATGCCTAAAAAAATGAGATTAATACCTTTTAAATTTAGTTTATTCTCCTCTATTATTCCGAATTCATCTGTAATCTCAGCATAAGCAAATCCAAGTGTGCGCATCGCCATATTCTGATATTCGGAAAGTTGAGCATCAAGTTCCTTTTTTGTGACCCCTTGGGTATTGCCACACATAGAGAACACTATTTCCGGAGCACCCTTTACATAAACCATTTTCTTACCCTCGGAATTCTTCACGATAGTGGCCATGAATTTTCTTTCCGTTGAGAATGGCAATTCTTCAAGACGGGTTGTTTTGTTTCTTATACTATCATAGTCTACTCCCCTTGAATTCAGCCATAGCAAAAGCGCCCCCTCAGTAGGATTACCCAACACTTCCGGCTGATTTCCGGAACGGTTCAGTTGGGCGGTTGAGTTCACAGCCAGACTTTCATAAATCACCTCATCTGTATGATTGCCGAAGAAATCAGATTTATATACCTGCATTCTGTTTTGTGTGAGAGTACCTGTCTTATCTGTGCAGATCACAGTTGTCGCCCCCATGGTTTCACAGGCATGAAGCTTTCTTACGAGATTGTTGGTCTTCAACATACGCCTCATCGAAAAAGCAAGTGACAAAGTGACGGCCATCGGCAATCCTTCCGGCACGGCGACCACAATAAGGGTTACAGCGATCATGACGCTCTGGAGAAGATAGGCCATAAAATCTATCCATTCAAAACCCTGCGGGTTCATAAAATAGATCCATAAACGCCCGATAACAATAAGAATCGCGAAAGCGTAAGACACTTTTGATACAAGGGCTCCAAGTCTTGTAAGCTGTTCATCAAGTGGAGTTTTAACGCCATCGTGGATTTGGGCCGCCTTGAACACCTTACCATTTTCCGTCTTATCTCCGACCGCAGTTATTCT
The DNA here is from genome assembly GCA_022509205.1 of Muribaculaceae bacterium. Classification (GTDB taxonomy): domain Bacteria; phylum Bacteroidota; class Bacteroidia; order Bacteroidales; family Muribaculaceae; genus Lepagella. The sequence goes on along the minus strand of JAFLTR010000018.1, from coordinate 28,186 downwards.
CATGACACCATGACCTTCCATCACTTTTGTGCCTTTCATTGCCCTGTTGGAAGGGAATGTCGCTTCATGGTCAAAATCATCAGGATTGATGGTCTTATGGGTAATCGGTTCTCCGGTAAGGGTTGACTCATCGATATTCAGACTGACTGCTTCCAGGAGTTCACCATCCGCCGGAATCTCTTCTCCTGTATTTATCAAAACTATATCTCCTACCACTATATCCTTTCGAGGTATCTTGAGAGCCTCACCGTCACGAATCACTTGCACCGGTTCCTCATCATTCACCTGATTAAGGATTGCAAATTCCTTTTCAGCCTTATATTCAAAGATAAAAGACAAACCGGTGGCCAATAAAATCGCCACAAAGATTCCTATTGGCTCGAAAAATACCTTGAATCCTAAATTGAGAACTGTTATTTCATAGATAGATATACCCAGAGATGCGACTCCGGCAATCAGAAGGATGACAATAAGCGGATCTTTAAACTTTTCAAGAAATCTTAGGAAGGGTGATTTCTTTCGGGGAGGGGTCAGAATATTCACTCCATGAATCTTCCGACTCTCCGATATTTGTTTATCGGTCAGTCCCTTGTAATGAGAAGTGGTTTTCATTGTAATATAGAATCAGGTCTTTCAAACTCCTGACTATTATAAGAAACTTTATCTGCAGAACTTTTCTGATATTGAATAGCTCTATTTGTTAGTGCAAATTTAATAAATTTTTAAACTCCCTTCCCCAGCCGATTTAATAATAATTGTTATCTCCTTTTCCCCTGTGAATTCAAAATCCGTTATCCACGTCCTTTTTGATGCTTACCGGGTTCAAGTAGATGAATCTGTTTGATCAACTCTTTATTAATTTGTTTTCTACCGGGATCTGATATCCATCCCCATTTATTAAAATATTTAATCATATTGAAAAAATGAATCCCAAACATTCTCAAATTTTTTCTTGAGGCTGCCTGATGCTCATGGATTATGGAAACCTCCGGCCAATAGATTGTCTTCCAAGTCTCATGTATTCTGCGAGTTATATCGATATCTTCAGGATACATGAAGAACCGCTCGTCAAAGAGGCCGGTTTCTTTCAATGCATCTATTCGGAACAACATGAAAGAACCGAGAAGATAAGGTGAATTGAGAGGATAATCATGGTCATGTAGTGCCAATAGATATCTTTTCATCCTTTTATTTTTCAACTTTTCCGGAATAAATCTTTTTGTAAAGAGGTCATAAGGACTTGGGAGCATCCTGCAAGTGTATTGTAAAAAGCCATCAGGATAATAAGTTTTAGGTGCTACCAGTCCAACTTTAGGATTAGAATTCAGATATTGGATCATCGGAGCAATTACATCTCCATGCCACCATACATCCGCATTCAATACAAGATGAAATTTCGACCCTTCAGCCATAGCCTTTCTTATTGCTATATTATGGGCTGCCCCGAAACCACGATTGTCCACTTTTGAATATTCTATTCCGGGGATTTCGGCACAATATGCCAAAGAATCATTATTGCCGTTGTCTATGATATAAATTTTTTCAAATGGATATTTTGAAAGTGAGTCCAGGACTTTATCCAACTGAACATGGGGAGTATTGTGAACAACAATAGATGCCGTCACTTTCCCTTCGCTTGACTCCTCATGCCTGTGCTCTGTCATAATGCTAAAGTTTCTTCTTTTTAATTACATTGAACTCTGCACCCCCTTTTTTAGCTGCTATTTCAGAGAAAGAGCTATAGAAAGATCCTAATATTTTCTTACACCTGCTTAAAATCTCCATTTCAGCCATAGCATCGATTATACCGGCTTTACTTGTCCTGTCAGCTTTAGCGGAATTATAAATAATGTTGTCAGGAAATAATTTTGATAGATGTAACTTCACATCTTGATCATCTGAGGCCAAAAATATTCCCATCCCTTTATCTTCTATTAATGTCTTTTTTATCTCCTCTTCAAATAATTCCAAAGGACTGTTTTCAATCGCCTCTTTATTGTCTGTGCGCCTTATATGCAAGCCCAATACCGGTTGTTTATGCTTCAAAATTTCCGAAATTCGTTTTTCAACTTCATCTGTAATCTTAAAAAGCTTACTAATCAATGAAGCATCATAATTATAAAATTCCAAACCTGAGAATATCACCAACTCTCTTTCTCCTTCGGATGAAAGTTTTAAAAATTCATCTTCCGTAAGATATTCCGGATTTGAACCAACCTGAAAAATAAATTTCTTCTTTGAAAAGAATTGAAAAATTGAAGATACGAAAAAATTTTTCTTTCGGGGAATTTCATAAGTAAGATTGTAAATGAAATGCCCTGTTTTACATATTTCAAAAGGGAGATTTGACACATCTATAATCTCATCCGGGTCGGCATTCAATTCACTATTAGCGGTCCAGATTACCCTTACCTCTCTATTTGAATCTATCCCCAGCTGATAAGCAGAAGCAATCGCTCTCAGCCTATTGGCAATACCTCCCTGGGGGACTATTATAATTCCGGAAGATTTCATCCCTCTATTTTATAATTCCGTTTTTGTCTATATACCTTTTCCCGCTTTCTCGTATCTGCTTGAAATCCTGTTCTTCTACCGGACATAATAATTCCTTCCTTTCTTTCACAGATGTTATGTTGCCTTTTGCAAATTTAAATAAAAAATGCCGATGAGAAATTTCACCGGCATTTTTTAATAACAGATTTCCGATTTAGAAATTCATTAAATCGAGAATGAAAAATCAGTTTTGTGCACGTTGCTCGTTAAGCAGACGGATCATCTCAAGTGCAGATTTGGAAACACGAGTACCCGGGCCAAAGATAGCATCTACTCCTGCCTTGTAAAGGAAGTCATAGTCTTGAGCCGGGATAACACCACCTGCAGTTACAAGGATGTCGGGACGGCCAAGTTTCTTTAGTTCTTCGATCACTTGCGGGATAAGAGTCTTATGACCTGCAGCAAGAGAAGAGACACCAAGGATATGTACATCATTCTCCACAGCCTGACGGGCAGCCTCTGCCGGAGTTTGGAAAAGCGGACCCATATCCACATCGTAGCCACAATCAGCATAACCGGTAGCCACTACCTTAGCACCACGATCATGGCCATCCTGACCCATCTTGGCGATCATGATACGAGGCTGCCGACCTTCACGCGCTGCAAAATCAGCAACTGCCTTGCGGGCCTCCTCAAATTCGGGATCACCCTTCTCTTCATTACTATACACGCCTGATATTGTTTTGATTACTGCTTTATATCTGCCTACCACCGCTTCGCAAGCATCGGAAATTTCTCCCAAAGTAGCTCTTAGTCCGGCTGCTTTCACAGCAAGATCAAGGAGATTTCCTTTTGAAGGATCCTTCACAGCTTCTGTGATTGCTTCAAGTGCTTTCTTCACTGCTTCTTCGTCTCGTTTACCCTTAAGATCTTCAAGACGGGCACATTGTTCTTTGCGAACCTCAGTGTTGTCCACTTCAAGAATATCGATAGGATCTTCATGATCGAGACGATATTTATTGATACCTACGATGGTCTGTTTGCCTGAGTCGATACGTGCCTGTGTGCGTGCGGCAGCCTCCTCAATCTTGAGTTTCGGAAGTCCTGTTTCGATAGCTTTTGCCATACCACCGAGTTTTTCTATCTCCTCAATGTGTTCCCAGGCCTTGCGTGCCAGTTCATCAGTCAACGCCTCAATATAATAGGAACCACCCCATGGGTCGATTTCCTTGGTGACGTAAGTCTCTTCCTGGATATAAATCTGGGTGTTACGTGCGATACGAGCTGAGAAATCAGTCGGCAGCGCAATAGCCTCGTCAAGAGCATTGGTATGGAGCGACTGGGTGTGACCCAATACAGCACCCATAGCTTCCACACAAGTACGCCCTACATTGTTGAAAGGATCCTGCTCAGTGAGTGACCATCCTGAAGTCTGACTGTGGGTACGAAGAGCCAAAGATTTCGGATTCTTGGGATTGAATTGTTTCACAATCTTAGCCCAAAGCATACGTGCAGCACGCAATTTGGCTATCTCCATGAAATAGTTCATAGAAATGCCCCAGAAGAACGACAAACGGGGAGCGAAAGTATCGATATCCATACCCGCATTCACTCCGGCACGAAGATACTCAAGACCGTCGGCCAAAGTATAAGCCAACTCGATATCAGCCGTTGCACCTGCTTCCTGCATGTGATAACCGGAGATAGAGATAGAGTTGAACTTAGGCATATTCTTGGCTGTGTATTCGAAAATATCAGCAATTATCTTCATAGAGAAAGCCGGCGGGTAGATATAAGTGTTTCTCACCATGAACTCCTTGAGGATGTCGTTCTGAATTGTTCCGGCCATTTCATCAAGCTTGGCACCCTGTTCGAGGCCTGCATTGATATAGAAAGCAAGCACCGGAAGCACGGCTCCGTTCATTGTCATGGAAACAGACATCTTGTTCAAGGGTATACCATCGAAGAGCACCTTCATATCCTCAAGAGAACAGATAGATACTCCTGCCTTACCCACATCACCGACTACCCTTTCGTGGTCTGCATCATAACCGCGGTGAGTTGGCAAGTCGAAGGCCACTGAAAGACCTTTCTGACCCGAAGCAAGATTTCTGCGATAGAAAGCGTTTGATTCTGCAGCAGTAGAGAATCCGGCATACTGTCGGATAGTCCACGGACGCAAGGGATACATAGCACTATAGGGTCCACGAAGGAACGGAGGAATACCTGAAACGAAGTCAAGGTGCTCCATATCTTCGAGATCTGTCTCTGTATAAACAGGTTTCACGGGGATAAGTTCCGCTGTGACCCAATCTGATTCGTTGCTTAGTTTAGGAGCCGGGCCTTTTTCTGCCACAACTGCCTGGAGGTCTATATTTTTGAAATTCGGTTTCATATCACTTTAGGAGTTTGGCATTAAATTGAATGAGGGTTTCAAGTACATTTACTCTCACATGAATGAATTCCTCGATGCCCTGTGCTTTGAGCTCTTCCATGCAAGCAGGAGCCCCGGCCACTACAAACATTGCCCTTCCGTTCAATTCCTTGAAAGCTTCCGGGGCAAGTTCGGCATATTCATCATCACTTGAACAGAGCACAACTACATCAGCGCCTTTCTCTACTGCGGCATCAACACCTTGTTTTACAGAGTCGAAACCAATATTATCGATGATTTCATATCCGGCACATCCGAAGAAGTTGGCAGAGAATTGAGCTCTTGCAAGACGCATTGCGAGATTACCTATTGTAAGCATGAACACTTTCGGACGCTTTCCGCTTCTTTCCGTGTCGAGTCTAAGTTGCTCAAACTGACTGGCAGCCCTGCCATAGTTAAGATAATCAACTGCGTTGTTGGCTACTTCCATGGAACAACCGCAAGAAGTCGGACCCACTTCAATTTTATCGAGTGCTTTCTCATTAAAGTTGGGGTATTGGTTAGTTCCGAGAAGTATCTCCTTGCGACGAGCCACCTCATTATGCCTCTTAACGCCTGATTCATTCACTACTTTCTGAATTTCACCCTTCTTGAGCAGTTCAAGGAAACCACCTTTCTCTTCAACATCAACGAAGAGTTTCCAGGCAACTTCAGCGATAGACTTGGTGAGTACCTCTACATAATATGAACCACCGGCAGGGTCCACTACCTTGTTGATATGACTTTCGTCACGAAGCAAAAGCTGTTGATTTTTTGCTATTCTCTTCGAGAAGTCATCCGGGGCTTTATAGGTAAGATCGAAAGGAAGAGTTTCCAAGGAGTCTACTCCGGCGATTGCAGCACTCATAGTCTCCGTCATGCTCCTGAGCAGATTCACATGAGCATCATAGATTGTCATGTTATAGAAGCTTGTAGTGGCATGCACATGTAGCTTGCAACATTCGTCTTCTGCTCCATAAGCCTTCACAACCTCTGCCCAAAGCATCCTGGCAGCTCTGAATTTGGCTATCTCCATAAAATAATTGGAAGATATGCCCATATTGAATTTTATTCTGCCAGCTACTTCACAAGGTGTAAGCCCTCCATCAGTAAGCATAGTCATCCATTGAGCGCCCCATGCAAGTGCATAGCCCAATTCCTGGGTGATATAAGCTCCCGCAGCGTTGAGCATCACGCTGTCTACCGCAAAACACTTCAGGTTTTCAATATCCTTGACAGTATTATACAGTGTCAGACTGTCCTCTCGGATGTCTCGAGGGAATTCGAGACCGTGGTTAAGAAGACGTTTGAACGGATTATAATTGATTGAACCTTTAAAAGTTTTTTCAAGACCTTTTGATTTCAGGTAATCCACAAACACTTTTGCAATCTCAAGCGTGTGACCCATACAACCGGTCAGATTCACCTCGATTTTTTCAAGGTCGATATTCTTGAATAATCTTTCAAAATATTCCTCATCTACCTCATTGGCTACTCTGATACCCAAAGAGTCAACACCTCTGTCGATAGCCTCGATTGCCTCCTTGTTAATTTCATCTGGTGTAGCGCCGGAGATTTGTTGGCGGATAAGCCAATTATTGTCTTCTTTTGTGCCTCTCACATAGGGGAACTGACCGGGAAGACTTCCCATGTGTGGAATATCTTTCAGGTCTTCACGGCGATAGAAAGGTTTTACGTTGAATCCCTCATTGGTGCGCCACACAAGTTTCTTTTCAAAATCGGCGCCTTTGAGGTCGACAGTGATTTTCTCTATCCAGTCGTGGGTCGAGGTCGGAGAAAACATGTCAAACAATTTTTCTTTAGTTGCCATATTTTTTTATAGATTATACATATTGTTTTCTCTGTTCCAGAGTATCGGGCAAAATTAAATATTATCCTTTGAATTCTAAAATTTTTAGACCCTATAACACATTTTTGTGCTGTCTGATCTGTGGTTTTTCATCTCTTATATTCCACTATAAGGGTCTGCATTGGGGCAACCAAGGTCGCGTCGGAAATCTCAATAGTTTCCCCGGTCAGTACATTACGACCCTCTTCAAGACCGGAAGTAATCTCGGAATAACGGCTCCAAGGCACATTAACCGACTCAGTGTCAGAAGTATTGATAAATACAAACACTAAATCGTTATCGTTATAACGAAAATAACCGTAACCATCATTGACTGGAATAAAGTGTTTGGTCTTGCCGTTATGAATTACTTCGGCATTTTTCCTCCATTGGAAGAGATTTCTTGAGAAGTCATACAGTTCCTTTCTCAATCCTTTATCAATTGAAGTGCCATCGAAATCGATGTTGGCATTTGCCCTACCTTCATCAGTGAATAGATCAAACCTGTCTCCATCCCATCCTCCGGGAAAATCAACCCTTAGGCCAGGATGTCCGGTGGTTGGATCAGCTGACGAAAACATCATTTCATCTCCGGAAAAAATCTGTGGAATGCCTCGAACAGTTGCAAAAAGAACCATCATGGCTTTATACCTGTCAGGATCCTTTCCAACGATATCGCCAATTCTTTCTGTGTCATGGTTACTTGTGAACACCAAAAGATTGTTAACATCTGGATATAAATAATCTTGAGAAATTACATCATAGAGAACTCGGGCTCCATTGACATTCTTTTGTTGAATCCCCTGGTCTTCCTTGTTCTTGCCAAACACGATATTCGCAGCATCGAGGAGAGGAAAATCCATCACCGAAGGAAGATTTGAGTTAAATCCGTCAAGATTCTTGCTGTCTCGTTGCCAATAGGCGATTGCCGGGGTCTGACTTATCCATGTCTCCCCAACAATGTTGAATTGTGGATATTCTTCCAAAATAGCTTTATTCCATTCACTCATAGGCTGCTTTTCATTATACCAATATGTGTCTACTCGATATCCGTCAAGATCGGCATATTCTATCCACCATAACGCCCATTGCTTGAAGAACTGAAGCAAATAAGGATTATCAAGATTCATATCAGCCATTCCCGGAGTGAACCAACCGTTTTCAGCCAACATCCTGTCTAAATCGGAAGCATTAGGGTCAAGTAAAGCCGAGTTTGCGTGATTGGAACCGGTGTATTCAGGAAATTGATGAATCCAATCTTTAAACGGAAGATCATCAGCCCACCAGTATGTATTTGTGCCACTATGGTTAGTAACTACATCCATAATTACCTTAAGGCCTTTTTCATGCGCCTTGTCCACAAACTCCTTATACAACTCATTGTCACCATACCGGGGATCGATCTTATAATAATCGGAGGCTGCATACCCGTGGTATGAACCTCTTGGATCATCGTCAAGCAGAAGAGGAGTGTTCCAGATGGCTGTAGCACCCAAATCAGAAATATAATCAAGATGGTTGATAATACCCTGTATGTCACCTCCATGCCTTCCTCCCAACGAATTTCTGTTGGCTTTTTCTGAAGTGTCGTCTGTACTATCGTTTTCAGGATTCCCATTGGAAAATCTGTCGGGCATTATCAGATAGATTAGATCGGCCGATGAAAAACTTTCCCGATTTGAAGAATCCTCTCTCCTTCCTGCAATCTCATAGGGATATTCGAAAGATTTGCCATCTTTGCTAAAAACCAGATTATAAATTCCCGGCTTTGCATTCTTCGGGATGTCTATGTCTATGAAAAGATAATTGGGACTCTCCGCTTTATGAACACCAGAAACCTTAACGCCATCACTATCTTTGATTGAAACAGAATAAGAACTTATATCCCTGCCATTGACCATTATTTGAAGAGGGAGTTTCATCCCTGTCCACCATGAAGGAGGGTTGACATGCTGAATAACCTCACCATTTGTTTTTTGCGCACCATACATGTATTGTGACATACACGCCCACATTGCCATCGTGAGAATTGAAAATAATAATTTTCTCATGATCCCGAATTTTTCGCTTTAATTTATTAAACTTCTCAATAATGCTACCCGAAATCCTTTTACGATTAACCTTAAAACCGGAGCCATCAGCTAAGATCCTTTATCGTAGGGTCTCCGGCTTATGAAGTTCTAAACTTATTGTTTTTGACGGATAACTGTCTGATCCGACTTTAAGTATGACCGGACCTGATTCGTTTGATGACCTAAGAATTACAGTTGCTTTACCTTGATATAGGCTTCGTAGAGCTTTTTTCCCATTGGAGGAAGTAACCGGAGTGAATAGTTCATCAGAATTCATATCTCCGTTAATAACGCCCACTATCTCGGCCGAACCATCCACTTCAAAAGTCAGAAGTTCCGATGCTGTTGGATTTATTATGCCTTTATTATCTGTTGCTGACACCACCACATGTTGTAGGTCCTTACCGTTGGCTTGCCATTTTGGATTGTCGGCTTCCAATTTCAACCTTCTTGATTTTCCGGCAGTCGAAATTTTGTGCTCGGCTATTTTTTTACCCAAACTGTCAAAGGCCACAGCTTTGACTTCACCCTCCTTATAAGGCACATTCTCCCATAAGATCCGGTTATGTTTTTTTGTGTCGGAAGTGTCGTTTTTCCGTTTCCCTAAACTTTTACCATTCAGAAATAACTCCACGCTGTCACCATTTGTGAATGTGTAAAGATTCACAGTGTCTCCTGTCTGACGATTCCAGTTTTCTGATAGTTGCATAGTGCCGACCGCCACATCATTCCAGACTCTTTCTTCATCGGATTCTATGATTCCGATATGCACCAACGGTTCATCAGGCTTAAAGTAACTCTTCACAAGATACGCGAGGGGTTTCGGTTGAAGTGAAATATCAATCATTCCCTCTGTCCATCCTTTTGCCGGCCAACCCTTTGACTCCCCTAAATAATCTATGGCTCCCCAATAAGCGAGACCTACTACCTTGTCAAGATCCATTTCATAATAATTAGATGGGATCCCCGATGCATTCGCCTCACTCTGATAGAATATCATCCATGGAAATTTTTGTCCGTCTCCCGGAAAATACATATATCGGTAATTGTAAGCTGCAATATCAGTTTCCATAACCAAAGGAGCAGGAAGTGAATCGGTGAACTCATTTCTTCCTCGAGGATGCATGGCCACAGTCACAGGTCTTGTCGTGTCATACCTGTTAAGCAGAGTCTTCTGAAGCTTATAAGGTGTAACTCCCCAATCATTGTTTGATAGATCCGGAATCAATTGTAGTTCATTACCCAGACTCCACATCACTACCGAAGGGTGATTCCTATCCCGTTTCACCCATTCCAGCACATCATGCAGCCATTGCTCGTTCCAATCTTTTCGACCTCCGGCATATTGAGTGGTCCACTTGTCATAAAGTTCATCCACTACCAAAATTCCCTTCTCGTCACAAAGGTCAAGGAAAGATTCGCTGTAAGGATTATGGGAAGTGCGCACATGGTTAAAGCCGAATTCCTTTAGCAGGTCAAGCCTTTTTTCCATAGCACGGGGATAAGCTGCAGCTCCAAGGGCACCCAGTGTGTGATGATTGGCTATACCTTTCAAAAGAACTTTTTTACCATTTAATTTGAAACCGAATTCCGGAGAAAACTCTATCTGCCGGATTCCAAATCTTTTGGAAACCATATCCACCGGATTTCCGTTTTTATCAAAAACCGTTGCCTCAAGAGTGTAAAGATAAGGGTTATCGATATCCCAACGCTCTATATTTTGCAGAGTAACAGAATCTAATGTAAATTCCCTGACCCTTTGTCTTTTATTCAGCCGATGCTTTTTAATTTGATCATACACAGCAGCACCTTTCTGATCTAAAATCTTAATACGAATATCTACGGAATCCGGGAGTTGTTTTTGTTTCAGTGCCAGTTCTCCCTCCACCACAATCATAGCCCGGTCATCTTTAATTTCCGGCGTGGTCACATATATGGAATTGCGAGTAAAATAAGAATCCGGATCCGTGATTATTACATTGACATCACGGTAAAGTCCTCCCCCCGTGTACCAACGTGAATTCTCAGGTTGTCCCGTGTCGCATATCACCTCGATCACATTCTCCTCTCCATATTTCAAGGCTTTTGAGATATCTGATTCAAAACCTAAATAACCATAGTCTGTTCCCCCGATTCTTTCACCGTTTAGATAAGCGTCTCCCCTCAGCATAATTCCCTCGAAATCTATCAGTACCCTCCGGCCACTCCATTCCATGTCCGGAAGAAAGGTTTTTCGATAGATACCTTTCCCCATTTCTTTAAAACCTCTGGAACTGAGTCGGCTTACTATATTTGCCATCTGGTTGGAGGAATCCCCCTTTTCTTCAGCTGACGGCGCTACCCATGGTTGAGATATAAGAAAATCATGTGGCAAATCCACAGATTTCCATACAGTGTCGGTTGGATTGTCAAGATAACGGAATTGCCATCCGGAATTGAAATTTATCTTATCCCGAGCCAAAAGACTTAACGGGGAAAGACATAAGCAAACTATAACAATGGCTCTTAATCTCAGCATCATAACTTAATTTCTTTTCTGAAAGTTAGAAAAATTGTCCGGGTAAAATTCTTAAATACGAAAAAAGCTATTACTTCGGCAAACTTTTTATATGATCTCACTTCCAAATTTTACTTTTATAACGGGTTTCTGCCTCTAATCTAATAAAAAATCCCAATTCTTCAAGCAAAGATTAGCGAAAGTTAAATACTCTTATTATTTTTGCAAAATAAATATCAATTACCATGAACCAAACTCCCATTTCCTTGATTTTTTTATCTTTGTATATAGAGGATAGGCAGAGCGCCACCGCTAAATAAGGGTGAGGAGCCTTCCGAAAAGTATTGAGTTTTTTAAATCTAAGGACCGGGAATAAAATATAATACTATGAAAAGATTCGCATTTAAGATGCAGCTCAAACCGGGCTATGAGCAGGAATACGAAAAAAGACATGCCGAATTATGGCCTGAACTTCGTAAACAGATATCAGAAAGCGGAGTGAAAAACTACTCTATTTTCTGGGATAAAGACACCAACATGCTGTTTGGCTATCAGGAAGTGGAAGGGGATTCAAATTCCCAGGACACAGAGGCTGCCGATGAGATCACCCGCAAATGGTGGGATTTCATGGCTGATATCATGGAGGTTAATCCTGATAATTCTCCTGTCACAATTCCTCTTAAAGAAGTTTTCCATCTCGATTAAACAATAGCTTGATTAGCTAATTCCCAATATCATGAAGACTACATATCATTTAGCGGTTGACTTAGGAGCTACTTCCGGAAGAACAATCCTCGCCGGATTCAATGGAGAAAAAGTTGAAATGGAAGAGATGACCCGTTTCAAGTATCCAATGCTTCCAATTGCCGGACATCTTTTCTGGAATCTGCCATTTCTTTATCAAGAAATATTGAAAGCCCTGAAACTGACCGGCGAGAAACTTGGCAAAGAAAAACTTGCCTCTATCGGCATCGACACATGGGGATGTGATGTGGCATATTTCTATAAAGACGGTACTCTTGCAGGGCTCCCCTACTGCTACCGTGACAGCCATACGGAAGGGGCCATCGAAAGATTCAGCTTCCGGATGAGCAAAGATGAACTTTATGAAAGGACAGGCATACAGTTTATGGATTTCAATACTGTTTTCCAGCTCTTCACTATCAAGGAAAATAATCCCGAACTAATAGAAGCTGCAGATAAAATTTTGTTTATCCCCGATGCTCTGTCCTATATGCTCACAGGCAAAGCCGTGATGGAATATACCGTTGCCTCAACTTCCCAGATACTTAATCCAAAAACAGGAGACCTTGATGAGAAAGTCTTGGAAATTCTGGGCATAAGTCGCGACAAATTCGGCACATCAGTAAAACCGGGCGAAATAATAGGTCTGCTCACCCAAGAAGTTCAAGACTATACTGGACTTTCAGGAGTACCCGTGGTGGCAGTTGCGGGCCATGACACTGCCTCAGCTGTAATCGCCGTGCCAACTCCCGACGAAGATTATGCTTATTTAAGTTGCGGCACATGGTCGCTTCTTGGCATTGAGTCGCCGGGAGCCATCATCAATGAGAAAAGCCGCGAATATAATTTCACAAATGAAGGTGGCGTAGATGGCACCACCCGTTTTCTGAAAAACATCTGCGGTTTATGGATTTTTGAACGTTGCCGAGAGGAGTTCCCTGCTAAATTCAAAGATGTGCCGGAAAACATTTCGGATTTGGCGGCGTTGTGCGAGCAATCGGAATGTGACAGCATAATAAATCCTGACCATTCCCTGTTTGCTCACCCTTCCAGCATGATGAAATCTATAGACACATATTGTGAAGACACTGGTCAGAAAGAGCCTCAGACTCCCGCAGATTATATAAGAGTGATATTCAGGAGTCTGGCCAAGCGATATAAGGAGGTGCTCGATGGTCTCAAGGAATGTAGCCCGAAAGATGTGAAACGTCTTCATGTAATCGGAGGAGGCTCTCTCAACCAATATATTATGCAATATGCAGCCGATGAATTGGGAATAACGGTTGTGGCCGGTCCAACCGAATCGACGGCTTTAGGCAATGTGCTTGTGCAATTGCAGGCTTCCGGAAAAGTTCGCGATCTCGCGGAGATGAGAAAAGTTGCTATCGCATCCACTTCCACCAAAACATACAATCCAAAGAAAGTTGTTAGTTGTTAAAGTTTTCACATAAATAACAATTGCAACAACTCCAAAAACTCAAAAAAACCAAAAACTAAAAAACTACTATATCATGAACAACGAAAACATTCAGAAGGCTTACGAAGTGGCGAAAGAACGCTACGCAGCCGTAGGAGTAGACACTGAAAAAGTGCTCAAACAAATGCAGGATTTCCACCTCAGCATCCATTGCTGGCAGGCTGATGACGTGGAAGGTTTTGAAACCCGCGAAGGTGGCCTCACAGGAGGTATCCAAGTCAACGGCAACTATCCTGGCAAAGCCCGCAACATGGATGAAGTGCGCAAAGACATCCTCTATGCAATGAGTCTTATCCCCGGCAAACACCGTCTTAACCTCCATGAAATCTACGGTGATTTCGGTGGCAAACACATTGACCGTGATGAATGTACCGTAGAGCATTTCCAGAGCTGGATTGACTGGGGTCTCGCCAACGACATCAAACTTGACTTCAATTCCACGTCTTTCTCCCATGACAAGAGCGGCGACCTTTCCCTCTCCAACCCCGACAAGGGTATCCGCGATTTCTGGATCGAACATTCAAAGCGTTGCCGTGCCATCTCTCAGGCTATCGGTGAAGCTCAGCAGGATCCCTGTATCATGAACACATGGGTTCACGACGGCAGCAAGGATATCACAGTCAACCGTCTTCTCTATCGTGAGCTGCTCAAAGATTCTCTCGACCAGATTTTCGAGCATAAATACGACTGGATGAAAGACTCCGTGGAATCAAAAGTATTCGGTATCGGTCTTGAGAGCTACACAGTGGGAAGCAATGACTTCTATACAGCATACGCGGCTCAAAAGAACATGATGATTACTCTTGACACCGGTCACTTCCATCCCACAGAGAGTGTGGCTGATAAAGTATCCGCCATGCTTCTGTTCGTTCCGGAACTCATGCTCCACGTAAGCCGTCCAATCCGTTGGGACTCCGACCACGTGACAATTATGGACGATCCCACTATGGATCTCTTCAGCGAAATCGTTCGTGCCGGCTCACTTAACCGTGTACACTACGGTCTCGATTACTTCGATGGCACTCTCAACCGTATCGGCGCTTACGTTATCGGTAGCCGCGCCGCTCAGAAATGTATGTGCCGTGCACTTCTCGAACCGATCGACACTCTGCGCAAATATGAAGGTGAAGACAAGAAATTCCAGCGTCTCGCCCTCCTCGAAGAGGCTAAGAACCTTCCCTGGAACGCTGTCTATGACATGTTCTGTCTCAAGAACAATGTGCCTGTAGGTGAAGCTTACATTAAGGAAGTGGAACAATACGAAAAAGACGTCACTTCCAAGAGATAATTTTTTATGTAGTTGTTAAAAATTAATTACTATTCATAACAATGGATGGGCTTTTATCAAAGCCCATCCCTTAAATTCACAAGTTCCAATTCTAAACACCCAACTCCAAGTCCCATGTTAGTAATAGGTTTGCTTATAATTGCCGTCGGCGCTTTCTGCCAGTCCAGTTGTTATGTTCCCATAAACAAGATAAAGGAATGGAGTTGGGAAAGTTATTGGATTGTGCAGGGTCTTTTTGCGTGGGTGGTGCTCCCGTTGGCAGGAGCGTTCCTTGCTGTTGCGCCGGGCCACTCGCTGCATGAGATGTTTGCACAGGCCGATCCGCTCA
The DNA here is from genome assembly GCA_022509205.1 of Muribaculaceae bacterium. Lineage (GTDB taxonomy): Bacteria > Bacteroidota > Bacteroidia > Bacteroidales > Muribaculaceae > Lepagella. The sequence continues at coordinate 13,025 of JAFLTR010000018.1, read as the reverse complement.
ACGTTTGGGTCACTCTTGGATTTGGAGTCCTTTGGGGTATCGGAGGCCTGACATTCGGTCTCTCTATGAGATATCTCGGGGTGGCTCTCGGCCAGTCTATCGCACTCGGAACGTGCGCGGCCTTGGGTACTATCCTGGGACCGGTGATTCTTCAGATATTCTTTCCCCAGAATGATCCCATTTCCCAGCTCACTTGGTCAGTGCTCATCGGTGTCTTTGTTACCCTTATCGGAATATCCGTAATCGGTGTAGCCGGATCAATGAAATCTGCCAACCTCAGTGAGGAGGAAAAAAAGAAAGCCGTAAAAGACTTCAATTTTTCCAAAGGTATAATGATTGCCCTCCTTGCCGGTTTTATGAGCGGATGTTTCAACGTGGGCCTGGAATTTGGATCAGATATCAATTTCGGAGAACTCACACCCGACATTTTCAAAACCCTCCCGGCCACTTTTCTCGTCACTATAGGGGGTTTTGCCACAAATCTTGTCTATTGCTTCTATCAGAATCAGAAAAACAAGACCTGGGGCGATTATGCCAAGCTGAATGTCTGGGGGAATAATCTTTTGTTCTGTCTTCTTGCCGGAGCGTTATGGTATAGCCAGTTCTTCGGCCTTGCGTTAGGCAAGGGATTCCTCACCGACTCTCCTACTCTGATGACTCTTTCATTCTGTATATTGATGGCCCTTAACGTAGTCTTTTCAAACATCTGGGGTATAATTCTTAAAGAATGGAAAGGGTGTAACCAGAAAACGATTGCCACCCTTGTATGTGGCATTATAATTTTGATTGTTTCTTGCTTCATTCCTCAATTAATGTAATTATGTCGTCAGTTTTAGATAATGCTCCTGCCCTAAAGCAGGAAATTGATAAAATAGCCGAAGCCGCCGGTTATCTCTGGACCAAAGGATGGGCCGAGCGGAATGGCGGTAACATCACAGTGAATGTCACTGAACATATCACCGATGAAATCCGTAATAAGAAAGCTATCAGCGCTCCGGTGGCAATCGGAGATACTTTGCCATATCTTAAAGGATGCTACTTCTATTGCAAAGGCACTCAGAAAAGGATGAGAGATCTTGCACGTTGGCCGATGGAAAATGGCTCTATCATCAGGATATTGGATGATTGCGCCCATTATGAAATTGTGGCCGACAAACCGGTGGCTCCCACTTCTGAATTGCCCTCTCATTTGGCCGTGCACAATGATCTTATTTCAAAAGGATCTCCTTTCAAGGCATCTCTCCACACCCATCCCATTGAGTTGGTGGCAATGAGCCATAATCCTGAATATCTAAAGAAAGATGTGCTCACCAGGATTCTATGGTCGATGATACCCGAAACAAAGGCGTTTGCTCCTAAAGGTCTTGGGATTGTGCCCTATATGATGCCGTCTTCAAAGGAACTGGCAGATGAAACTATCAAGATAATAAATGAAGATTACGATGTCGTGATGTGGGAAAAGCATGGCGTTTTCGCTGTAGAAACCGATATCATGGCGGCTTTCGACCAGGTGGATGTCCTCAACAAGAGCGCCATAATCTATATGTGCGCACGCAATATGGGATTCATCCCTGATGGAATGACCGACGCACAGATGAGGGAACTCACAGTCACATTCAAGCTTCCCAAATAGAGACGGTTATACCAATCCTTTAAAACCACAGACAATATGCAGAGGGTGAGTCAAAATAATGGCTCACCCTCTTAAGTCTTATAGGAAAACAACTTACGGGTTATGAATTCCGGTCCTTAAACTAAATTTCATGTTCCACAGTATCCGGAGCTTCATAATCCGGCAATGTTTTATGTAGCCATAAGAAGCCGATGATACTTGCGATCAAAGAACCGGAGACAATACCGAGTTTTGCCTGGTTAAGGAGTTCAGCCTGCGCAGGATCGTTTCCGAAAGAGATTGTGGCAATGAATAAAGACACTGTGAATCCTATTCCTCCGAGCATCGCTACTGAAGCCATTTCCCGCCAGGTGGAATGAGCCGGCATCGGGGCAAGCCGGAACTTCACAGTCAGCCATGAGAATGTGAATATACCCACAAATTTCCCCGCCACAAGGCAGATCATAATCACGAGTCCTATACCCTCGAACAGAGAGGCCGGATCAGTGTTCAGAAGATGAATCCCGGCATTTGCGAACGCGAATATCGGAACTATAAAGAAATTCACTACAGGATGTAACGCGTCTTCAAGCTCCTGCAAAGGAGAGATCACCTTGTCAGACGCCGACTCTATCTCCTTCAGCCAGTTCATCTGTTCCTTATTCAGGATACTCCGTTTCGTAAGCACCTCGTCGTCCACATCCCGGAAGTTGCTTATCGCTCTTCGGATTTTCTTGATATATTTCTTCGGTGCGAAAACCGGTGTGGCCGGCACACATAATGCCACAAGCACTCCGGCAATCGTAGGATGTATCCCTGAATTAAGGAATAAAAACCAAACCACGCCACCTATCAGAAGATAAAAGATTTTAGTCTTGATCCTCAATGCCGACCCTAACATGAGGACACCCAGCAAAATGGCCGCATACACAAGAAGCATCAGCTCTATATGTGAAGAATAGAACACGGCAATCACTATAATGCCACCGATATCATCTACTACAGCCAGTGTTGTCAGAAAAATTTTCAGCGACAGGGGCACTCTGTTGCCGAGCATGGCAAGTATGCCGAGTGAGAAAGCTATGTCAGTGGCCATCGGAATGGCAGCCCCTTGCGAAAAATCCGACCCTGCGCTCAACCACAGGAACATGGCCACAGGTACTATCATACCTCCCAAAGCCCCGATAATGGGTAGCAACGCCTGCTTGAACGAGGAAAGTTCCCCAACCAGTATCTCCCTCTTTATCTCAAGCCCGATGCTGAAAAAGAAAATGGCCATCAAAGCGTCGTTGATGAAACTCAAAAGCGACATTGGATGACCGCTATGGCTGAATAAATTAAAATCCCCGATCTGAAGTCTCACCTCCTGATTCCAAAACTCGAAATAGTAAGAGTTTATAGCCGGGATATTGGCAATAATAAAAGCCAGCAATGTTGCCATTATAAGAATATTGCCACCCGTGGCATGCCGTCTTATCGCCTGACGTGCCGCATAGAAAACCGATTGGTTGGTTAAAATTTCACTGTTCATGCCTGTCTGTTCCGTTTCTTAAGCATCTTCACATCATCTGCGGCTCCCTCGGCTTCAATCCCATGTTAAGATTTTCTCATCTACCGACAGAGCCCGATCAAATAAAAAACCGCTACCCCATTTTTTTCAAAAATTGTCGAAAAGTTACATAAACCTCCAATTTCGGTCACAAATATAAATCTTATAGTTGGAATCGTCAATACTTTTCCTCCATTTCCACGCAAAATCCTAATTCCTATTTATCTATGAACTTTGGAAAAGTTCATCCCATTATTTGCTGACTTGCTGGTAACAATCAGCTGTTAAAGGGGCGGAAGTCTCCTGACTTCCGCATTTAAAACTCGGAAACAAGAATGTTTCCGTCCCTATTTGCTGACTGGCAGTTAACGGGAAGGATTTTTTCAAAATCCTAAATTCAGGCCAAATACACTATTATATTTGAACTTTTGGAAAAGTTCATCCCATTATTTGCTGATTCGCCGGTAACAATTAACTGTTAAAGGGGCGGAAGTCTCCTGACTTCCGCTTTAAACCTCGGAAACAAGAATGTTTCCACCCCTACGATCTCGGAAACAAGAAAGTTTCCACCCCTACGATCTCGGAAACAAGAATGTTTCCACCCCTAATATTTCGGAAGCAAGAATGTTTCCGCCCCTTCCATTTGCTGGCTCTTTCAGACGGGCAATTTATGTGGATAATCATAATAATTAATTATATCATTCTTTTTTTGTAACTTTGCACCAATTTTGGCCTCTAATTGCAAGAGAATACTCCTACATCAGAGGTTTTTATGGTTTCTACAAGTAATAACTTTCATCATCCAACGACTTTGACAGATGTCAAAGACGACGCCGTAGGCATGCCCGAAAGCCATTGGTTTGTGGCTGTCGTACGCCACAACACTGAAAGAACCCTGCAGGATTTTCTCGCAAAAAGTAACATCGAAACCTTCCTTGCCTCGCAAAAAAGACTAAGGGTTTACTCCTCCGGCAGAAAAAAATGGACCGATCAGATCCTAATAGCCGGCAAGCTATTTATTAAGTGCACCGAAAAGCAGAGACTCGAAATCGTTAAACATCCATTCGTATATAAATTCCTGACCGATCCCTCCAAAAGAAATCATTTGGGCAATAGGGAGATAGCAGTAGTTCCTGAAAAGGAAATCCAGACTCTCAGATTCATGCTCGGTCAGAAAGATTATCCCGTTTCGATTGTCGAAAAAGATTTCCAGCCCGGTGATACGATAAAAATCCTGAGAGGCTCTCTCAAAGGTTTGGAAGGTAAGATACTCCACACTCTCGACAATAAGAGAGAGATTGCCGTGCTTCTCGATTTCTTCGGATGCGCTAAAGTCACTCTCCCCGCCACAGACATCGAATTGACTGAAAATAAAGCATAATGAATTTATGAAACTTATCAAACTGTTACCGATATTTCCCCTGCTCTTCACCCTTTCGTGCTCCACTCCTAAAAATATCGATTATTTTCAGGACGTCCAGAACGGCACAATAATCACTACAGCCAACGTCAACGACATCAAAATCCAACCCGAAGATAAACTCTCTATCGTGGTCAGCACCCAAGACCCCGCCCTCTCCTCTCTCTTCAATCTTACTAATAATCAGATGTCCCCGACAGGCATAGCCAGCTACGCCCAGGGAGGAAACGAGGCTTCCTATTACACAGTCTCTCCCCAGGGAGACATCAATTTCCCCGTCTTGGGGCTCCTCCATATAGCCGGTATGACCCGCAGCCAGCTCGCCTCTTTCATCGAAAACAAACTCATCGCCGACGAACTCGTGCAGCAACCTATCGTCACGGTGGAATTCGTAAATACGGGAATCTCCGTGCTCGGAGAAGTGAAAAGCCCCGGCCTCTATTCCTTTAACAAAGACCACATGACCATAGTTGATGCCATCGCTGTGGCCGGCGACCTTACTATGAACGGTAGACGCGAAGACATCCTCGTGGTCAGGAAAAACTCACAGGGGGTTCAGGAAGGCTATAGGGTCGATCTCACAAACCTTCAGGAACTCGCTAACTCTCCGGCATATTATCTCCAGCAAGACGACATAATCTATGTCGAACCGAACGACAAGACAAAACGCGAAACCACCGCAACCGGTAACTCTCCTTTCACGCCGGCCTTCTGGACATCCATCGTATCTCTCGCCGTCACCGTCACAACCCTCGGCATCACAATCTCCCGCCTCTAACCTTCCCCTATATACATTAGTCGAAACTTCAGTCTGACCCATTTCATTCGCAACCGCGAAAAACGGCTCAACAAAACCCTGTTCTCATAAACCATGCTCTCATAATGGCTACCCCCATCAACAATAAGAAAAATCAGGCCAACAACGGCATTGTGCCCCTCACCGACGTTCTTTTCAAGACCCTCAGCTATTGGCCCTGGCTCCTCCTCTCCGTCCTGGTCTGCGTCGGAATCGGTCTGCTCAAAGTGGCCCGCACCCCCAGCGTCTACACCCGCTCAGCCGCTCTCCTCATCAAGGAGGAAGGTAAAGGGAAATCCACTTCCGCCGGCATCGACCAGTTCGGCGAATTCGGACTCTTCTCCAACAACACCAACATCCAGAACGAGATGATGACCTTCAAAAGTCCCGACCTTATGGAGGAAGTCGTCAAACGTCTCAATCTCGACTACAACTACTATCTTCCCGGCCGTTTCCATAAGATTGTGGCCTACGGCACCACTCTTCCCGTCACTGTCTCTATGCCCGATCTCCCCGAAAACAATGGTATCCAGTTCTCTCTCGAAGTCTCCGGTCAGGGGAAGGTGGCCATCTCCGATTTCCGCCTCCTCTCCGACAAAAAGGAGAAATTCGACTATCAGGGCACCCTTGAAGACACTATCCCCACCATTGCCGGTCCACTCATCGTGCGTCCCACCATCTATTTCGACCGCGACCGCAATGTAGAACTCGAAGTTCAGAAAATCCCCTTCTCCGCCGCTGTCGGCAGCTATGGCGCCCGTCTCGGCGTCTCTCAGGATAATGCCCAGGGCTCCGTAATAAATCTCACGTTCTCCGATCAGGATATCCAACGCGCCGACGCAGTCCTCAATACCGTTATCGGTGTCTACAACGAAAACTGGATTCGCGACCGTAACCAGATTGCCGTCTCCACCTCCAATTTCATCAATGAGCGTCTCGCTGTTATCGAAAATGAACTCGGCAATGTCGATTCCGATATATCCTCGTTCAAGAGTGCCAATCTGGTTCCTGACGTAGGAGCCGCTGCCGCTGCATATTTCGGTGAAAGCCAGGCATTGGGCCAGGATATCATGGCCCTCAACAATCAGATTCAGATGACTCGCTACGTCCGCAGCTATCTGTCATCCGAAGGAGTCGGCGACAAACCCCTCCCCACCAACACCGGCATGGAAAATCTCAACATCCAGAGCCAGATTAGTGATTACAACGCAAAACTCCTCGAACGTAACAATCTCCTCGCTAAATCCTCCGAGAAAAACCCTCTCGTGCAGCGTATGGATAAGGAGCTCTCCGAAATGCAGGGCGCTATCCTCGCCTCCGTAGATAATTATATGATCAACCTTCAGACCCAGATGAAAGGTCTTCAGGGCATGCGCGGAGCCGCCACTTCCAAACTCGCCTCATCCCCCACCCAGGAAAAATACCTCCTCTCCGTCGAGCGTCAGCAGAAGGTCAAGGAAGACCTCTATCTCTTCCTCCTTCAGAAACGCGAAGACAATGAGCTCTCCCAGGCCTTCAGCGCCTATAATTCCCGCGTCATCAAGAAACCCGGCGCCTCTCCCATCCCTCCCGTCCCTAATAAGAAAATGATTGTGGCCGTCTGCTTCCTCATCGGTCTCGGCTTCCCATTCGCCATCGTCTACGCCGGCGAAATCATGAATTCCAAGGTGAGGGGCCGCAAGGATGTCGAGGCCCTCGCCATCCCGATGCTCGGTGAAATTCCCCAGGTGGGCAAGGCCGGCACCAGCTCCCGATTCGGCAAAATCCTGAAGGCCGTCAGGTCCGGCAAAAACAAGAAAAAAGAGGAAACCAAATATGAAATAGTCGTTAAACCGGGTTCACGCAACATCATCAACGAGGCCTTCCGCGTGCTCCGCACCAACATAGAGTTCTCCCGCATCAATCAGGAGGGATGCAATGTACTCGCCGTCACCTCCTTTAACCCCGGTAGCGGCAAATCATTCATCACCGTCAACCTCGGCGATGCCATAGCCCTTAAAGATAAGAAGGTGGTAATCATCGACGGTGACATGCGTCACGGCTCCGCCTCCGCCTACGTCGGCCGCCCCGAGAAAGGCCTCGCCGACTATCTCGCCGGCAACATCTCCGACCTCTCCTCCCTTCTTGTTCCTTTGACTCCTCAATCAGATAGGAGCGGAAGTCTCCCGTCTTCCGAAAAAACAGCATACATTTTGCCCGTTGGTTCCGTCCCCCCCAACCCCACCGAGCTCCTGGAATCTCCGCGATTCAAGCAACTCATCGAGACCCTAAAACCAGAATTCGACTATATAATCATCGACTGTCCTCCTATCGAAGTGGTGGCAGATGCCCAGATTATAGACCAATTCGCCGACCGCACCATATTCGTAATCCGAGCCGGCCTCCTCGAGCGCTCAATGCTCTCCGAACTCGACCGCCTCTACGAACAGAAGAAATTCAGCCACGCAGCCTTCATCCTCAACGGCACAATGGCCTCCGAAGGCAAATACGGCTACGCCCACACCTACAAATACGGATACGGTTACGGCTACGGTTACGGCTACAATTACGGCTCCTAACGGGATGGATTTTTCTCTGAAAATCCTAAAACCGGTACTTTCTCCGAAATTCAAATAATGGGAAGGATTTTTTCAAAATCCTCAAAAGGTCCTCTCCCTCGTAATTCTGCATTTTAAAATCTCCCCTTCGGTGGAACAGTCACCCTCCCTGCTAGGGGAGGGCCGGGGTGGGGTCCCTTCTACCTTTTTTTAGAAACCTACTTTGTCTGAAACAATAAAACAAAAAGCCGTTTCCAGTATCTTCTGGCGCATCCTCGAACAGGGCGGTAAACAGGGCATCTTCTTTATCATCTCCGTAGTATTGGCTCGACTCATAATGCCCGACCAGTTCGGTCTCGTCGCCATGCTGACGGTGTTCACTGCTGTTGCCGGCACATTCATCGATTCCGGTTTCTCCACCGCCCTCGTAAGAAAAACTGACCGCACGCAAGCCGATTGCAGCACTGTCTACTGGTTCAATATCGTTATCTCAATAATCAGCTATGTAATCCTTTTCTTCGGTGCTCCTCTCGTAGCCGACTTTTACGGCGTGGCCGAACTGACCGCAATTTTAAGGGTCACTTCCCTTAATCTTGTCATAGGGTCTGTCGCCGGAGTCCACAGAACCCTCCTCACCGCCGATATGGATTTCAAAGCTCTCACAAAACTCAATATCGCATCCTTGATAATATCTGGTGCCACCGGAATCATCCTCGCTTACATGGATTTCAAGGTCTGGGCTCTGGTTTTTCAAAATTTAACGCAAACTGTAATAAATACTCTCTTTATCCTTTTTAAAGTTAAATGGTCCCCATCCTTCATCTTCTCCCGACAAAGTTTCAAGGAGTTTTTCGGCTTCGGTTCAAAACTATTGGCATCAGCATTGTTAGACACTATATATAACAATGTTTATAATATAGTGATTGGTAAAGTTTATAAAGCGAGCGATCTTGCTTATTTTAACCGGGCCCAGTCATTATCAAATCTCACGGCTTCAACTCCCACCGGCGTCCTTCAGTCGGTCACATATCCCACCCTTTGCAAGATTCAAGACAATGAAGAAGTCTTAAAAAACGGATATCGTAAGATACTGAAAATATCTGCATTTGTAATTTTCCCCCTCTGTCTTGGGGTAGGCGCTGTGGCTTATCCTTTAATCAATGTACTCTACACCGACACCTGGATTTTCGCTGCCACTCTCCTCTCTATAATTGTTTTCAGCATGATGTGGTATCCCATCCATGCCGTCAATCTCAACTATCTGATTGTAAAAGGGAAAAGCAATCTATTCCTGCGACTTGAAATAATTAAGAAAATTCAGGGTGTATTGATCCTTTGCGTCACAATCCCCTTGGGAATTAAGGCCATGTGCTGGGGTATGGTTGCGAGTTCTATCTTATGTCTGATTTGGAATACTCATTACACCGGTAAATTCCTGAAAATGGGGATTCTCTCCCAGTTATACGACCTGTTGCCAATAATCACGCTGTCTGCTGTAATGTACTTCAGCGCCCGTTCCCTCGCTTGGTACCTGGGCGACGGCCTCGATTCCCTGATATGTTCAGTCCTTCTTGGCGCATCTGTCTATATCGGCGGAGCCCTACTTTTTAAATTCCCCGAAGTCAGCGAACTAAAAAACCTCAGAAAATAATCCCGTAGCTTGAATAGCGATGGAACCACAAGATAAACAAATCACTGTCACTTCCCCCCTCCTGCCTGACCTGGAGGAATTCCATGCCCTTCTCAAGGACATCTGGAAAAGTAAATGGATTACCAACAACGGAGAGCTCCATAAACGTCTTGAAAAGGAACTGGCCGAATACCTCAAAGTGCCATATATCTCTCTGTTCACCAACGGTACCCTTCCTCTTATCACGGCCCTCCAGGCCCTGCGCATAACCGGCGAAGTCATTACTACCCCCTATAGCTTCGTGGCCACCACCCATTCCCTCTGGTGGAACGGTTGTAAACCGGTCTTTGTGGATGTCGATCCGTCCAATTGCGGCCTGGATCCCGAAAAAATCGAGGCGGCTATCACTCCGAAAACCACAGCCATCATGCCCGTGCATTGCTATGGCAAACCCTGCGATGTAAAGGGCATTCAGGAAGTGGCCAATAAATACGGCCTCAAGGTAATCTACGATGCTGCCCACGCTTTCGGTGTTGAGATTGACGGCGAATCCATCCTCAATGCCGGCGATATGTCTACCCTCTCCTTTCATGCCACCAAGGTTTACGACACTATCGAAGGTGGCGCTATGGTGATGCACGATGAAAAAACCAAGCAACGCATCGATTATCTCAAAAACTTCGGTTTCGCCGGAGAAATCACCGTTGTGGCTCCCGGCATCAATTCCAAGATGGATGAAGTACGTTCCGCCTTCGGTCTCCTCAACCTCCGTCAGGTGGATGATGCCATTGCACGACGCCGTCAGGTGGCAATCCAATACCGCGAAACCCTGAAAGACGTCGAAGGTATCAGATATTTTGACGACATGCCCGGAGTGAGACACAACTATTCCTATTTCCCCATCTTTATTGACGCCGAGAAATTCGGAAGAACCCGCGACCAACTGTATGAAGACTTGAAACAGCATAACATATACGGTCGGCGCTATTTCTATCCATTGATAAGCACCTTCTCCACCTATCGCCAACTGCCCTCCGCTTCAAAAGAGAATCTTCCTGTCGCCACTAAACTTGCGGAAACAGTTCTTTGTCTTCCCATGCACCACGAACTCTCCCCCTCAGATATTAACCGCGTCTTAGAAGTCTTTAGATAAAGCTGTTGTATGGGAAAGAAAAAACTAATGCTTCTTGGGGGATTGAGATATCTCATTCCGGTAATAAAAGTAGCTCACAAATTAGATATTTATGTTATTACTGTAGATTATGTCCCTCATAATATTGCCCATAAATATTCCGATGAATATTATAATATAAGTATCCTCGATAAAGAAGCTGTGTTGACTCTTGCACAGAAGTTGCAAATAGATGGAATCATGTCCTTTGCTGTTGATCCCGGTGTTGTGACTGCTGCTTATGTTGCTGAAAAAATGGGGCTCCCCTTTCAGGGTTCTTTTAAATCAGTAAGTATTCTTCAGGATAAATCGCTTTTTAGAAATTTTCTCGCAAAAAATAATTTTAAGATCCCGAGAGCAAAAGGATATAACAACTTAGAAGCAGCAATTGAGGACCGAAAATCATGGAAATATCCTGTAATAGTAAAACCTGTGGATTCTGCGGGAAGTAAGGGTGTATCCAGAGTTGATTCTGAAAAAGATCTAAATAAAGCCATAAAAATCGCTCTTGAAGAATCCCATATCAAAAAATTCATAATTGAAGATTTTATAATTCCTAAGTTCCATACTTCTGATTCCGATTGTTTCACAGTAAACGGAGAACTGTCGGTTTGTTCTTTTTCTAACCAATATTTTGACAAAACAGCTTCCAATCCTTATACACCTGCTGCTTATAGCTGGCCATCCTCTATGCCAACTCGATTTCAGGATGAATTAAAGACAGAGTTACAAAGGTTAATGTTCCTTTTAGAAATGAAGACCGGTATTTACAACATAGAAACCAGAATAGGAAAGGACGGCAACGCATATATTATGGAAGTTTCTCCTCGTGGAGGTGGGAATCGGCTGGCTGAAATGGTTGATATGGAGTATAATACCAATTTAATTGAAAATTGCGTTAGAAATGCGGTAGGATTAAATCTTTTGGAAATTAATGTAAAAGAGCCTAATGAGCATTTAGTAGAAATTATAATTCATTCGGATCGGGATGGTAAATTTGAAAGGCTTGAAATTTCCGAAGAAATAATGCCTTTCTTGGTTGAGAAAGATTTATGGGTTTTGAAAGGAGAAGAGGTTTATGCCTTTAAAGGTGCCAATAATTCTATGGGAACATTAGTTTTCAAAATTAAAGATTTGAAAGTATGTGAAAGCTTATTAAAAAATCCATCATCTTATTATAATATTATACTCCAATGAAAGAAATCGGTGGTTATTTTGAATTAGAATTGAATGAAAGATATAGACCCAGCCTTCATTCTGATGGATACCAATTTAATTCAGGGAGACATGCTTTAGAATTTATTTTACTTTCAATGGGTAGTAAGGTAAAAAAAATATATCTGCCTTATTTCACCTGTGAAGTTGTTCTTCAACCAATCACCAAACTAAATATTCCTTATGAATTCTATCCAATAAATTTTTCCTTGGAAATAGATAATCCGCCAGCCCTTAAGGAAGGGGAATACATAATATTTAATAATTATTTTGGTATCAAGGATGTATCTATTCAAACTTTAGCTCTACTATATAAAGATAAAATAATAATAGATAATTCTCAGGCCTGGTATGCTCCTGAAATTGCAAAAACCATGATGTTTTATAGTCCACGGAAATATTTCGGTCTTCCTGATGGAGGTATTGCCACAGGTTTGGAAAAAAATTTATCCAACGAAAACCTATATAAAAGTTTGGATAAAGATTTCTCCTATAGGAGATTTTCTCATCTTTTAAAAAGGCACGAATTATCCGCAAGTGAAGGATATCAAGATTTCAGTAGAAATTCATCCCTTCTGGGAACAGAACCACTCAAAAAAATGTCTGACCTGACCACCAAACTTTTAGGGTCAATCGACATGCAAATTGCAAAAGATAAAAGGAGAGAAAATTTTGATTTTTTGAATCAACATCTTGATTCTCTCAATAAATTTAATCTCCCCTCGTTAGATACTTTTGCTTCTCCTCTTGTGTATCCATTCCTTTCCTTCAAGGAGGATTTACGTACAAAATTAATCGAAAATAAAATTTTTGTGCCAACATATTGGCCGAATGTTTATGAATGGTGTGATAAAGACTCTACAGAATATCAGTTGACTAAATATTTATTACCTATTCCAATCGACCAAAGGTATGGTGTCGATGAAATGTTGAAAATAATTCAAGTTATAAATTTTTATGGAGGTTAAGATTAGACCGCTGCAAATATGTGACGCGTATACATCTGTTAAATGGAGGAACGATTCTGAAGTTTTTAAATACACCGGAAATGTGTATCACAATGAGATAAATATAGAATATGAATTAGAATGGATA
>JAFLTR010000017.1 GCA_022509205.1 Muribaculaceae bacterium | reverse complement strand
TCTTGTTCTGTATAATTAGTCTTTCCTAATTTAATACCATGGTATTTTCCATTATGGAAAGAAGTTGAAATAATGCCATTTTCTTTTATAACTGTTGTTCCAAACTGTGGTTTACCTTCCGAATAAGCATTGAAAAAGAAACCGTCCACTTCAAAATCAGTGGTTAATTCTTTAGTTTTTGAATCCATTCCCAACCAGGTTTCAAAAGCATCTCCGCTTCTCAAGTTCCAAACACTCCCAAGATTATTCTTTAAGTACTCTTTATCGTCCTTATCCTTTGCAATCAAAGAATAAGACAAACTGTCAGAATAGCTACCTCCAAAATTCCAGACCTGCCAAAGCTTTGTATATCTATTTGGGAAAACACCGTTTTTGAAAGAGCCTATAGAAGCTGCCTCTGAGCCGGGATTCCAGTTCTCTCGAATATAGGGATCTGAATCCGCCTCTTTCCCAATTTCCGAGTATTTGACCCAATCTTGACTTACTCCAAATTTAAAGTCAGGGTTCAAGAAATTATAAACATCCCTTTTAGCAGGAATTGTCACAACATTGTTGCTTTTCTTTTCATCACTTTTACCGTAGACACTATCCTCCTCCAGGTAGTGCAGGTCGTTGATTGTTTTCTTGTCGGAGGCTTGAGAGTTCAGTGCACTTTGATTCCAGCCCCAGCTAACTTTATTTGCGGGCCAGTTGGCGAGTACTGCAATCTTGAAACCGTCATTTTCCAAAGCTCTTCTCACAGCACCCAAAATAGATTTACCATTGGAATCAGTAATAGAATTGTTAAGTGGTATCCTTATGTACCACTGGCTATTTTGGTCAGGAGTCTCTGTAATTATGCGGTTCTTGGCATCAAAAAGGAAATCTCCGGCTTCTGAAAACACTAACACTTTAAATGTGGCCGTATCAACCTTGTTGTCATATTCATCTATAATAGTTTCCTCCCCTACTGCAGAAGCTCTCGAGGTCTGCAACTGGTTAAGGCTAACGGCAAAAGTCAGGACGATACCGTCGGGGTCAGACATAACAATGTCAGCATCAGATGACGGTTCCTCAAGTTTATCATCTACACAAGACTGGAAGAGGCATAATCCCAGCAGGGCCAGTAATGAGAAGAATATATATTTTGATTTCCTATACATTTCCTTATCCAATTAAATTGCAGTTTGAATTTTCACATTGTAGATTCGGAACCATTATATTGCCAATCCTGAGCTTGTGCATTCAAATCGGAATCCTGACCGGCATCATTATTATTAGATGAACCCCAGTCTTCCGAAAAATTCTGGTCGATCTCATGCCAAGGAATGACGGATACAAATACCTGTATATCCATATCCGATTCCGGATTGACGATTCTTGCCACCACGTCGTACATAAAATTCCGCTCCAAACCCTGGAAAGCCACTTGAGGTTCAGATTTTATGTATCCCCCGTTATCATCAGTCTTGTCAAACTGCTCCTCATTCAAATTTCCAAAAAGAGAAATCACTTTGGGATTGTTTGCCTGCTCTTCAGGAGTGTCATCATCCGAGTTTGCCCTCATGTGATATGGGAATTTCAAGACTGTTTTCGCAATCGGGGTCTTAGTAGTACCATCAATCCCAACTATCTCCCCGGTGTTTTCCGGCAAATAAACCACACCTTGCCATATCTTTCTCTCACGCGGGATCCATTCATCGGTAGTTCCGTCCCAAGGGATAAGCTCCGACTTATATGTTTTGGGATAATCCTTCCCCTCAAAAATATGGCCGGTTATATCCGTATCTCTCCCCTCGAACTCCTCCCGGGCATCCCAGTAGTATCTGTCGATACCGATTGTCCAAAGACCGTATGGCTCATCATTGACACCGGACGATGGGATGAAAGCTTGATCCGGATTATAAGTGTAGTAAGTTCCCGAATCATCCGTGTACTCCCCTTTCGATTCTCCCCACACCAACTGGGTCTGTTGCCTGATATTGGTTGCCCATGGCTTCACCTTGTCGTCAACATTAAAACGAATCCATGCACTACCGAAACCTTCTGAAATGCCGCCCTCGGTCTTGTCAAACATAAGAGTGTAGCGCACTTTCGAACAAAGGAAGGTCATATCGGCATAAATGTTCACATTATTATCTTTTGTGACAGGCACTACATAGTTATTCTCCGAAGATACCGGTTTTTTTGAAGAGGAATTTGTGCCATATTGGATCTTTTCCGGCATACATACCATCGGGAGGTGGGTTGGGGCCAGAGGGGTATTCTCCTTAAAGTTCAATATGATGTCCTGCAACTGTGATTCTTTGGTGAATTCCGCAATATTGGTTGCTCGCGAGAGATAGAGGTCGGCATTCGCTATCACACCGAATTTATATTCCCCCGGGTAAAGTGTAACATTGAATGAATGGTATTTATTTTCACCTACCTTGAACGGAGTGCCTACAGGATTGAGCGCAAAAGTATAGACCTGCGGATCTTGTGACAGATCTTTGTCGTTATTAATATCCCTTTTATATATTGTGTTGCCAGTTTCATCTTTTTCGGCAACATAGGCATATTCCTTATATTTTACTGCCACGACATAAAGGTTACTCATATATCCCTCTTCGGCAACATCGAATACCCTCGTGCCGAATTGAGCAGCTCCTCCTTCATAATCGGGAATCAGGAAAGTGATTTTCTGCATTCCTTCCGGCACCTCCGTATTTTCTGAGAAGCTATCCCTCTCTTGACAATTCCACAATAAAAATGAGAGTCCAAGAATACTGCTCATCCTAAGGAACTGATGAAGATTCCGTATAAATATATTTATTTTAGAACTCATTTCAAAATTGTCGGTTTGTTGGAAGAAACGAGAGGCGCAAACCTCAACGTTTCTTAAATTAATTCGTCTCTTTTTCCTACATTCTGCGCTTTACGTTGCACGCAACGTCCAAACACCCTGTTATCTTAACCCTATTCTACCATTCAAGCACTACCTTCCGATGACCCCAGTCTGAAACTTTTACATGGATCTCAGGGCTTTCCGGTCCTGCTCCCCCTACATATAACTGATATCTATGATTCCGCACTATAGGCCAATGGTAAGCTAATCTCTCCCTGCTACGTTCATAGTTATCATAATTCCATTTCGTGCCATTGGTCAAAAATGGATTTTTATCCAAACCATAAATACTTCCCTCAGCATCTGAAGCTGTGCTTTCTCCATAGTTAGTGAAATAGATACGATAGCAATCATCATCATCGAGATTATATTCGGTATTGCTGAAAACGGAGGCAACAGCACTCGGAACGTCTTCATCACCATCCTCATCATCTGTGGATGCAGAGTTTCTCGGGGGGAATCGGTATTCAATATGAGGCACCTTTGGAGTTGTCTCCGGTTTACCGGCTGTTGACGGGTCGTCAATATTCTTTTCCGGAAGATATAACACATACTTGTAATAACCTCCACCCTGCGTGTCATAACCTGCATAAAGGAACCTGCAGTATGAACTTCTATACATATAAGGGTTGAAGATATGAGGCGGTTGCTCTGTGGTGTATCCGCTATAATTAAAACTGCTCTTTGTCCATCCGGTCATCTGTCCTTTAGGCACATAATATCCAAGATCGCCGTTATATTCATAGCTTGTCCCTTCACCCTGATTTTTCCATAGTATCGGACTCGAATCAGAAGGATCATATTTCCAGCTGCCATAAAACCAGCTTAACCAATTGGGATAATCAGCCTCTGACATTTTATTATAGACCGGGCCATATTTCTGAATGCGGAACCATTCGCACGCCCCCTCTCCTGTATATACCAAGTGATCATTTACCCATAAAGAGTCAGTGGAGGTGTGCACATCCATAGGCTCGCATCTTGCAGCTCTGTTTATTTCCCTCATATAGACATGGCGAGGTTGCCCGAAACTTCCTTTTATATAAATCTCAACTTTGGCGAGGGCCCGGATAAGGGAGACAACTCCCTGAAGATTATGGGTTGTACCCCTCTGCCAGTCGGGTATCTTGTCAAAATGTTTCACCCCATACATAGGTATGCCCTGATTCGGATTAGGTGCTATACCCTCGCGATCGGTTTCATACAAATATCTCCCCCTTATGAACTCAATAGAATAAACTATCGCGTTACCCTTTGCACCAAAAATATAAACGGGCACTGAATTACCTTCCACTGTGATATCAAGATAATTCTGTCCATTCCCCGGCACAGTCCAATCGATCGGAGTCTCAGACGTGACATCAGCCACCGGGGCATAATATGTCGTACCGGTCTGCACTCCCAATCTTGCTCCTCTGCTATCGGCACTTCCCCAGCGAATTCTTAATGTTCCGGAGGTTCTTGCCTGGAAAGTCATCATCCCCTCCGTTTCTGATGTCACAGCCACATTACCGATCTCCGGGAGTTGCACGCCATAGTAATCCCCTACTTTCTTGCAGTAGGCATATTCACCGCTTTTTGGAATATATTTGAAGAAAACATCATTATTACTTTCCCCTATGTCAATAGTAATTATACCGATAGCCTTATTACCGGTCAGGCTCGGATTCATCCATTCATATAGCCGTTTCCCATTCCTTTCATACCATTTGGCACCCCAGGGATTGACTACAGTGGCCGGGCTATCGTCTTTCCAGCCCCAGTTATCCTCATAACTTTTATCAAATCCTTTATATTTACCGTTTTTATCCTCTTCGGTTGCATTCATCCAAAGTCCGTATTTATAAGAGGCATCAAAGTTCCAAAGAAACCACATGTGCTGATAATGCCTATAAATCTTTTTCCCCTGATTCAGAGTAACATCAGGAGAGCAGTTTGCCCGGATCCATTGGTTAGCTGTGGTTTTACTGTCGAATGATGGCACTTCTGTGCTTAGATCATAAGATTTACGCCAACCGGTTTCGTCGTTTATATCGCGCATCTTAACCCAGTCGGTAGGTTCTCCGGAGTATAATCCGGCATCTTTACCCGAGACAGACGCCATAAAATGCTGATAAACGGGCCTCCTTGAATCGTTACCATAATACAGATCGTTGTATACGTGGTGAAGGTCGTTGATATTTCTAATATCTGATGGATCGGCATCTTTATTAAGGATAGAATTGTTCCAATTCCAAAGCGGATTACCTTTCAGGGTGGATGAGGGGTTCTCCCCGGAGGAGGTGCCCTCGCTGTCGTCCCAATCGGCCGGATTCACTTTCTCTCCACCATTAGGCCAGTTGGCCAGAACAGCTACTTTAAAGGAATGATTCTTCAGATAATCCTTTATTTTGTTGATGTCGTATTCATTGTTATCGCGGTCAACAATCATAGTCATCGGAATACGTACATACCAATAATCAGTCTGTGAATCGGAAGTACTTAATAGAGAACTTACTGTTCTGTCGGTTGCACCAAACAGGAAATCACCTCCCTCTGTAAAGAAAAACACACGGAATTTATCCTGAGTATCGATATAATTCTCATATTTCTCTATGGCGTCTCCTGATGTGAAATCGTAACCGTCGGCTCTTGTCGACAAATCTTTATCGAGAGCCATAGTAAATGCAATGCAGTCTCCTTCGATTTCAACACCATCGGAGGAGGGATCTTCAATAAGGGTCAGCTCATCTTTACATGAAGTAAGCATTGAAAGCGAGAAAAGGAGGGTAAGCAAAAAAGAGCCTCCCGCCAATCTTCTTTTATTCTTTAATATATTGTCAGATTGAAATATCATTTCGTCAGGTCAACTTAGCCGGTTTATTTTTCTGTTAAAAAGATTATTCATCTTTTACATCATCGGAATGTTGTCTTCCACAACGTCATGCCAGTTAAGAAGTTCAACACCCATATTTATGTAGGAACGTTTCACGTCCATAACGGGCACTATAGGTTGTAAGAGATCGTGAACAGGGGTTCCCAGTCGCGTAAAATTAGTAACGGATATATTATACCAATTATTTCTCACCATGCTGAAAGACCCCATGCGCGCCCAGGATGTGGGATTGTTATTGTTCTGAATACGATGAGGGATCGGCACGCTGTAATACATTTTCCCTTGAGTGTAAACATCCACCGGACCGATTATTTTATGTATAAGGGCCACAAGGTGGTTGTAGCTGATTTCTACAGCCTGACTTCTATCCATCTTCGTTTCATCATTAGGATCTGCCGGAGCCAGATAGTATCTCCATCTCTCTCCCATATAATTTTCATGAGGAGCTATGAGACATTGACCATCACCACCGGATATCTCAGCAGGAATTAGGTCAAGAAATTGGGCAGTATCGTCGCTGACACCGGATGCATTATCTATAGTGACAAGTTTCTCTTCTTTCAACATAACTTCATAGGTATATCCGGTCACCTCACCTTCCTCATTCTTTATTTCATGTTTCTTATAGATAGGTCCGGGTAATAGGGTACCATCCTCTTTTTTTTCTTCCAATATCACTTCCTGATCGTCACTGTACAAATTATTATCATCCCCTCTCCAAGCTACTTCTGCAAACCATAGTTTGGAACCTTCGTTCCATGCCACTTTGTCGAGATGGGTTTCCTCAAATTGGTTTTCATCGTCATCATCCCAACGTAGGTGACGGTCCCACTGTCCATGTAGAATCTGAATACCGGCGTTACCACCTGACAACATAACCTGATTAAGAATCTCAAGCTTTGATTTCAATAGGTTCACCTTACGCAGATAAAAAATATTGTTTTGTCCGAGATAAACAGTACGGACCCCGTAACTTTTCTCTGCAACGCCGGAAGAAACATCTCCGTCATTTCCCCCGGAATTACCACCTTCTACACCTTTATCTCCCTGTTTATCTTTATAATCAGGATCATCGCTTGAACTGAATGCATTATTGTCAAATTCGATTTCTGCAAGTATAACGAGATTGGTTGCCACTCCATAGGGAGCCCGGTGCCAGGGCCATTGCCAGTTACTCGCAGAAGCCATCCCAAGATCATAATAAGTGTTTTCAAGACTATAAATCGGGCTATAGGATGTGGTGGCAGTTCCATTTGACACCTGAGTGCTCTTGATATTGCTGAAATCTGATGTGAGCTTATCGAAAGATTTATAATTCAGATAAGCTCCATTGATTTTCGCCTCCGGGTTTATATTTCCTAAAAGCTTATAGGCATCATAAGGCTTGCCATCGATAAAATAGGTAGAAATAAAATTCACATAATTCTGATATCCATTGGTTAAACCGGAATGCAAGGAAGTAACGGAATCCGTATCAAGAGCCAGACGGAACTGATGTGGATAGCCTTTAACTTTTGTAAACACCCCGTCATTTGTTTTAGCCAGTGAATAATGTTTATTAGGATCCTGCGACCAATAAGAACGATGGTTTATAGGGTCTGTCCAGTTCCAGTTAACTTCCTTCCTTTCCGCTGCCGGATAACTATAGTTTATATTTTTGAAAAGTAAGGTCGACGGTTCCATATTGCTGACACCATAACCAATGATCTTAATTTTTGCATCCACAGGAGTAGTGAGGATATGATAACCAGACCCGTCAATCGTGATACCTGTTCCATTTGTCATGTCAACCTTTTGGACTTCCAGATTCAAAACCGGCAAATTTGTTTCCGGATCAGTTTCCACTCCCTTAAGCCGCATGTCTCCATAAGGATCGAAATTAGCCTGAGCCATTAAAGATGTATTGAACGACACTGTGACTTTTGATGCGACCCGCTCCAAATGGACCGTCAAAGCCGGATCAGCTTGAGCTTCCTCTTCGGAAGTATAGATTTTCCCCGGATCTATCTTACCGTCAATCACCTTTTTCTCACGGTCGGAATAAACCGAACTGCTCATTATGAAAAAACGCTGTGAAGAATTAGACGGCACCATGTAATAGTTCTTTAACTGCAGCTGTTCTATTTCAGATTTTTTTAATTTGCAGAGTTTGGCCACTGTATTTTCTCCCACAAGCTTGAAACCGGGATTATCTTCTATGGCATAATTCGGCTCGTCGTTATTGTCCCCGTATCCGCTGTCGACAAGTTTAAAATTCAGCAGAACATAAGGCTGCATGTTTTTAACATTGTCGACAAATTCTTTGACAGTGTTGAACTGCCTTCCATCTTCAGATTCTGTTCCATCTCTAAAGACTTTTGAGATTAACAGAGTTATATTATCACTGCTGACCGGATCCCTATTAACTTCATTCAGGTCAATCGGGAAAACCAACGGAGTAGAAGAAGCATCGTTACCATAAAGCAACAAATAATGGTAATTTTCAGATGCAGCGGGAGCAGCAAGGGCAAATTCGCTTTGCAAGCCATCGTTAAAATCATGTCCGTCCGAAGAAGCCCGGCTGGAAGCATTGTTGTTTTGAGCCAACGAAATTCCCATCTTGCCGGGAAGATCAACAACAGTTACAGAACCATAATCATAATCCGGTCCGGCCAGACTCAGAAGCTCATCGGTGCATGCGGGGAGGAAGAGGAGGGTGATGAGAATGCCCGCAAACAGGACCATCCGATTCTTCAAAGTTCTATAAATAATTCTGTTATATAGAGTTTTCAATTGTTTCATAGGTTAAGTTAATTCGGCCTTACTATTAATTGTGCCAAACAGGCGTATTCAGTAGCCGGGACTATAGTCATAAAGCAACTGCAAAGATATGAAAATCCCTATGTTTCTACAAGAGATTTTCCCTTAAAATTACTTCAAAAAAATCAGGATAAATTTCCCTAAAAATCGGCTTAAAATTGGACCTGGAAATGGAGGGCAATAAGATCACCCGGGGAACAGCAATAGAATTAACTTATCGGAGTAAAAACCACTTTTTTTGTTTCGAAAAAGGGCTCATTGAAATAATTGGATATGGGCACTATCTCAGAAATTCCGGCATATTTCTCCAACTCCCCGCTCACATCCCCTCCCTTGAGAGTAATGAGTCCGTTAGGTATGGCATTATGGGATTCAGGGAGAATATTCTTACGACTGATCTTTACCAAAGTGGGTTGGTCGGTGACAGCTCTTGAAACCACAAAATCCGCCATCTCTTTACACTCTCCCATGTCTCCCTGTTGAAAGGTGACGTTTCCCAAGGAAAGCGAGTCGGCAATCTCTCGTGCCACGTTCACTTTCTTGCCGATACGGTCGATCAAATGGAACTGCACCTCCGGAAACATTACAGCCAGGGGCAACCCGGGTAAACCTCCGCCGGTGCCAAGATCTATTACCCGGCTGCCGGGTGAAAAACGGATATATTTTGCTATGGCAAGGGAATGCAGGATATGATGAAGACCTATGTTGTCGATATCTTTACGTGACACTACGTTAACTCTCTCATTCAGTTCACGATAGAGTTCCGTCATCCTCTTATATTTCTGTAGTCGCTCCGCAGTAAGTTCGGGAAAATAACCTTTCAAAATCTCTTCCATATTGTAAAATTAAACAATAGTTTCGATGCCCGAAAATTTTTCCTATATCTTCCCTATCACAAGCTTTTACATAGCAGATGGCATCAAGGGGTAAGTATGGCAGTTTTTCGCTTTTTTCTTGTGGGTTTGAAAGATATTATATAACTTTGCAACCCGAATGCCCTAAAAGGAATATAAAATATCATTAACGATGAAAAGAACATATCAGCCCTCCAACCGCAGACGAGTAAACAAGCACGGTTTCAGAGAGAGAATGGCCACTAAAGACGGCCGCAAGGTGTTGTCACGCCGCCGCGCAAAAGGTCGCGCATCACTTACTGTTTCTGACCATCTCGCAAGCAAGTAAGCTTCAGCTTGTCAGCACCTAAAGAGGGTGAGCCAAAAAAATGGCCCACCCTCTTTAGTTTTCTATGGAGTCCCTCAACTTGACCCTCACCTAATAGGGAGGGTGACGATTTGAAGGGTTGAATACATCCCAAGCTCAGGGTTTCCTGATGAGTCGCGCATCAACTCCGATATCCCAACGGCTGTTACGATCGAGAAGAGTGACCCGGTAGATCTTGTTGCCATCTTCATCCGGGGTAGCTTTCCTCAAAATACGCGCCCGCTCCTCGGAGTTTCCATCGATAATTATCACCTCGTCTCCCGGGCTCAATATCATTTCCCCTTGGGGCGCCACATCAAATCCGGAGTGGAGAAGACCTATAGCTTTCATAAAATTATCCATCGCCTTGGCGGGTATGGAAGCATAATTCCCGGGAGTGTTGCCTGGCTGACGATAACACCACGCCAGATCATAAATCCGGGTGAAGAGCGGATATATCTCGCTTTTCCGATGTCTGAAAAAAACGACATCCCGAATCACCGGCCTACCTTTCCAGACTACTTTTCTTCCCACCCTCCGGGCAATTTCCTCACTCGGATAAAACAACTCGGGAAGACTCACCTCGCCATTAAGACTTGCAAACCTCGATATAAGATCATCATATTTCACCCCCGGGCGCAGACGCATGGCAAACCATTGAATCTCTTCGCCATAGAGAGTATCGGCCACCAACTTACAGATCCGTTCTCTCTCTTTGTCATCAACTTGGGCGGCCTCACAAAAATCAAGGATATTCAGATTCCTGTCGACATCTCTCAACATTCCTTTAACGAGGTCGGGCCGCACCCCTCCTCCCAAAGCCAGACAACTCCAGATGACTGCTACGGCGGATTGTGTCTCATTACAGATCGAACATTCCTCTTCAGATCCATACTTTCGGACAGCATCTATGAGAAGGGAGTTTTTACCCGAAACCCTCATCCTCCGGCATTTTTTACGCATGCCGTCGACAACACGACTGATTCTATCCGAAAGATCTGTCGGCACGGCATCATGCTTCAGCTTTATCTTCACATCCTTGAATAGCTGCAGCTTGCCGGTATTGAACTTGTGTGCCACAGAGGAATAAAGACTCGACACCTTGTCGAGATAAAATCCAACCGTATTTTTAGAGAGTCCGTGCATAAGATTGTCAAACACCCAGTTCTCTATCATCCCCCGGTTCAGAATCTCTCCCATCATATAATTGGAGATAAGATAGACCTGCAAAGAAGAGTAAGCTTTGCGGTAGCCCCGCCTGCTCTCACCTTTAAATTCAGCCAGTCGTTTCGAAAAAAGACGCAGTGAATTCTCAACAGTGGGTTCCAGTCGTTTCTTCATTTTTCGGGTTTGTTACTATAGCACCAAGGCAGGTGTCTCTTTACATGGTTTGGCGACAAATTTAATGAAGATTAGTTAATTTTGCAGTATGGAATCCAAAAAGAGAAACGTATTTCTTACGGGAGCAACCGGCGTGATGGGGATGGCCGGGCTTCAGGAATTGATAAAATATCCCGAAAGATATGCAGTGAACGTCCTGGCTCGCGACAGTAAAATCAACAGGAAGAAACTCCGGCCGTTTGAAGGGAAAGGGGTCGGAGTGGTATGGGGAGACCTGCTTGACGAAGGGAGTCTGCGCCGGGGTATTGAAGGTGCCGACGTGGTGCTCCATGTAGGAGGGATGGTCTCGCCCATGGCCGATCATTTCCCGGAAAAGACTTTGAAAGTGAATGTAGGGTCCATGGAGCTAATAAGCAAGATTATCAAAGAAATAGAGAGCTCAACCGATAAGGAGATTGCTACGGTATACATCGGTTCGGTGTCGCAATATGGCACCCGCCTTCCCCCCGACCACTGGGGAAAAGCTACCGATCCGCAGGTGCCGGCTAAAAATGATGCCTATGCCCTGTCGAAAGTGAAAGCAGAGCAAGTCTTGCGGGATGCAGGTCTTAAGAAATGGGTGTCGATCAGACAAACCAGTATTCTTCACCCCGGACTCTTGAAGAATGCCTCAAATCCTGTGGCTTTCCACACACCTTTGCTCGGAGTGCTCGAATGGATCACCACCGAAGACTCCGGGCGTCTGCTCGAAAGAGTGTGCCGCCCCGAGCTCCCCGAAACCTTCTGGAGGAAATGCTATAATGCCGGCGGAGGGGAACCCTTCCGTAAGGTAAATATTGATTTTGAACGTGCCATAATGAAAGCTCTTGGGTGCCCTCCACCGGAGAAAATATTCGAGCCCAACTGGTTTGCCACCCACAATTTCCACGGGATGTGGTTTGAAGATTCCGATGAACTGGACGCCATACTTCATTTCCGTCAACCCGACACATTCGAAGACGCGTTGCAACGAATGAAGTCACAGCTTCCATTCTATTTCAGGCTCGCCCCGCTCGCTCCCGCATTCGCTATCAAATGGTTCATGAAAAAAGTGGCTTCCCACAAGACTCTGGGGCCGCTTTCCTGGATCAGAAACAACGACGATGAGAAAATCAACACTTTCTGGGGAAGCCGGGAGGCTTATGATGCGATACCCGCCTGGAAAGACTTCAAAATTTCACCTTATTATAGAAAATTTAATTAACTTTGTAACTTGGAGTTGGAATATCAAATTGTGAATGGAGAAGATGGAAGATAATACCGGTCTGTTTCAAAATAATTTCGAAGATATCAATATAGGAAAACCCGTTGAGGCGGCTCAAGGCAATACGCCGGCCGATAGTTCAGGGGAAACGTCCTCTCCGGCAGGCGGATATGATGAAGCCAGCATCCAGCATCTGGAATGGAACGAACATATCCGGCGGCGTTCCGGCATGTATATCGGAAACCTCGGCGACGGTTCCCAGCCCGAAGACGGTATTTATGTGCTGCTCAAGGAGGTAGTCGACAACAGTATCGACGAATTTAACATGGGAGCGGGCAACCGTATTGACATCTCGATGACCGAGGATGGTGAAATCACAGTGAGGGATTACGGACGCGGAGTGCCGCTTGGGAAAGTAAAAGAGGTGGCATCCGAAATCAATACGGGAGGTAAGTTCGACGATAAAAACTTCAAGAAATCCGTGGGTCTTAACGGTGTCGGCCTTAAAGCCGTCAACGCCATGTCGGTCGACTTTCATATCGAGAGCATCCGCGAGGGGAAAAGAGTGGCCGTGGATTTTGAGAAAGGTAATTTCATCCGCCAGACCGAATCGGATGTAGATGAGCCCAACGGAACTCTCGTAAGGTTCAAACCTGACGACACCCTATTCAAAGGGTTTGTATATCATCCCGAGATCGTAGAACTGATGGTAAACAACTATACCTATCTCAACACCGGTCTCAAAATATTCCTTAACGGCCGAAAATTCCATTCGCGCAACGGACTTCTCGACCTCCTCAAGGAGAA
This sequence comes from Muribaculaceae bacterium, assembly GCA_022509205.1. Classification (GTDB taxonomy): domain Bacteria; phylum Bacteroidota; class Bacteroidia; order Bacteroidales; family Muribaculaceae; genus Lepagella. The sequence goes on along the minus strand of JAFLTR010000017.1, from coordinate 30,685 downwards.
TATGGCTCTCGAACCTCTTTACCCTTTCATCCATCTGAAAGGGGAGGATATCGAGGTGGTGTTAACCCATGCACCTCAATACGGAGAGGAATATTATTCTTTTGTCAACGGTCAAAACACAGTGCAGGGAGGAACCCATCTTAGTGCATTCCGCGAACATGTGGGCAGAACGATTAAGGAATTCTCAGGCAAGAATTATGAATATTCCGACATCCGCAACGGTATCGTGGCTGCGGTCAGTGTCAAGGTGCAGGAGCCGATGTTCGACAATCAGGCAAAAATAAGGTTTATCGGAAAAGAGATAGCTCCCGGAAGCTCTGTAACCGTCAACAAGATGGTGGGCGACTTCATCAAAAAGGAACTCGACGATTATCTCCATAAGCATCCGGAGGTGGCCGATGCCATGCTGAAGAAAATCGCTGCCAACGAGAAGGAACGTAAATCGATGGCGGGAGTGGCAAAGCTTGCCAGGGAGAATGCCAAGAAAGTGAGTCTGCACAACAGAAAACTTCGCGACTGTCGCATCCATTACAACGACAATTCAAAAGGGAACAAAGCCCAGGACCGCAGGGATGAATCCTCGATTTTCATAACCGAGGGAGATTCAGCTTCAGGCACTATCACTAAAGTTAGAAACGCCGAGACTCAGGCTGTTTTCTCGCTGAGGGGCAAGCCGAAAAACACCTACGGCAAAACCCAGGAGGTGATCTATAAGAATGAGGAGCTGAGTCTGCTTCAAGCCGCCTTAAATGTGGAAGACGGTATCGACGGCCTGAGATACAACAAGATAATCATAGCTACAGATGCCGATGTCGACGGGATGCATATCCGTCTCCTCGTAATCACTTTCTTCCTGAAATTCTTCCCGGAATTAGTGAAAAAAGGCCATGTCTACATACTTCAGACCCCGCTCTTCAGGGTGAGAGACAAGAATGTGTCGCGTCGTGGCCGTGGAGGCAAAAACAAAAAGAAGGAGACAGAAGGAGAGAAAGACACCTACTACTGTTACACCGACGAGGAACGAGAAGCTGCAATAGCCAAGTTCGGAGCCAACGCTGAGATAACCCGATTCAAGGGACTCGGAGAAATTAATGATGTGGAATTTGCCGAGTTCATCGGTCCGGAGATGCGGCTCGATCCTGTTACCCTCAAAAAAGATGATACTGTCAATAAGCTTTTGGAATTCTATATGGGTAAAAACACTATGGAACGCCAGAACTTCATAATAGACAACCTCATAATCGAAGACGATTCCGAAATATGAAAACAGCCTTTTATGCCGGAAGTTTCGATCCTTTCACCATCGGGCATCTCTCGATTGCTCGAAGGGCCTTGGAGCTGTTCGACGGTCTTATAATCGGCATCGGAATTAACAAGGCAAAGAGGAATGAGACCACAATAGAGGAGCGCATTTTAAAGATAAAGAAACTTTTCGGGCAAAACGATAAGGTGAAAGTCTTTGCTTATGAAGGGTTGACTGCGGTAGTGGCTCGTGAAAACGGTGCCGGAGTCCTCGTAAGAGGTGTCAGGAATGCAATCGATTTCGAAAAGGAGAAAGAACTGGCCGACATAAACCTTAAGGTTTTCAGCATGCCCACGGTAATGTTCCCGGCAGAACCGGAGTTATCTTACGTAAGCAGCTCTATGGTCAGGGAACTTGCTCATTTCGGTTTCGATCCCTCCGAATTCCTGCCTAACCAATAAATACATTTACAAAATAATATCGGTTAATGAGAAAACTGATTTTCATAGCAATCATCGCAAGTATCGGCATAAGCTTTGCTGCTTCAAGGCAGGAGATGTCGCTTGCCGAAAACAATAAACTGCGCCTCGCGGAAGCAGCCATCATGCAATTGTATGTAGATACAGTCAATGAATCCAAGCTGGTGGAAGACGCTATAGTGGCTATGCTCGCAGGTCTTGACCCACATTCCCAGTATTCCAATGCGGAGGAAACAAAAGAACTTAACGAACCTCTGACCGGGAATTTCTCCGGAGTGGGAATCACTTTCAACATGAACAACGACACCCTATATGTGATTCAGACAGTGGCCGGAGGACCCTCGGAAAGAGTGGGAATCCTTGCAGGCGACCGTATCATCGAGGTGAACGACACGGTGATTGCCGGTGTGAAAATGAAAAACACCGACATAATGAAACGTCTAAGGGGCCCTAAAGGCACTAATGTAGATGTAAAAGTGCTGCGACGCAACCATGGACTCAACGATACAATTGATTTCCGAATCACACGTGCCGACATTCCGATCTATAGTGTAGACGCTGCATATATGGTCGACGACAAAACCGGATACATTCGTCTCAACCGTTTTGCCGCCGAAACTGCAGAAGAAGTCAACAAGGCTCTGAAAAATCTAAAGAAGAAAGGGATGGACCGTCTTATCCTCGATCTCACCGACAATGGTGGCGGCTACCTCAACGCGGCTGTAGACCTACTCGGAGAATTCCTTGAGAAAGGTCAGATGACAGTCTATACCGAGGGATTAAACTCCCCTCGCATTGACAATTTTGCCGAACCATCCGGGCTCAAGCCTCTCTTCAACGATGGCAGACTTGTGGTAATGGTGAACCAATATTCCGCTTCTGCATCTGAAATCACTTCAGGTGCCATCCAGGACTGGGATCGCGGACTTATAGTAGGACGCCGCACATTCGGCAAGGGACTTGTGCAGAGACCTATCCCTCTACCCGACGGGTCAATGATCCGGCTAACTGTTGCCCATTATTACACCCCCACGGGACGCGACATTCAGAAACCATACGAAAAAGGAAATGCCAAGGCCTATCGCAGCGACATCCTTGACCGATATAACAACGGTGAACTGATGCATGCCGATTCTATTCATCTGGTGGATTCCCTAAAAGTGGAGACACTTAGACTGAAACGGCCCATTTATGGAGGAGGCGGTATTAACCCCGACAGATTTGTGGCTCTCGACACTACAGAATTCACAAATTACTACCGGGACGTGACAGCAAAGGGATTAATAAACACCTTTGCCATCAAATATGTGGATGAACACAGAAAAGAGATTGCCAAAGAATATAAAAACGATGACAATTTCACCCGTGAATTCAAAGTGACCCCCGAAATGCTTCAGGAACTCTATAATATGGCTGAAAAAGAGGGCATTGAATTTAACGCAGAGGAAGCAAAGACCAGCACTCCACTTTTCTCTATGATCATCAAAGGATTGATCGGCAGGGATGTGTTTGACAATTCCACTTATTACAAAGTCTATAATACCCATGACCCGATTTTCAAGGAGGCATACCGACTTATCAATTCCGATGAATACGACTCTCTTCTTCAGTAGGGTTTGTGGCTGTGATTTATAGGGACTATTAGCGCCGTTACGTCCCTCTTAATAATGAAAACAACTTATTAAATATATGAAAAGATTTCTTCCATATTGCCTGCCTTTGTTGGTTTGCGGCATAACCTTATCAGGGAGGGCTCAGAGCTATCATCTCGACGGCTGTGAGATATGTGCCCACGCCGATTCTCTTCTCCTCGCTCAAAGGGACTCCTTAGTGGTGTCAAACCCTGCGGCCCTTTTCGATTCGATGCCACAACCGAAAGTTAATTACGATATTTTAAACTGGAGCCTCAATCCGAAGGTATTCTCCGGTTATCAGAAAATACTTGAGTTGCCCTCCTATAGCAAAAAGCCTCTTCTCTATAAGCTGAGCATGACCACTCCGCTTGACACAGTCTCCGGGAACAACCTGCTCCCTGACGAATTGGGGAATTCGGCTCCTTCAGAGGAATTGTCACAGTTGTTGGATGCGGAACCGATGACTTCTCCGGATTCCAATCTTCCGTCGATCCAAAAATACAAGACTCCAAAATGGCTACGTGATGCAATCTTCTCATCCATGGCCCAGGAAAATCTTTTATATTCCTATATGATCGACAATCCGGAAGCCATTGAATACGCCTACTGGGATCTTCCGCTTCCGCCGGTGTTGCTTGAGGAAGACAGAAGTTTCCTTGCTTTCCTTAATAAGCAGGAGGTGCCTGACGTTAACCCTGCCGAAGCTGATATACAGGTAGCTGAAATCAAAAAAGTGCACTGGCTTCATAAGTTTGGCACTCAACTTCAATTTTCACAAGCCTATGTTTCGCCTAACTGGTATCAGGGCGGCAACAGCTATCTCTCGATGCTCTTCAATTTCAACTGGAATGTAAACCTCAATCAGGTGTATCATCCGAAACTGCTCTTCACAAGCGATCTTTCCTATAAAGTGGCTTTCAGCTCTAACCCTAAAGGCTACTACCATAGATACACTATCGCAGAAGATAATTTCCAATACAATCTTAATGCCGGTTATAAGGCTATAAAGAATTGGTATTATTCTTTCAATCTGCAGTTTAAAACACAGCTTTTCAACAACTTCGAGGAGAACTCAAATATTCGCACCGCGGCTTTCCTCTCCCCGGCCGACCTCAACATGGGTCTTGGTATGAGCTATAACCACACTAACAAGCTCAAAACCTTCACCTTTACCCTCACCGTCTCTCCCCTTTCTTATAACCTGAAAGCTTGTCTGAAACCTAACGACATCATCGACCATGCTGCCTATGGCATTGCAGCCGACAGACACACCAAAAGCGAGATAGGTAGCAACCTCGACTTCAATATGGATTGGAAAGTCACTGCAAATATCGGCTACAAGACAAGGATGTTTATGTTCACTGATTACCACTACTACCTATGGGATTGGCAGAACACTGTGAACTTTGACATCAACAAATGGCTGAGTACACAGATTTTCGTGCATCTACGCTACGACGGTTCGGCAGAAAGTGAAGGCAAATGGAAAAGATTCATGCTTCGCGAGATCCTGAGCTTCGGTCTTTCTTACACTTTCTCCACCAAACCTTGATTCTTCCATACTCTGTCGGAATAAGGTGATTAAATAATTGCTATTTGGAATTTAAGACTCTAATATCAAGACTCATAATGGCAGCAGGGGTGATATTTGTCTCCTCTGCGTGTTTCGCCACTTCACCCATAGTGGCCTATGATATTGATATGGCGAAAGAGATATGCGGAGGGCTGCCCCTTGAAAATGTGGAAGGTTTATGGGTGTATCCAGATGATAAAGTGACTGTGATGATTCTCAACGACGGCACTCAACAGTCAGGGCTTCTGCCTTCATATTCAATTTCTGTGGTGGAGACCGCCGACGCAAAGCTTCATCCCGGCGAAGTAATAGGGAAACTATATGCCACGGCCGATGAAAAAGTATACAAGATTGAACTATCCACAGAAAGGAAAAACGACTTGCTGCTTAAGCCGAAATCCTGTATGGCCACCCTTTCCAAAGAGGGAGATTCATTCCTGATAAAACGCCAAAAGCTTCCTTTCAAAGGAAGATTGAATCTCAATCTAAGCCGCCTTTTGCCCGGATTCTGGAAAATGGTTAGCACCGGGATTTCTTCTTCCGGGAATTCGGCGCAAATCTCCCTACCGGTCGGAATGGTAAAGATTTATCCCTCTTATGACGGCAACGGTTCGTCGCGCAGAAAAGTGAGATACTTATGAAAAAGAGTGGCAAGCATATCATTAATCATCCGAGTTTTTCCTCTCACTTACTACTACATAGGGAAAACCTGTGGCTTGTCACCATTTTCTTACTCTACGGACTCTCCCTGTCGACAATGCCTGTGGAAGCTAAGAAAATAAAGAATTCTTTCACCATAGAGAAGAAAAAGCCGGGAAAAAGTTCTCAAAAGGATAAGCCGACTGAGGATTTTGAAGGAATGGAGATAAATCTTAAAGACTCTATTCAGAATTCCGACTCTCGGATTCAAGAACTTCTGCCGTCCCTAAGAAAATGTTCGTTCGCCGGTTATGACAAGGAGCCTAATTCAAATCTGGAATCTTTCATACTTGTCAACACAACGGATCAACCTATCCTTGGTTATGACGTTAGGATAGATTATCTGGATATGCAGGGGAGGATGCTACATTCCAGGAACATAAGGCAGAAATGTCTCGTGCCACCCGGGGAAACCAGACGTTTCGACATAAAAAGCTGGGATCCTCAACATGTATATTACTATTATCTCGGAAATGAACCCAAGAGAGTGGCAACTCCTTTTCAGGTGAAATTCACTCCCCTTTCATTGTGGATACCTGAAGATTAAAGCCAACCAAACATTTACCTTTTAAATAAAGCAAGTGATTATGGACAACAAGACCTTTCTGGAAACCCTTTCCCACCGGCTCGACATATCGTTGGGAACAGTAAGCACACTGGTTGAGGCCCTGTCGGGAGAAGTTGCCAGGCAGGCCGGTAATCTCGACCAGATCGTCATCCCGGGATTCGGTATCTTCGAGCCTCGCCTGCGTGAAGAAAGAGTATCGGTTCACCCGGCTTCCGGTAAAAGGTTGCTTGTGCCTCCCCGTATATATCTAGCGTTCAAACAGTCGCCTATTCTTAAACAGAAAATCAACTCCTGATTATGGATAACAAGATAACCGTCAGCCTCCTGGCCAACATTCTTTCTCAAACCACAGGAAAGAGCCGTAAACTGTGTGAAGATTTCATACGCGAATTCTTCAAACTTGCTGCGGAAAGTATCGAAGCCGGAGAGTCATTACGTATAAAAGGGTTCGGAACTTTTAAGGTGGTGGATGTTGAAAGTCGCACGGCTGTAAATGTCAATAGTGGAGAGAAACAGGAGATCCCGTCGCATAAGAAAGTAGTTTTCACTCCGGCTAAAGAGATGGCTTCCGCCATCAACGCGCCTTTTGCTGAATTTGAAACGGTGGAGATGGATGATGAAATCCCGGAAGATATCTTCATAGAGAGAAGCGATCCTGAAGAAATTGCAGAAGCTCAATCCGCGGCAATCCGGCATATTGAAACAGAGGTGCCACTTATGGAAAATGAAGAAATAAGTAAGGAAGATAATGTGAGCAACGAAAGGCTTGAATTGGGATCCGATGAGGAAATGGATGATGACAATATCTCCCTGGAGGCCTATTCCATCGAAGAGGCTAATAAACAAACCCCTGAAGAGAGCCCTGAAGAGAGCCCAGAAGCAACTACTGAAGATACTCCTGAAAACATTCCTGAAAACACTCCTGAAGACATTCCTGAAGAGGATCAAAATGAGGAAATTCCTCCTATATTTGTCAATTACGAAACGCCTGCCAAGAGTAGATTCGGAGTCGGCTTCCTTCTCGGAGCCCTGTCTACCCTGTTGGTCTGCGTTGTGATTTTTATGTTGGGTTGTTTTTTCGACTGGTGGCCCGTTAATTTTGGGAATCCTTTTAAAACAAACGGTTCAATTGAGAATGTTGCCACCACGGAACAGCCTGTTCCCGAAGATGAGACAGAGGTTATTCCGGAACAGGAACCGGTCTACGACACAGTCTCTACAACACGATATCTCACCACAATCTCGCGTGACCATTACGGAGATTACAATTTCTGGCCTTATATCTATATTGAAAATGAGAGTATTCTGGGACACCCTGACAGAATCACTCCTGGAACCCGCGTAGTGGTGCCGGATCTCTCTAAATATGGAGTAGACGTCAATAATCCTGAAGACATTAAAGAGGCAAAAAGAAAAGGCGTAGAAATCTACGCCCGATTCTAAAGCAATTCTAAATTTACAATTAGCAATTGGAAAATTACTAATTGCTAATTACTGATTCGATATCCGGCCTCTTCAAGTTTCTTTTTGATTTCTGCCACATGCTCATGATTACGTGTTTCCAGTTCAATGTGTAGGAAACAACTGTTGATGTCTGTGACAGAAGAAGCCCTTTCATGGGTCACGGATATCACATTTCCGCCAAGGCTCGCTACTATCCGGGTAATATCGGCAAGCGGTCCGGGACGGTCGGGCAAATCAAAAGTTAAGGCAACAAGCCTGCCACTCTTCACAAGTCCTCGGGTCATTGTGCGGTTGAGGATACTGACGTCGATATTGCCACCGGAAATCAGACACACAACTTTCTTCCCTTCCACCGGGAGCTTATGAAACATAACTGCGGCCAGAGCCACAGCTCCGGCTCCCTCCGACACCATTTTCTGTTTCTCCATAAGCGCAAGGATGGCGGCAGCTATCTCGTCATCGTTGACTGTCACTATCTCATCGACATACTTACGGCACATTTCCAGGGTCAGTTCACCCGGTTCCTTTACCGCTATTCCGTCAGCTATCGTCTTTACATTTTCCAGACACACCTTCTCTTTCTTATCAAGAGAGAGTTTCATCGAGGGAGCACCCTTGGCCTGAACACCATATACTTTCACCTCCGGTCGTAAGGTCTTGATTGCAAAAGCCACTCCGGATATCAATCCACCTCCGCCTACAGGCACTACCACTGCCTCCACCTCGGGCAACTGAGCAAGAATCTCTAAGCCTATCGTGCCTTGCCCCGCTATCACCAGCGGATCATCAAAAGGATGGATGAAAGTGTAGTCATGTTCCTCTTTGAGTTCACAGGCTTTCTTGTAGGCGTCGTCATAACAGCCGTCAACCATACAGATATCGGCTCCGAAATTTTTAGTGGCCTCCACCTTCGAGAGCGGTGCAGTGGTGGGTAGACATATCAATGATTTAATTCCGTTGTGGGTCGCTCCTAAAGCCACTCCCTGGGCATGGTTGCCCGCGGAACAGGCTATAACTCCTTTCTTTTTCTCTTCAGGACTAAGCTGCGAAATCTTGTAGTATGCGCCACGAAGCTTGAAAGAGCCCGTCAGTTGTAGACATTCAGCCTTTAAATATACTTCACAATTATCTGATAAAGTGGTGGGTCCTATTATGGAAGTCATTCTCGCCACATTCTTTAATACTTCCCGGGCTTTAAAAACCTCAGAAATTTCAAGTGTGTTCATAGTAGATTCAGGTTTGACATTGGAGTTGTTTAAGTTTATTTAAACGCCCCACTGCAAAATTACATAAAAAATTATAGGGCGATAAAGAAAAAAGACTATATTTGTAGTCCTGACATTCTTTAGCAAAACCAGGGAAGACAACAAGTGGAACGGCTTTACCATTATTTATGGAAAACAGGTATTCGAGGCACGGAATTCAAGGATGTAGACGGAGCCAGCATAGAAGTGCTTGATCCCGGAATCCACAACCATGACTCCGGTCCGGATTTCTTTAACTCTAAACTTAAAATCAATGGGGTAGAATGGATCGGGAATGTAGAGATACATCAAAAAGCATCCGACTGGTTTCGGCATCGCCATGACAAGGATCCGGCTTATGGGAATGTGATTCTCCATGTGGTCGGTGTTTCCGATAAACGTGTGATTCGTTCCGACGGCTATCCCATACCCCAGGTTGAACTGACCTTTCCAGAAAAATTTTTCCACACCTACCTCTCCCTTTCAGAAGAGAAGGAGGGAATGAAATGCAGTCAATATCTCTCCAATCTTCCGGAACTCAATAAGACTGACTGGCTTGAATCCCTTGCCGTGGAGAGAATGCAAGCAAAGGCTGCAAAAGTGAAAGAGTTGAATGATCTCACTGAAGGCGACTGGGAACAGACTTGTTTCGTCATGTTGGCAAGAGGACTTGGGTTCGGGTTAAATAGTGATCCCTTCGAGATGCTCGCAAAATCGATACCTCTGAAGATTCTCCACCATCATAGCGACAACCATTTTCAACTTGAAGCACTGCTCTTCGGTCAGGCTGCGATGCTCGATCCCACAATGTATATGTTCGATGAGTATTTCCAAGCCCTATGTCGGGAATATTATTTTCTTGCTCGGAAATATGGACTTAAACCCCTCAGACCCGGGCTATGGAAATATGCACGGACGAGACCCCAGAACTTCCCCCACCGACGTATCGCCTTTCTGGCAAACTCGGCTTTGGGAGGATTCTCATTATTTTCCCGTCTCCTTGAGGCGGCCGACAATATGGACTCGTTGGTCGATATCTTCGATATGAAGGCAGAAGGGTATTGGGAAACTCATTTTTCTTTCGACACTCCCACTGGCCGGGCTCCTTCCGAACTATCCCTGTCAAGCCGCAGACTATTGACCATCAACACTGCAATACCGGTGCTTTATGCATACGCATCAGCCAGCGGCAATCCCGACCTCGGGGAAAGGATCGTGGCTTTGATGCAGTCGCTCCCTGCTGAAAGCAATACGATTGTCAGAAATTGGGAAAATCTGGGCTTCAAGGTCTGTGATGCTTCACGAAGTCAGGCCATTATACATCTACAGAAAGAATATTGCGACAAAAACAAATGCATTTATTGTCGTTTCGGTCACTATTTCCTGCGTAAAAGCGCCCTCATAAATTAAGGGCTCGTTCCCCCAATTTTTTGTTAACGCTGAAGATTTTGCTCTTAACGGGGGTTATCCTTATATGGGTAAGTCTTATCTCTCCTTTCTATCACTGCTATAGTGTCATGATAATTTATACCGGAGATTTCCTCAAAATGTGAACCATCGAGTGTAAGCGTTTTCATTCTTCCTTCCACCACTTTTGGGTCCAGGTTGCGTGAAATTGAAGGTATCCAGCGGCCCAACCTCCAAAGCCATTCCGCCCAAGAAGGCGGCAGATGGCTCATCCTCTTCTTTGCTCCGGCATTAGCAGTCAGAGATTCCACCAAATCTATAAGCCTTACCGGTATTGGATCCGCGGCATTATATATGCCACCCGTCTTATATACTTTTTTGATGCCTCGAGCCACGTCAAGAGCACATACGACACTTATCTTGGAATCATTCCCCCTAATATGGATATACTTCCCTGTGAGGGCATCGTTGAAAAGCCGCAAAGTCTCTCCTTTCACTCCTTCTCCAAACATTCGGGCAGGGCGGATAATTGAAAGGGTCACTCCTCTTTCCTTACACCAATTCCTCACATATTCTTCCGTCAAGGCTTTGGAGCGGCCGGTCTTATCAGTGGCCCAAGTATTGGACTCCTCTGTAACATTTTCTCCGGCATCACGGCTGTAGACCTTATAGCTGCTTATATAGACGAATTGGTTCGGCGGAGTATCAGTAAGAGCGGAGAGAAGGTGCTTGGTACCCTCCAAATTGAGTTCCATAGCTCCCTCCTCCTCTTCTGTGCCTGCCGCATGGACTACAGTCTCGAATCTTTTTTCTCCGAAATCGGGAGTCTCCTGGGATAAGTCGATACAAAAATCCGATTCCGGCCGGAGTCCAAGGGTGAAGACATCTTTATCATGAGTCGGCTCCTGCTGAGACTCATCTTTCCCCTCTCCAAATTGCTCGAGCAGATACCGTCCGAGCATCCCGCCGGCTCCTGTAATCAGAATCATACGAGATTTACCGGCTTTCCGGCCATGAATTGTTTTAGATTGTCTACAGCCATATTCATCAATCTTTGTCGCGCCTCTTTGGTGGCCCAAGCGATATGGGGCGTGATATAAGCATTGGGTGCAGACAACAACGGATTGGAAGCCAAGGGAGGTTCTGTTGACAAAACGTCGGCACAAAAAGCGCCGATTTTTCCTTCGGTAAGAGCGGTTGCCACAGCCGTTTCATTCACCAATCCGCCCCTCCCGGTGTTTATCAGGATCACACCGGGTTTCATTTTCGCAATGCTCTCTTGGTTTATGATCTGTGACGTGTCGGGAGTCAGGGGACAATGGAGGCTTATAATGTCGGATTCTTTCCAAAGCTCATCCAGGCTGACCTTTTTTATTTGCTCCGGCAACTGAGAAGGCTCTTTTGAAGTAACAGCAAGGACATTCATCCCAAAAGCCAATGCGATACGGGCCACGGCCTGCCCGATATTCCCGTAACCAACTATTCCGAAATACTTGCCCGCAAGTTCGGTCAGATTGGTATCCCAATAGCAGAAATCCTTTGAAGCCGTCCATTTTCCATTGCTAACTTGCAAAGCATAATGTTCCACACGGTCGGTTATACTCAGCAGAAAGGCAAAAACACGCTGAGCCACCGACATTGTACTGTAGGCAGGAATATTGGTGACAGCAATTCCACGTTTATGTGCCTCCTCCGTGTCAACTACATTGTAGCCTGTGGCCAGGACACCGATGTATCGGAGTTTCGGAAGAGAGGAAATCGTCTCAGCATTTAAAACTGTCTTGTTAGTGATCAAGACATCGCTATCCTTTGCTCTTTCCGACAATTGGTTATTGTCGGTTCGGTCGTAGACTGTCAGTTCGCCCAATTCCTCAAATCCTTTCCAGGAAAGGTCTCCCGGATTAAGCCCATAGCCATCGAGAACTGTTATCTTCATGTCTATACTGTTAATGACTCGGAAGAGGCGGGTTGAATAGATTTCGTCAGGGATATGAATTCCTCCACTGAAAGGGTTTCCGGTCTGCGTGTCAGTATCGGATCCTGCCAGAGTGGTGAATTCAAAGGAATTAATGAAGCCAGGGAATTACGCAACGTCTTGCGTCGCTGTCCGAATGATGTTTTCACTATATTCTTGAAAAGCTTCTCATCACACCCTAAATCGGTACGATTGTTACGGACAAGCCGTATCACACCACTTGTCACCTTTGGAGGGGGATTGAAAACACCCGGCGCAACATCAAAAAGATAACTGCAGTCATACCATGCCTGCAAAAGCACGGAAAGAATTCCATAGACCTTTGAACCGGGAGCCGAGCAAATTCTTTGTGCCACCTCCTTTTGCAACATTCCTGCCACAACGGGAATTTTCTCCTTATAATCAAGCACTTTGAAGAAAATTTGCGATGAGATATTGTAAGGATAATTTCCGATAAGGGAAAATTCTCCGGGATAAATATCGGCGAGATCCATCTGTAAGAAGTCACCTTCGATCACATTCAGGTCCGGGAAAACTTTACGAAGGAACTCCACGCTTTCATTATCAAGCTCCACCGCTTTTACCTCTCTACCGGATTTAAGCAGAAATTGAGAAAGCACCCCCATTCCGGGGCCCACTTCCAGCACTGGAAGCTTTCCCCATTTCCGAGCCCTCTCGGGAAGTTTATCCTCCTCGATAGTGTCGGCTATCCGCTTGGCGATATTAATGTCGTTGAGGAAATGTTGCCCCAACGATTTCTTGGCTCTGACCCTCATTCTTTATTTGACAAGTATTCGTGAATTGCTTTGGCTGCCTTTCTACCGGCTCCCATAGCAAGAATCACGGTAGCAGCTCCTGTTACTGTGTCTCCGCCGGCGAATACACCGGGACGACTCGTTCTTCCCTCTTCATCGGCCACTACACAACCATGTCTGTTGGTGTCAAGACCTTTAGTGGTTTGCTTGATAAGAGGATTGGGACTCGTGCCCAACGCCATTATCACAACATCGCAATCGATTACGAAGTTGCTGTCGGGTTTTTCAACCGGTCTTCTTCTGCCGCTTGCATCGGGTTCACCAAGCTCCATCTCCACGCATTCCATCCCGATGACCGTACCTTTCTCGTCGCCAAGTATCTTCACAGGATTAGTGAGCATCTTGAATATGATGCCCTCCTGTTTTGCATGATGCACCTCTTCAGCTCTTGCCGGCAATTCAGCTTCACTACGGCGATATACGATGTAAGCTTCAGCACCGAGACGTTTGGCTGTTCGCACGGCATCCATGGCTACATTGCCTCCACCGACCACTACCACGCGTTTCCCAAGATAGATCGGCGTATCGTATTCGCAATCGTATGCATGCATTAGATTAGCCCTTGTCAGATATTCATTGGCTGAGAAAACACCGTTGAGATTCTCTCCCTCTATACCCATGAATTTAGGTAGACCTGCACCACTCCCGATAAACACGGCATCATACCCCATCTTGTCAAAAAGGTCGTCGATGGTAAATGTGCGTCCTACCACCACATCATTCTCAAATTCAACGCCGAGTGCCTTAACGCGTTCCACCTCTTTTTCTACCACACCCTCTTTTGGCAGGCGGAATTCAGGGATACCATACACCAGCACTCCACCCAATTGATGTAATGCCTCAAACACCTTTACCTCATACCCAAATTTGGCAAGGTCGGAGGCACATGCCAGTGAAGCAGGCCCGGAACCGATAAGTGCTACTTTCTTACTGTTTCGGGTGATTTGTGGCTGTGGCAGTTCATTCTGATGACGAATCGCCCAGTCGCCAACATATCTTTCGAGCGAACCGCAAGCCACGGGTTCTCCTTTGATGCCAAGGATACAAGAGCCCTCACACTGTTTCTCCTGCGGACAAACCCTTCCGCAGACACTTGGCAAAGAACTGTCTTCAGAAATCACAGCGTATGCTCCGGCTTCATCATGCTCGGTGATGTGATAAATAAACTGGGGGATCTTGATATGAACGGGACAAGCCGCAACACAACGGGGCTTGGAGCAGTTTAGACATCTGGTGGCTTCCTCATAAGCCTCTTCGGCAGAATAGCCATGGCTCACTTCTTCAAAATTACAGGCCCTTACTGCCGGATCCTGTTCCCTTACACGTACTCTCGGTTTCTTTATATTAGCCATGGCAATTACATTTATGGGTTTCGGGATTTGTCTTAGGATTCTCTTTATACATGTTCTGACGTCTCATCGCCTCATCGAAGTCTACGAGTGCTCCGTCGAATTCCGGACCGTCGACACAGGTGAATTTTGTTTCTCCTCCTACTGTGACACGACAGGCTCCGCACATTCCGGTGCCGTCTACCATAAGTGCGTTGAGTGAAACCACCGACGGGATATCATACTGTTTGGCGGTCAGAGCCGCAAATTTCATCATTATCATGGGTCCGATTATCACGCATCTGTCATATTTTTTTCCTTGATTATCTATGAGATCTTTCATCAAGGCAGTTACGTTGCCGTGGAACCCAAGGGATCCGTCGTCTGTGCAAAGGTATACATTCCCCACCTCTTGCATCTCGCTTACATACGTAAAAAGATCCTTGGTGCGGGCTCCTATTATCACGTCTGCCTCAACGCCTTTCTCTTTAAGCCATTTCACCTGAGGATAGACAGGGGCTGTACCGACTCCACCTGCTATAAAAAGCACCTTCTGTTTTTTCAATTCCTCATCGCTAAGTTCGAGAAGATCGGAGGGATTACCTAACGGACCTGCGAAATCATCGAAATATTCGCCGGCATTCAATGAATTGATCTTACGCGTTGAAATTCCTATCGACTGTGTAACAATTGTGACCGTGCCGGCTCCGGCATCATAATCACAGATGGTCAAGGGAATACGTTCTCCGTAACGGTCAGTCCTAACGATGATAAACTGACCCGGTTTAGCGGAATTGGCCACAAGCGGAGCCTTTACTTTCATCTCCACTATGTTGGGAGCCAACTCCCTTTTTGTCATTATTTCAAACATATCTTATTTATTTAATTCCTTTTTACATAATCGGGGAAATTACTATTTCAAGGTTTTGGGCTCCCCGTTTCATCCGGTATTGATCCAAGGGATATGCATTCCAACTGTTAATGCCGCCCACTCCGGCCTGTTCCGAATCAATCTGCAGATTGATGAAGTCTACCGGTTTCACCTCTTGAAAATGCATCTGGGTTTTCGCATCCCCATTGTCAAGAGATTCTACAGTATAATTTATGGCTGAAGCGTAGAATGGAGAGGGTGATGTAATCCTCAATCCTCTTCCACCTCTGTTTGTCTGACTCCAATATCGGATGTCACTCTTAGTACCTGTTTCTTGTGGCCGGATATAAGCGTGTGCCTGTTGGCCCGAAGTCTGCTCATATTGCCCGATAAAGGCTGCGCTCTTCCGGTCGGAATAATTTTCTATCGGGCCTCTGCCATAATATTTGCTTATGTCAAATTCTTCCGGCATGTAAATTCTGATACCGAAACGGTTCATCTCCGGTAATTCCACCCCATTATTAGGAATCAAGTCGCTTGTAAGTTTGATTTGACCATCCGAATTTATGGAATATTTTATGTCGTATGCCGCTCCAAGTTCCGGCAGTTCATACGTAGAAGTCACGTTTACAATCCCCTCCTTTTCATTCCATTTAAAATCAGAGAGTTTCAATTCCGGGTTTCTCCAGGCCTTTGATTTAATCACCATCCCGTTGCCGTACTCATTGTCTGTAGGAGCACGCCAGAAACTCGGGCGGATCTCTGAACCCTCTTCAAGCATTTCTAAACCTCCAATCTTATAACTGCAGATGAATCCGGTCTTTTTATCGAATTCTATTTTAAAGCCCGGAGTTGTAATTGTCAACCTCTCGGAATTTCGGTCGTTGACATTATCGGGTTGCAGGGTAGAAGGTTCGGCAAATAGATTATTATTGAAATTATATGGCCTGATTTCAAGTTGGTGGCTCGCAAGCGTGGTACCTGCCGCTACAAGATTCTGCTCTTTCTTAGTGATGAAATCCACATTTAGCATCACCTCCTTCTCTCCGGCCGGGATAGAATATCCTAAAGAAATTTCACGGCTCTGCCCCGGTGCCACATCAAGATTGTCTATCACTCCTGAATCGACTGCCTGACCATTCTCAATCAGTCGCCAGCTGAGTAAGTAATTGCTGAGGTCGGTGAAGATATTCTCGTTGTAAACCTTTATTTTCCCCTTGGAGAGATCTACAGGGTTGACCCAAATATTCTGATACTGATGCTTCACTTCCGCCATATGGGGATGAGGCACGCGGTCAGGGTTTACCAACCCGTTGTCGCAGAAATTATTGTCGGAAGCGTCATAGGGATTGTAGTCTCCGCCGTATGTGTATATCATCTCGCCATTCTTACCTTTGCCACGAAGTCCCTGGTCTACGAAATCCCAAATGAAACCTCCCTGATTGATTGGATATAGACGTGTCAGATCCATATATTCCTTGAAACCTCCTCCTGAATTTCCCATCACATGATTATATTCACATTGGATAATAGGGCGGTAGCTGTCGGGATTATCAGAATAATTCTTGACGCCCTGCGGCGACTCATACATAGGACAGTAGATGTCGGTCCATTCGGAAAAGATTGCTTGTTCATACTGCACTGGCCGGCTTGGATCTTCTTTTTTGAGCCATTCATACACATTCTTGAAATTATCACCGTTTCCGGCCTCATTTCCCATACTCCAGATAATCACGGAGGGATGATTGAAATTGCGTGCCACATTCCTCTGATTCCTTTGCAAATGAGCCAAAGCCCAGTCTTTATTTGCGGCAAGGGTCTCGGAGCCGTAGCCCATTCCATGGCTCTCAAGATTTGCCTCCGCGACCACATACATACCCACTGAATCACACAATTCATACCATGCCACATCGTTGGGATAATGACTCGTCCTTACGGCATTGATATTATTCTCTTTCATTATCCGGAGGTCTTGCAGCATCCTCTCCCTGGAAACCACATACCCATTGTCAGGATCCAGCTCATGACGGTTAACCCCTTTTACTATTATAGGCTTACCGTTGACCATCAATTGTTTATCTTTTATTTCGACTTTACGGAATCCCACTTTCAGAGGCACCACCTCCAGAGTCTTACCGCCTTTTTCCACCATAGCAGTCAAGGAATATAAATTGGGGGTTTCAGCTGTCCATTTCGCGGGATCCTTTACCTCCATTATTAGCTTTTTTTCTCCGGGACCATAAACTGAACCTGTTGCCACAGTTTCTCCCTTCGGATTTGCAAGGGATAATTTCACTACCGCATTCCCCTTGATCTTCAAGTTGATATCGAGCGTCCCATCTTTGTAGTCGTTGATGAGATCCGGAGTTACCCGTATATCCTCCAATTGCCCTTCCTTAGGTCGGGAATAGAGATAGGAATCTCTTGCCACCCCGCTTAGTCTCCAGAAATCCTGATCCTCCAGATAAGTGCCGTCATTCCAGCGAAACACTTGGAATGTAAGCAGATTATCCTCTCCGGGTTTCACATACTTGGTGATATCAAATTCCGGCTCTATTTTCGAGTCCTCACTATACCCTACGAATTTTCCATTCACCCATAGATACACATTCGATGTCACGGAACCTAAATGGGCGATAATATCCTTTCCTTTCCAGTCCTTGGGGATGGTAATGGTTTTCCGGTAGCTCCCCACATGGTTCTTTTCTGTAGGCACGAAAGGTGGATTATTTTTAAAATCATTTCTCCAGGCATACCCGATATTCACATATTGTGGATCCCCGTATCCGTTTAGCTCCCACATACCCGGCACAGGCATTTCGTCCCAGCTCTTGTCGTTGAATCCCTTTTCAAAAAAATCTGTAGGACGCTCATCGGCATTTTCTACCCAATTAAATTTCCAAAGTCCGTTCAAACTTAAATAATTATCCTGAATTTTGGGATTATTGGATAGCGCACCATCCTCCGAAGTGTATGGGAAATAAGAGGCACGCATCGGAAGCCTGTTCACTTCATTGACATTCTGGTCTTGCCATTCTTTTAAAGTCTGAGAATTGACTGTAAGAAACCAGGCCACTAAAAAGAGGGGCAACAGTATCACTTTTCGTTGTCCCGACGTTAAAGATGATCCTTTTTTCATTATTAAAATGCAGAGAAAAAAATCGCAATTGGTATTAGTCTCTCAAAGGTAGGAAGAATTATCGGGAATAGCAAATTGATTATAAACCCACCCTCCCTTAGTGATGAAGATCAAGAATAACTTTTGTGCGTATCTGATAATTCCCATAAAGGTTTTTTGTTGTTAAAAAGCTTTGGCTTATCATGTTGCTGAATAGATACCCTTTATTTGTTTTTTTGTTGAGAAATGTTTTTTTCTTAACTTTGCCAAAAGACCTCTTATTGCAAAAACCTCCAAACCTCATATCATGGAAAATTTGAAAATGTATATCGACGGCCAATTTGTTGAAAGCAGCAATGGCCAATGGATAGAAGTATTAAACCCCTCCACAGAGGAAGTGATCAGCCGTCAGCCGGAAGCAACCATCGAGGATGTTAACCGTGCCCTGGATGCAGCCCGTGCCGCACAGAAACCATGGGCTAAACGTCCTGCAATCGAACGTGCTCAGTATCTTCTTAAGATTGCCGACGGGATTAAAAACAGAAAAGATGAATTTGTAGAAATCATTGTCAGGGAGCAGGGCAAAACCAGAAACTGGGCCCAAGTGGAGGTCGACGCCACAATAAGTTATTTTGAATATATGTCCACCTTTGCCCGGCATATCGAAGGGGAAGTGATTCCCAGCGACAGGACTAATGAAACAATTATACTGACAAAGCGCCCTATAGGCGTTGTGGCCGGTATTCTGCCTTGGAATTTCCCGTTTTTCCTTATTGCCCGTAAAGCCGGTGCTGCTCTTATAACGGGTTGTACCATAGTGCTCAAACCCAGTCAGGTCACTCCGGAAAATTGCACCAAACTTGCTGAAGTTGTCCATAATGCCGGTGTGCCCAAAGGGGTCTTCAACGTTGTCACAGGTAAAGGTTCAGTAATAGGTAATGAGATGGCAGGTTCTCCCAAAGTCGACCTTGTAAGTGTCACCGGTAGCGTCCCGGCCGGCGAAAAGATTATGGAGGCTGCCGCTAAAAACATCACCAAAGTGAGCCTTGAACTTGGTGGAAAAGCACCGGCTATTGTTATGGATGATGCCGACCTTGAAAAGTCCGTGGAATGGATTGTTGATTCCAGAATCGGTAACAATGGCCAGATCTGCAACAATGTGGAGAGAGTTTATGTGCAAAACGCCGTGGCTGATAAGTTTACCCGTCTTCTTGTGGAAAAGATGAAATCTGTCAAGGTTGGCGATCCGCTCAAGGATCCTTCTGTAGATATGGGCCCGCTCGTGGAGGCACGTGCCCTCGAAAGCGTTTCCGAAAAAGTGGATAGGGCAATTAAACAGGGGGCGAAACTCCTGTGCGGAGGTCATCGGATCGGAGACATCGGTTATTTCTATGCGCCCACTGTGCTTGGCGATTGCACACAGCAGATGGATATCATTCATGAAGAAACTTTCGGGCCCGTAATCCCGATTGTGAAATTCGAGACCCTCGACGAGGCCATCAGTATGGCTAACGATTGCGAATACGGCCTTGCAAGCAGTATATTCACCAATAATCTGAACTTTGCCGTAAAAGCCTGCAAGGAGCTTGAATTCGGCGAGACCTATGTCAATCGCGAACATTTCGAAGCTATCCAGGGCTTCCATGCCGGAGTCAAGAAGAGCGGTATTGGTGGCGCTGATGGGAAACATGGCGTCGAAGAATATCTTGTGACTCATGTCACTTATCTTGATATCTATTAATGAAAATAGGACTCTTTATACCATGTTATGTAGATGCCCTCTATCCGGAAGTGGGGGTATCTACATATAAATTACTTACTTCGCTCGGATTGGAAGTAGACTATCCGGAGAAACAGACTTGTTGCGGGCAACCTATGGGAAATGCCGGGTTTCAAGATATGGCTAAACCTTTGGCAAAAAATTATGCCAAATTGTTTGACGGTTTTGATTATGTCGTGGCACCCTCTGCAAGTTGCACCGCTTATGTCAGACATTTTTATCCCCAATTGTCCGGCAATTCTCCTCATATTTGTGAAGTTGCGGGAAGAACTGTCGACCTCGTAGAATTCCTCCACGATATCCTGAAAGTGGAAAAACTTCCCGCCCGGTTTCCCCATAAGGTAAGCGTCCATAATTCTTGCCATGGTGTAAGGGAGCTCGGGTTGGCTGCTCCAAGTGAAAGAAACGTTCCTCCCTACAATAAAGTAATCGACCTTTTGAAATTGGTAGACGGGATCACCGTTGTAGAACCGCAAAGAAAGGATGAATGTTGCGGATTTGGCGGTATGTTTTCAATCGAAGAGAAAGCGGTTTCCTGCCAAATGGGTCTTGACAAACTGAAACGTCATGCCGAAACCGGCGCTGAATTTGTCACCGGGCCCGATTCATCATGCCTTATGCACTTGGAGGGAATCGCAAAAAAAGAGGGGATAGACATGAAATTTATTCATCTGGCTCAAATATTATCCTCAGGTCTATGATATCTCATTCTTCAGCATCTCAAGAATATTTAAAAGACACAGCCACAGCTGCCCGTCATGACGAAACGTTTTACGGCGTGAGGCATAAACGTGATGTCATAAGCCGGTCGCTTCCGGAATGGGAAGACTTGCGTGAGGCTGCAAGTCGCATTAAGGAGCATACTCTGGAAAATCTGTCGTATTATCTTACCCAATTTGAGGAAAAGGCCCTCGAAAATGGAGCCAAAGTGTTGTGGGCTAAAGACGCTGAAGAATACAATAAAATTGTTTATGAAATCCTCTCAGGCAAAGGTATCGACAAAGTGGTGAAAAGTAAGAGCATGCTCACCGAGGAATGTCATCTTAATGATTTTCTTGAAGAGAGGGGGATACAGGTAGTTGAATCCGATCTTGGGGAAAGGATTCTTCAGATGATGAAACTCGCTCCAAGCCATGTGGTGATGCCGGCGCTACATATACATAAAGAAGATATCGGGGATTGCTTCAGAGAGAAAATTTCGGGCACAGAGAATAATAATGACCCGACTTATCTCACCCATGTGGCCCGCATGCACTTGCGTGAAAAATTCCTTGAAGCCGGAGCAGGCATCACTGGTGCAAATTTCGGGATAGCTGCCACCGGGGAAGTAGTGGTTTGCACTAATGAAGGGAATGCCGATATGTCCACAGCCATGCCGCCTCTCCACATCGTCTCTATGGGTATTGAAAAGGTTATTCCCGACCAGTACTCACTGGCAATCTTTCACAGACTATTGGCCCGAAGTGCTACAGGACAGCCCACAACCGCCTTCACAAGTCATTTCCGCGGACCCGTGCCGGGGAAAGAAATGTATATAATATTGGTGGATAACGGAAGAAGTGAATTCCTGAAGAACCCGGAGCATTGGAAAACGCTCAAATGTATCAGGTGCGGAGCATGCATGAATACATGTCCTGTCTACAGGCGCTCCTCCGGTTACAGCTATTCATATTTTATCCCGGGACCGATAGGTATTAATCTCTCGATGCTCCACAATCCGAAATCGAATTCAGGGAATGTCGCTGCCTGTTCCCTTTGTTGCTCTTGCGATAATGTTTGCCCTGTGAAAGTCGATCTCTCCACCCAGATTTATAAATGGAGGCAACAACTTGACTCTTTTGGCACGGCAAGCAAGGAGAAAAAATTGATTTCTAACGTGATGAAAACAATTTTTAATCATCCCAATCTATACACTAATCTTTTACGCATTTCTCCCCTCCTGAATATATTGCCAACAAATATCGGACTAAATCCTTGGGCTTACGGCCATAAAATGATGCATTTCCCCAAAAAATCATTCCATCAGCTTTGGAAAGAGAAGAAAGTATGACATCAAAAGAGAAAATATTTGCCAATTTAAATCCGCTTCATAACGATCCTGTAGCGGACAAACCCGACTTATCTTTTTTATCTCCTACTTCTTATCAGGATCCTCTGAAAGTTTTCATCGAAACTTCCCAAACTAATGCAGGAGCCAACGTTATAGAATTAAATCCTGACGAGGATATAAACCAAAGGATTCTTCTCGCATATCCCGAAGCCAAGATTATCGCAAGTAATATTCCCGATATTAAAGCCAATCTGAACCCCGATGCTATAAAAGAAAAATCCGACCTTTTAAAAGTGGATGTAGGTGTGGTTGAAGGTAAAATAGGGGTAGCCGAAAACGGTTGTGTCTGGGTGCCTCAGACCATGAAAGAGCGTGCCATCTGTTTCGCAAGCGAAAACCTTATTATTCTCCTTGATAAAAAATCCATAGTAAGCAACATGCATGAAGCCTACCGCTTGATATCCGAAAATTCAAATTATTTTTCACCCTACAACTTCGGCACTTTCATCAGTGGTCCCAGTAAGACAGCCGATATCGAGGGGGCCCTCGTCTTCGGAGCCCAAGGTGCTAAAACTCTCACCCTCATACTGCTCTAACCCCGAGTTCACCAACTAATCGCTCCCTATTATGGGAATGACTTTCTCCCTGAATGATGCTGAGGGCAGCAAGTTTTTTGTACTACCCCTTGATCCCCGGTCTCTATCCGTGTCAGATATTGAGGTGGAATGGTTTTAAGCGGCGAGTCATAAAGGAAAAAACACCTTTGAGAAACTCAAAGATATTTCTATCTTTCCGGAGAAGTCAGGAATACTTGGCCGGAGGTTCGAAAAAATGTTTACCTTTGCGGCACGATTATTTTGGTATGATATTTGACTCAAAAATGATATATGGCAAGTGAGAATACAAATATAAAAGAGGATGTAAGGGCCGATATAAAGGAGCCCGGTAAATACAGCGTGGTGTTTCATAATGATGACTTCACGACAATGGATTTTGTCACTATGATCTTAATGCATGTTTTCTACAAAAGTGAGGAGGAGGCTCTAAAGCTAATGCTGAAAGTGCATCATGAGGGTAAAGCTTCCGTAGGCCTTTATAGCTATGATATTGCTTCCTCAAAAGCCGCTCTGGCTATGAGCCTTGCACGACAAAACGGCTTCCCCTTACGCATTTCGGTCAACAAGGTATAACCAATATGTCCGGATCCCCGCAAGTTTAAAAAAATTTAAGATTTGATGGAAAATCAATTGCCGTTTCTTATAGAAACTTACAGCCTTTTGACGCCGGATGCTATCGACCTTTTGATGAAAGCTTCCGCAATGGCTATGGCTCAGAGGAATGAGTTTGTCACTCCGGAACATGTGCTGGCTTCTCTCTTCAACAATAGCCGGTTTATTCAAGGGTTAAAATCCACCGGAGCTGATATCGATGTTCTTGAGGCTAAGATAAAATCTCTTATAAATGACATGGACAGCTTACCGGATGAGATCGATTATCAACCGCAAGCCTCTATTCAGCTGAATGAAATGATAGAATATGCCGACTCTAATGTATTTAACTGCGGCAAAGACAGAATCGACACAATTCATATTATAAAAGGGCTTCTGAACCTTCAGGAATCCTGGGCACAATATCTTTTATTGGATGCCATCAAAGGCGAAACGGGTTATTTCCTTTCCGGACTGTTAGACGAAACAGAATCCGAAATGACTTCCAATAATACCGACTCCCTTTCAACCGAAGAAAAAATTGAAAATAAAGATTCCTGGAGAGAAATGGTTGTCTGTCTAAATGATATTTACACTCAGAAGAATCCTCTTATCGGGAGAGAGGATGAATTGGTGAAGACTATACGGGTGCTCTGTCGTAAAGATAAGAATAATCCGTTGCATGTGGGAGAACCCGGGGTTGGTAAGACAGCTTTAGTATATGGACTGGCCGCAATGATAGCCGAGGGGAAAGTGCCGACGAAACTTAAGAATGCAAGAATCTACATGATGGATCTTGGGAATCTGATAGCCGGCACCCAGTTTAGAGGAGACTTTGAGAAAAAGATAAAAACAATAATGGAAGGCGCTCAAAAAGAGAAAAACGCCATAATTTATATCGATGAGATACATAATCTGATTGGTGCAGGAGCCACCGGGGAAGGCTCCATGGATGCCTCCAATATTCTTAAACCC
The DNA here is from genome assembly GCA_022509205.1 of Muribaculaceae bacterium. Classification (GTDB taxonomy): domain Bacteria; phylum Bacteroidota; class Bacteroidia; order Bacteroidales; family Muribaculaceae; genus Lepagella. Next base: position 6,254 of record JAFLTR010000017.1, on the reverse strand, counting down.
TATCTCGAAACGGGAGAAATAAGATTTATCGGGGCCACCACTTATGATGAATATAAGCGTTATTTTGCCAAAAGCAAAAGCATTGTGAGACGTTTTTCAAATATTGATATAGCAGAACCCTCGGTAGAAGAAACCATAAATATTTTGCGTCAGCTTCAGAAACATTATGAAGAATTCCATGGGGTGAAATACACGGATGATGCTATTGAATTTGCAGTTAAGGGTAGCGCAAGACATATCAACGACAGATTTCTACCTGACAAGGCAATCGACCTTATCGATGAAAGCGGTGCTGAGAAACAGATAGAGAAAGGTGGGGAGGGTGAAAAAATTGTAGATAAAGCTCTGGTGTCGAAAGTGCTTGCAAAGATATGTAAAGTAGATTCCATAGCCATGGAAGAGGAAGATAACCGGAAACTGGAAACTCTCGCAGAAAAGATAAAATGTCAGCTATTTGGTCAGGATGTGGCAGTGGAGGAAGTCACGGAGTCAATACTTATGTCAAAGGCAGGCCTGAATGATGAAAACAAGCCGTTGGCCTCGCTACTTTTTGTGGGCCCGACGGGAGTAGGGAAAACAGAATTGGCAAGACTTCTGGCAAAAGAATTAGGCATAGAACTCATTAGATTCGATATGAGCGAATATGCCGAGAAACATGCAGTGGCCAAACTTATCGGCTCTCCGGCCGGATATGTGGGTTACGAAGACGGTGGATTATTGACCGATGCCATCAGAAAGACTCCTAATGCAGTGCTGCTTTTGGATGAGATTGAAAAAGCCCATTCCGACATCTATAATATATTGCTGCAGGTAATGGATTATGCAAAACTTACCGATAATAAAGGGAACAAGGCAGATTTCAGAAATATTGTCTTGATAATGACCTCAAATGCCGGAGCCCAGTTTGCTGCACAATCGAATGTGGGATTTGCCAGCAATGTGACTCAAGGTGACGCTATGTTGAAACAAGTCAAGAAGACTTTCAAACCGGAGTTTCTAAACAGACTCTCCTCAACGGTGGTCTTCAATGATATGACGAGGGAGATGGCTTCAAGTATCCTCGATAAAAAATTGCATGAACTGGAGAATAAGCTGGAAGGCAAAAATGTGAAGATGAAAATCTCTGCAGAGGCAAAGAATTTTTTGCTTGAGAAGGGCTTTACTAAAGAATATGGGGCTCGGGAACTTGACAGAGTGATACATCATGAACTTAAAAGGCCCCTTATGAAAGAGCTCCTTTATGGTGACCCTAAAGCCGATGGGAATATTGATGTAGAGTATAAAAATGGGGAAATTACAATATGCCGGGAATAAGATTGATCTTCATGTCTCCTGTCTTGGAACCGGAAAAACCATTTCTGGTGTGTGATCTGGATAAGGGAGACTCAATTCCCGACCCGCTTACTCTTTTTGCTATCCCGGAATATGATATCCATAATGTAAACGAAGAAGGACTTTTCGCCATAGGAGGCAATATAAATGCGGATAACCTGGAAGAATCATATAAATGGGGTATCTTCCCTTGGTTTGCCTATAGAGACTCAGATGAGGTTTACTGGTATTGTCCGCGCCAACGTTTTGTCATATTCCCGGAGAGAATTCATGTGAGCCATTCTCTAAGGAATCTATTGAATAAAGGGATTTATCACATCACAATAAATCAGGCTTTCCCTAAGGTGATTCATAATTGCAGAATGGTAAACGGAAGAGATGATAACGTTGGAGCGTGGCTTGGAGACGACTTAGAAAACATTTTCCTGGAGCTCAATAGAAGAGGGTTTGCCAAAAGTGTAGAACTTTGGGAGGGAGATAAGCTTGTGGGAGGTTTCTATGGTGTATGGTATAAGGGAGTGTTTCAAGGCGAAAGTATGTTTTCCTTGAAGCCTTCGGCCAGTCAGATAGCCTTGATATTATTTTGTCGGTCAGGGATTATTGACGGACAACGGATAAAATTTATCGACACTCAGTTTGAAACCCCGACATTCAAAAGACTTGGCGGGGAATATATCTCTTATCGGAAGTATCGACTCCTTATGGACGGGGAAGTGTGTAATTAGAGATAAACCCACTGATCCCGCCATTTGAATTATGGTCTTATAGATTTTTTATCATAAGTGAAAGATATTTGTTAACTTTACAAATCAAACCGTTATGAAAGTTTTCTGAATCCATCAGACAATAGGGTTTGAGTGTTTTTTAGCGACTTTTCCGTATTGTTTATATATTGATAATATCATGAAACATATCTCACTCTTTCTTCCTTCGTTTGTCACAGGGATTCTTTTATTTTCATGCACCGGGAAAAAATCGGAAGATAAAACTACCGGTACCTTCCTTAAAACTGAGGATTTCCAAACGCAATATGAGGGGAAAGCCACAGATCTTGTAAAGCTTCAGAATAAAAACGGGATGGAGGCCTTTATCACCAATTTCGGAGGAAGGGTTGTGGCATTAAATGTGCCTGATCGTGACGGAAACCTTCAGGATGTGGTTTTAGGATTCGACCGGGTAGAGGATTATTTTCCTGAAAACAACCTCACTGATTTCGGAGCCTCCATCGGACGATATGCCAACAGGATAAAAGATGGAAAACTTCCGATAGATGGCGACACCATAAAGCTTCCTACCAACAATTTCGGACATACTCTCCATGGAGGTCCATCAGGATGGCAATATAAAGTGTATGATATAAAAGAGGCAACCGATTCTACTCTGACACTTGCCATTACTTCCGCAGATGGAGACAATAATTTCCCGGGAAAGGTTACAGCCTTAGTGAAATACACTCTGACCAACGACAATGCGTTAGACATTGAATACAGCGCTACAACCGATGCTCCAACGGTCATAAACATGACAAACCACAGTTATTTCAACTTGTCGGGCAACCCTCGGAACACTATAGAAAATCATGAAATTCGGGTGAAAGCCGATGCTTTCACCCCTGTCGACACCACTTATATTCCTACGGGAGAAATCTTAGCAGTGGCAGGGACGCCAATGGATTTGAATTCATTCTCAAGATTAGGCGACCGTATCAACGACAAATTGTTTGAACAGATAAAAACGGCAAAAGGATTCGACCACAACTGGGTTCTGGCGACAGAGGGAAATATCGACATACCGGCTGTAGAGCTATATTCGCCGGAGTCAGGTATCCTTATGACAGTGCATACCACCGAACCGGGAATCCAAGTCTACACGGGCAATTTTCTGGATGGCACAATCTTAGGGAAAGGGAAAATCTCTTACGACACCCATGCCGGACTATGTCTTGAAACTCAACATTATCCCGACAGTCCCAATCATCCGGAATGGCCCTCTACAAGGCTTAATCCTGATGAGGAGTACCGAAGCCACACTATCTATCGTTTTTCGACTAAATAAACATTTGGAACCCGAAGAAGGATACTTGTAACCCTTCATTCATAAACCCGAACCAAACACCTAACCCATGGGAGCTCTTGACTGGATTGTAATCGGACTTTTCTTTATCTTCTTAATAGCCATCATCTGGTGGGTGACTCGCCAGAAACAGAAAAACGCATCGGATTATTTCCTCGGAGGCAAGGATGCCACCTGGATTGCGATCGGTGCTTCAATATTTGCCTCCAACATCGGATCGGAACATCTTATCGGACTTGCCGGAGCCGGCGCCTCTTCGGGTCTTGCCATGGCCCATTGGGAGATTCAGGGCTGGATGATTCTTTTATTGGGATGGGTATTTGTACCCTTCTATACTCGTTCTATGGTCTACACCATGCCGGAATTCCTGGAAAAAAGATATAACGGCACAGCCCGTACAATTCTCTCAATCATATCCTTGATCAGCTATGTGCTCACAAAGGTAGCCGTCACTGTCTATGCCGGAGGACTGGTGTTTCAGCAAGTTTTCGGTATCGAGACGCTCTGGGGAATCGATTTCTTCTGGATTGCAGCCATCGGTCTTGTAGCAATTACGGCCCTCTATACCATCATCGGGGGTATGAAATCCGTATTGTATACCTCTGTTCTTCAGACTCCGATACTTCTTTTAGGTTCATTGATCATTCTTGTGTTGGGACTCCAGGCTTTAGGCGGATGGGATGAAATGATGAGAATATGCTCCATCGAGATTGTCAACGATTATGGAGATACCATGACAAATCTCATAAGAGACAACCGGGATCCTGAATTCCCATGGCTCGGGGCTTTGATCGGTTCTGCAGTCATCGGTTTCTGGTATTGGTGCACCGACCAGTTTATCGTGCAAAGGGTGTTGTCGGGAAAAAATGAGAAAGAATCGAGGAGAGGAACGATTTTCGGAGCCTATCTGAAATTGCTTCCGGTTTTCCTTTTCCTCATCCCCGGAATGATCGCATTCGCCCTTTCCCATGAAGGAATAATAGTGAACGGTGAGGTGTTTAAACTTTCGACTCCCGATGCAGCATTCCCCACATTGGTTGCCAAACTATTGCCTGCCGGGGTGAAAGGATTGATAGTGTGTGGCATTCTGGCTGCCCTTATGAGTTCATTAGCCTCTTTATTCAACTCCTCGGCAGCGCTATTCACTATCGACTTCTATCAACGTTTCAAACCAAAGACACCTCAAAAGAGATTGGTTAGGATAGGTCAGGCAGCCACTGTTGTGATTGTAGTGCTCGGAATTTTATGGATTCCGGTGATGAGAAGTGTTGGGGATGTGCTCTATTCCTATCTTCAGGATGTGCAGTCGGTGCTTGCTCCGGGTATTGCTGCCGCTTTCCTAATGGGTATATGTTGGAAACGTGCCACTCCGGTGGGTGGCACTTGGGGACTTGTGGCTGGTCTGTTTATCGGTCTGTGCCGTTTATCGGCCAAAATATGGTATAGCTCCGCCCCGGTCGGTTCCGAGGGATGGTTCAAATATTTGTTTTATGACACAAACTGGCTCTTCTTCTGCGGATGGATGCTTGTTTTCTGTATCGGAGTGATCTGGATTGTATCGTTATTCACCAAGAAGCCGTCTGAAGCAAAAATCAGAGGTCTCGTGTTCGGCACCGCCACTGCAGCGCAACGCAAGGCCACTTGGAACAGTTGGAACGGTTGGGATATCGTCAACACCGTCATTATCCTTCTCATCACTGTGGCGTTCTATTACTATTTCTGGTAATTAAGAGCCCGCTACACAAGGAAGATGATCTTAAATTGAATTAAAATGCTGGAAGAATTAAAAAAGACTGTCTATAAAGCCAATATCGAATTAGTGGAATATGGTTTGGTGATATTCACCTGGGGGAATGTCTCCGGTATCGATCGGGAAAGGGGACTTGTAGTGATCAAACCGAGCGGAGTTTCATACGATAATATGACTCCGGAAGATATGGTGGTTGTAGACCTTCGCGATGGGAATGTGGTGGAGGGTCACCTCAAACCCTCGTCCGACACTCCGACCCATCTGGCTTTATATCGGGCTTTCCCTGAAATCGGAGGAGTGGTTCACACACATTCCACATTTGCCACCTCATGGGCACAAGCCGGCAAGGATATTCCGAATATCGGCACAACTCACGCTGATTATTTTTTCAATGATATACCTTGCACCGATGATATGACCATGGTACAAGTGAATGGAGATTATGAAGCCTCCACAGGAGATATAATCATAGAAACCTTTAAAAAACGGGATTTAAATCCGGTATACACTCCGGGAGTAGTAGTGAAAAACCATGGTCCGTTCGCATGGGGGAAAAATCCGTATGAGGCTGTCCATAATGCTGTTGTGATGGAACAAGTGGCCAAAATGGCTGTTATAGCTTTTCAGATCAATCCGGAGCTCAGAATGAATCCTTTGCTTATTGACAAACATTTCTCCCGTAAACATGGCCCCAACGCATATTACGGTCAGCATTAAATCACAATAAATCAGCATAATAAACCTTAAAACATATCACAATGTTCGAAAACCTTGAAATCTGGTGGATCACAGGAGCTCAGTTGCTCTATGGTGGAGATGCAGTGGTGCAAGTGGATGCCCATAGCAAGGAAATGGTGGAAGGCCTTAACAAGTCAGGTCGACTTCCATTGAAAGTGGTGTATAAAGGCACAGCGAATTCTTCCAAGGAAGTGGAGGATTTCATGAAGGCAGCCAACAATAGCGACTCATGTGTCGGGATAATAACTTGGATGCATACATTCTCTCCAGCCAAAATGTGGATTCACGGCCTGCAACAATTACATAAACCATTGCTCCATCTTCACACCCAATATAATGCTGAAATTCCATGGGAAACTAT
>JAFLTR010000016.1 GCA_022509205.1 Muribaculaceae bacterium | reverse complement strand
TTTCCCACTTCCCCAAATCTCTCGGATCAAAGTCTTCCGGAAGGTCATAACCATTAAATGCACACCTTTTTACTTGTGAAACTTAAAAATCTTTATTAATTTTGCGCCACAAAAGCCCCCGACGTAAAGTCCTCCACTTTTCAGGAGATTGCAGGCTCCTTTTCCCGGAGTCATCCAACGCGGGGCCGCTTGTTGGCTCGGACTGGTAGCTCAGCTGGATAGAGCAACAGCCTTCTAAGCTGTGGGTCGCGGGTTCGAATCCCGCCCGGTTCACCACCCAAAAATTCCAATAGATTGATTCTAAATCTCTTGGAATTTTTCTTTTCTAAATCTGCCCCAACATTCACCCAACAGAATTTTTGAATCACAGAACCTATGCTTACTATTATATGTTTTATAGCATAAATATTCTTTTAGTTAATTCTTCTAATTAATTTTACAAATTAATCCTAAATTCTGACATGGCAGAAAGTGGTGTGATAGAGATTACGGTTAAAGGGAAAAACGGCAATGAGCCGCTTACCCCAGATAACTTTGACATCAAAGAGATCAAAAGTCTTTTTGATGTCATCGAGGCTTTATTATATCCCAATCAGAAATTTAAGAGAGCTCCTATTACTTATTCAATAGAAAAAGGTTCAGTTAGAAATATATTCAAGACCACACCCCAAAGTGCAGCAGTTTTCCTTACTATTATTAGTATGGTAAAAGCAAATGGTAATTTAGATGGACTAGAATTAGAAACAGCTCGAGCACTAAGCGAAGTTCAAAAATCAGCTCATAGAACGGGATATATATATGAGTTCGGAGAATACAATGCCACTGAACCAAAATTGGTCATCTCCCATGATACCTCCTATCATATAAATGAAAATTTATGGGCTGATGCTGAATTTTATTTTTATGGAATATTGGTTAATGCCGGAGGAAAAGACAAACCTAATATCCATATTCAAACAAAAGATAAGGGATTACTAATTATTAAGACAGAAAAAGAATATCTTGAGGAATTAACTGAGAATGTTCTATATAAACATTTTTCGGTAAGAGCCATAGGCCGTCAAAATATTGAAACGGGAGAATTAGATCCTGCCAGCTTAGTTTTGATGGAACTTAATCAACATGACCCTTCATATAATGCTCAATATCTTGAACGATTAATAAAAAGGGCAACCCCTCATTGGGAAGACGTTAAGGATATAGACAAATGGTTGTATAATATAAGAGGAGGAAATGGCTAAAAAAGAGAATATCCCTAATTACAGTGTTATTCTGGACACAAGTTTTATAATACGGCTTTTAGACTTGAATTCTCCTTTGCATCAAAATGCATTAGATTATTTCCGGCATTTCCTGAATAATAATATTCCACTCTATTTTTCTACCATTTCAATCGCCGAATATTGCGTAAAAGGGGATTTTAATGATTTACCTTTCAACAATCTTAGAATCCTTCCTTTTAATATTTTTCATGCCAAAGAAGCCGGAATTTTCACACGAATTCTTTTTAATGCCAAGAAAAAAGGTGAGTTAATAGTAAAGGAAAGGGTTGTGGTGCCCAATGATTCAAAAATAATTGCTCAAGGTTCTTACGAAAAAGAAATCAAATATTTTGTTACATCTGATTCAGAGTCATTAAAATTTATTGAAATTCTCCGGAAGGAAGGGGCAACAGATATAGAGCATTTAGACATCCATACTCCATGTAGCGTAAAATTCGGATATTTAGAATTGGAAGAATAAGGAATTATAATTTTAGATTTTAGGTTTCCAAATAAGCATATTGAAACATGCTTATTTGGAAATTTATAATTATTCTCCTACTAATCAGTGTTTTATAGGGATAAAATAAGAGAAAATTGTCGGCAATTTCAGGTCATGCCTAATTGTAAGGATGAAACACCATGCGCATAAGGTTTATAGATATAATTATATAAGGCAAATCTTTTAATCCAAACCCTACAGCTGTTTTCTTCATCTTGATATTTCCATTTGTCAGATAGTTTTTGTCTAATTATTTCCACTTCTACATGAATTCACAGCCCAGAAGGTCTTCCCAATATCTTAACTTTTCTTCCTTCACATTCAAAGTTTTAACCTGTATCTTGTAAGGAGTCTCATCAGCCCTCATAAAGACTCTTATCAAATTGCTCCAAGGGATCTTAAATCCAACCACTTCCGTGGCTTGCCCTATAAAATTGAATAAGACTTTTGAGAAAGCAGTGAAATCCGTGTCTTTGAATCTTTCATTCAGTTGCCAGGCCTTCTCATAGCCATAGTTCCGAATAAGGAAGCCCTTTTCGGGGGCTTTCTCCAAAAAATACAGAAATCTGTCCAGGAACAGATCATCTCTTCCCCGAAGATTTTTTGTAAGACATTGCTTGACGTTTCTTTTTATGTTGGTTTGAAGCATTTCAAACGCTTTGTCGGTAAAGGCTGTTTCCATAGAATTAGGGTCATCCTTATAATAAATTTTTTCCCCGGACGAGATGTCAAATTCCCAATTATCTCTTGAAACACCTTTGAAAGCTTGTCTTATAATATCCAGCGCCCTTACCCCCACATTCCATACGTCTTCATCTTCATGCAGTGATATCCAGAATGGCCAGTAAGTATTGTTATTGGCATTGTCAGTGACTTTAAACCTGAAAGAAAAATCTTTGTTAACAAAGACATTGTTGAGCCTTCGAGCCGCCAAATCCTTAATCTCCATCCAATCACTATCTGCCTTCAAAATCTCTTCTTTATTATCCCCTCCGGGCAATGTGATTGATTTGCAACCGAAATAAATTCCTTGTGAAGGAAGGTAGGTGTCGTACTCTATAAGAAATTCATACTTTCGCGATTTCTCTCCTGATGTCATAGACCCTATCTTATACATAAGATACCGGGGATCTTTTTCCCCGGCCAGCTCTCCTTCCGTTTCTTCCAATGGTGCAAGGCGTGAGAAACGTGATATATGCGTTTCTCCTGCCTTCCTTATCCATTCTATTTGCTCCTCAACTTCCATAATCACATTTTTAGACATCTAAAATAAAGAAATTTACTATACGTATATTTCCCGTCATATCTAAAAAGGATAATTTCGCCACAAAAAAATTTTAAGAGCTATGAACAAAACAATCAGTGTGTTTATTTGTGCCATGCTTATAGCATTAGCGAGTTGTGGCAGTTCCATTTCCGACAAGATTAAGGACAGTAAGGCTTTATCGGCAGCAGATTACAGTGAGATGGTAGACTATATGTATGAAGCAATGTGTGATATGGAGCAGATAAACCGTACTGCTGATCCCTATGACCAGGAATCATTAATGGCCAGCATCCATGAAGTCACCCAAGAATATCCTCTGGTGCCTCTCTATTACACAGCATGCATGAAGGCTGTGAATTCTGATTCAGAAAACTTTAACAAAAACACTGTCAACATGCAGAAATTTGGCCGTGTGGTGGATTGCATGGCTCGTGGCTGGGGCAAATTCTGGTAACAGCCAGTCAGCAAATAACGGGATGAACTTTTCCAAAGTTCACACATAAAACAGGGCAAAGAGGGTGTGTCATCTTTCATTTTGACACACCCTCTTAATTGTCATAAAAGTTTATTCCCATGTTCGGGAGTTTGTCATGTCTTTATATGGAGCAGCCATTCTCATCACAGCTCTCGGTCTTACCGGAAATGTTATCAATCGGTTCGGAATCAAAGATTTCCTTTAACACAGATTTAAAATCATCTATCGATAACGCACCCGGCACAGCATATTTATTGTTGAAAACTATATAAGGCACTCCTCTGACTCCAAGCCGTGAGGCTTCCTCTTCATCTCTCCTTACGGCCGGACCATATTCGTCTGTGTCCAGGGTCTTCATGACATCTTCTTCCTTAAGACCCGACATCAAAGCATTCTCCAACAAAACCGTTTTATCGGCAAGCACCTGATTGCGCACAAAATATGCGTCGAAAAGATTTTTGTTGAGTTTTTCGATCGTGTCCCGATCATACCGGGCTTCCGCAAGTTTCATCAGCCTATGGGCATCGAAAGTGTTGGAGGGTCTGGCTGTGGAATATCTGAAATCTATCCCCAGGTCACGGCCCTGAGCATCTATGGAGTCTATTTTCTCTTGAGCCTCACCCATCGACAATCCATATTTCCGGGCAAGACGCTCTACAATAGACACTTCCGAGGCCACTTTGGAGGCTTCGGGATTTAGTTCAAAAGCCTTGTATGAGATCTCAAACTTTTCTTCCCATCCAAGTTCTTTTAAAGCATCTTTTAGTCTTCTCTCTCCTATATAACAGTAAGGACAAGCGAAATCGCTCCAAATCATAATCTTATTCATAATTATTGCATTTTTAAAGTTATTTCTATTAAATCAACAATCCTATTTGTCAAATGGTTTGTGCTGAAAACTTTCAAACCTTACCCCTTTAAAATTAGACTTAACCGGCAGAGGTTGGGTCAAGAGCGGCCAGAGCTTTTTCGGCCCTATGGACAGGACGGCTAAAATGATTTCCGGGAACCCATTCGAAGTTTACATCTATACCGGCATTTTTTAGTCTTTCCACTATTGTCTCTGTGTTTCGGCCCACACTTTGGTAAGCCTTCACGTTTGTATGCGGCTCCTCTTCTCCCAAAAGGAAATATGCCATGCCACTTTTTTGAGGGATGGACTGCTTCTCAAACCAGTCTAAGAATCCCGCATACCAGAAAGATCCCGACAGGCAGGCGATGGAACGGAACGTGTCTTCCTGCATCCATTGCCAGAGAGTGAACAGTCCGCTTAATGACACCCCTATTAGATTACGGGTAAAATTTTCAGGAAGTCCGCAGATTTTTTCCACCTCCGGTAGTATCTCCTCCTGCAAAATTTTAAGAAACTCCGGAGCTTTACCGGCAAAAGGTGGCCAACCCTTTACCTCTCCCGGTTCGGCCCAGGGAGTCAAGACATCATTCCAGTCGTCGGCCGGAACATAAACCATGGCTATATTCTCCTTATGCATATCCGACATCCTTTGCAGCCATTTAGACTCCAGTTGCTCAAGGGCCGGATAAATCATATAAGTGAGTGTGGAGCTCCCCGGATACGTGGCAACAGCACACTCAAAACCTTTCACATTAATTTTTGTAGTCATCTTTATTCTACATAAGTTTCATCATATCGGGCAGATCACGAAATCCCAAGGACTCATACACCGGACGTCCCGACGAAGTGGTTTCAAGATAAATTTTCCCGCAATTTCTAAGTCGGGCTTCCTCCACCAACCGCTCCACTATATGGTGGGCGATGCCATGCTCGCGGAAAGGGGCTCTCACAAATATATTCATTAGATAGGCACAACGCCCTGAAGGATTATCGGGGGAAGGAAGCTCTTCTGTGAGACAGATCGAACCGCAACCCGCCTCCCGACCGGAGTAAAAAGCTACAAATGCCAGATGTGAACCATCTCTTAAATGGCGCTCATAATAAGAACGGTTGCATTCCATAAGTTCCTCTGTGGGATCTTCCCCGAAGACATTTAGTATCACCTCCCTACGCCAACGCATGAGAGTTGCAACATCCGATATTTCCTTAATCTCTATCATTTATACTCACCTTCCTTCAACACAACCGGCAATTGTGTCATATCTACTTTCCCATGGGAATTGAGCGGAATATGATGGAGCGCAACATAAAATTCCGGCACCATGAAATCTGCAAGTTTTGACTTCAGCCAGTCTTTGAGTCCTGACAACGTGAATCCGATATCGGGAACTATATAGGCCACCAGATAGTGAAGGCCCGTTTCATCCTTGAAAGCTCTGACGATTCCCCTGTCGATGTCATGATATTCATTCAATACGTTTTCCACTTCCTCCGGCTCTACCCTACGTCCAAGAATCATCACCTGATCGTCGCGTCTATGCAGAAATATGATATTCCCGTCTGATCGACGGTAGCCCATGTCGCCGCTCCGGTAGAAGTGCGTGCCGTCGGGCAACTTTATAAAATTGGCCTGCTCGGGAGGATTACCAAGATACCCTCTGCCCACTCCCTCTCCGAAAATACAGATCTCGCCAACTTCTCCGTCGGCCATTTCCTTGAAATTTTCATCGAAAATCCTGACATCGACACCCTCCACCGGTTTACCCACAGGATATGTACCATCTTCCAGCGCCGGGGCATTATCGATGCGATAATAGTTTGAACATACGCAAGTCTCCGACGGCCCATAGGTGTTATATATCCTGACTCCACGTTGACGGAGGTTGGAAATATAATTTTCCCTCACCACATCTCCCCCGCTGACAATAAGGGTCACCGAAGGCGGGAGCAGTTCCGGTCGATGGTTGATATCGGCCACAAGATATGGGAAACCGTCGATAATCGTGACATTGTGGCGCCTACAAAAATCCATCAATCCCTCGAGAGGACCGTTATGAACCGCTTCTGAAGGTATCGCCAAAGCGGCTCCGTTAAGAAGGGTGGCAAACACTTCTTCCACGAAAATATCAAAAGAGCATATAGAATACTGGAGCATCACATCGCCCGGCCCGATTTTCATTTCAGCCCCGAAAGCACGGGCATAGTTGGCCACGCAATGATTCTCGATAATCACGCCTTTCGGCTTGCCCGTGGTGCCTGAAGTATAGAGCACGTAGGCGATGCCGTCAGGCTGCGACATATCAGGATAATCCTTTTCCGGCGTGGTCAGATCCTTGCAGAAGTTATCGTCGATTATAAGTCGTACTCCCGCGTTACGCATCATATAATTGATCCGGTCGGCCGGGAGAGCCGGTTCGGCAGGCACATAGGCAGCCCCTGATTTCAACACTGCAAGCATCGCTGCTATTTGCAGATAACCATGGTGCATCACAATCCCCACAAATTGTCCCGACATGTCCTCATCTTGGGCGTCAGCGGCATATATCTTGGAAAGAAGGGCATTGACAAGATAATCCAGTTGGGAGAAAGTCACTTCCTTGTCGTCCTGATAAATTGCGACTCTCTCAGGATTTTTCTCTACAATGTCTTTAAAACGTGAATAAATTGTGGCTTTGCTCATATCCTAATGGTTTTGTAAAAATATAACAATCTGACAATAAAGGATGTTCTGGGCCATCCATTTTTATAATCGGCTTTAATCGACCCACCGCGCCGCCACATTGCCAATAACCTCAGCGGCAGCCAACCTCTCCCGAAAAAGGAGACTCACGAAAGAGGGATAAGTCGATACAGGAGCGATGAATAGGGAGGGTTATTGTAATGTTTGTAAATAATATTTGAATCTTTTTTGCGTTATGACAGAGGATAATAATATGAACATGCCTAATCACGAAACGAAAACCTCTTTAAAAAGAGCACTAATCCTGATCCTGGTTGTAGCCTTGAATATGACCTACAACCTTTCGTATGCCTTTGATTCTGAACGATATGCCACAAATTCAGTTCTCTCTCAGGGGAATTGGGCCAAAATAGAGGTGGCTGAAACCGGCATGCAGTTCATCAGCGACGCCACCATCAGAAACCTCGGCTTTTCCGACCCCGAGAAAGTGAATGTCTATGGCTTTGGAGGCGTAATGATACCGGAAAACCTTAATTCACCCGATGATTTGCCCCTGCTCCCATCCATAAGGGTGAATGGCGGTATATTGTTTTTCGGGAAAGGATTCATCGGCTGGTCGGTAAATGACACATCGGCCCCGACTCGATATAGCCACATCTCCAATCCATATTCCGACAGATCCTTCTATTTCATCAGCGATGTAGAGGGAGAAAGAAAAGAGGCTGAGAAGTTTGAGAGCGGGCTTACCGCTTCAGGAGCCCCTATAACGGTTTTCACCGAGCGTCTCCTTCATGAGCAGGAGCTTTCGATGCCTATGAATACAGGGCGTCTTGTGCTGGGAGAGGAATTCCGCACCCAGAGCAACCGCTCTTTCAATTTCCCCCTTCCGGGCAACACAGGCGATGCGACCGTCACCGTGGCTTTCGGTTGCAAAACCACTGCCGGCACCAGTTCCATCGTTCTGACAGCCAACGGCAAGCAACTTCCGGCCGCCAACAACGACCAGATGCCTTATTCTTCTACAAAATTAATTGTCACGACAGTAACCAATAAGGAGGTGGAAGATCCGGGGCTTTCCCTTGATCTCGGAATAAAATTCAATGGAAGCGGCATAGTAACAACTGCTGCCCTCAATTATATAGAGGTGGAATATCCCCGCAGCCTGACTTTCACCGGTGGCGAGTTATATTATTATCTAAGCCCTACTCAACCTTCAGAAGTGATTGTAGGGGGAGCCGGATCATCAGTGAGATTATGGGATGTCACAAATCCTGAGGCTCCTCTCGAGGTGGCGACTAAACTAACCGAGTCCGGCCTTTCCTATTTGGCCGAACCGGGCTATCATGAATACGTGGCGTTCGATCCCTCAAGGATCAGCCGTGCCGCAAGTCCTTCCGTGAAGGTGAATAACCAGGACATTCATTCCCTGCCGGCTCCCGATATGCTTGTGATCTGTCCCGCGGAATTCACAGCCGCCGGCGAGCGTCTCGCTGCTTTCCATGCGGCAACCGACGGCCTGCAGGTAACGGTTTTGACCCCCGAAGCCATCTATAATGAATTTTCAAGCGGAAAGCCGGATGTCACCGCCTTCCGCAAGCTCCTAAAGATGTGGTATGACCGTGCCAACGGACAGGAGGGTGATTATCCGGCCTACTGTCTGATAATGAGCCGTCCTACATACGACAACAAGCAGGTGACGGCCCATGTGAAGAATTCGGGCTATCCCAGAGTGCCGATCTGGCAATCTCCCACCGGAGAAACCCAGACCACTTCCTACTCCACCGACGATTATATCGGCATGCTGAAAGATGTGACAGGCAATTTCAATATCGGCACGGCGGAGATCCATGTGGCTGTGGCAAGAATGCCTTTCAAGTCGATGACCGAAGCTAACGCTGCGCTCGACAAACTCGAGAATTATGTAAGCAACCCCGATTTGGGATCCTGGCGCAACAATGTGATGGTGATCGCCGACGACCAGGACAACGGAGTGCATCTCGATCAGGCCGAAAATGTTATAGAAACGATGCTTTCCACCAACAAAGGCTCCGAATTCCAATATGAAAAGCTTTATCTGGATGCCTATACCCTCGAATACACCGGCGTGGGAGCCTCATATCCCCAGGCCCACAACCGGCTCATGAACAAATGGAACGAGGGTCTTACCCTGATCGATTACATCGGGCATGCCAATCCCTCGGGCTGGGGACATGAATATCTTCTCACATGGCCCAATATTATATCGATGAGCAACACCAGGTTGCCATTCATATATGCGGCTACCTGTGAATTCCTGAGATGGGATGCCGACGAAGTCAGCGGTGCCGAAACTCTCTGGCTGCTCCCAAATTCCGGTGCTATCGGCCTTATATGTCCGAGCCGTGAGGTATTGATATCCGCCAACGGTGTCTTGAACAAGTCTACGGCCAAATATTTCTTCGAACAGGAAGAAAACGGTGATTTCATCCGTGTGGGCGATGTGATGCGTAAAGGTAAAAACGACAGTAACACCGGCACCAACAAACTCCGCTACGGCCTGATCGGGGATCCATCCATGCGTCTCCCCTTCCCGAAACTGAATGTAATCGTTGATGAAATCAATGGTGTGAACATCGCCGAAGCCGAAGAATACCCGGTGCTCCAGGCCCGTTCAAGCGTCAAGCTTTCAGGCCACGTGGAAGACACCGACGGTCTGCCCCTTGAAGATTTCAACGGTATCGCAGAAATCACCCTTTTCGATGCCGAAAAGGTGATATCCACCAACGCTAACGGTTCCGATGGGGTAGTTTCAGTTTACAACGACCGCAAGACCCGCCTTTTCGTGGGACGTACCAAAGTCACCGACGGCAAATGGGAAACAAGTTTCACCATGCCGGCCGAGATAGAGAACAATTATTCTCCTGCCCTCCTCTCTTTCTACGCCTTTAGCGAAGACGGAAGGGAGGCAAACGGTTCAAGCGACAAGCTCTTCGCCTACGGTTATGATGAGAAAGCTCCCGATGATTTCGAGGGTCCGAAGATGTTGGAATTCTATCTCAATTCACCCTCGTTTGTGAGTGGCAGCCAGGTGAGCCCGAATCCGGTACTGACAGCCAGATTCTTCGATGAGTCAGGCATCAGTCTTTCCGAAGCGGGCATAGGTCATAACATTACCCTCAATCTCGACGGCAAGACATATTATGACGACGTGGCCCAATATTTCGTGCCGGATGAAAATGAACCCGGTAAAGGTCATCTCGTCTACTCGCTCGGAGATATCCCCCAGGGTTCCCACACACTATCTTTAACAGTATGGGACAGTGCTAACAATTCCACTACTGCCACTCTTAGCTTTGCTATCTCAGCTCTATGGAAGCCGACAATCGAGACACTCACCACAGATGTAAACCCGGCAACTTCCGGCGTCAACTTCATCGTGGCCACAGACGGCAGCACATCTTCAATGGAATGTGCAATAGAAGTGTTTGATATATGGGGGCGCAAGGTGTGGCGCGACACGGCACCTTCACTCACAAGCTCCTCTACGCGCACCTCCTTGGGATGGAATCTATGCGACTTCGGAGGAGTAAGGGTATCCGGCGGTATCTATCTGTATAGAGCCATCATCAAGACCGACTCCGGGGCAACCGTCACCAAAACTAAGAAACTGATAGTAAAGTAACAGGCTTATGAAAGTGATGGTGGTGACAGACAATTATTCCGAAGCGGAAACCGGGAATCAGCTCGGCTGGTATCTGCTCGCCGACTCTGCCTTGAGCAACACCGGCAAACCCTTCTATCTCCCGGATGAATATGGAGAGACTGTTGCCGCCATAGGATTTGCAGTCAAGATCTCACGGCTGGGTAAGTCGGTCGCCCCGAAATTCAGTGGAAGATATTATTCTGAAATGGCTCCGGCTATCCATTTCCGCCTTCCGCAGTTTGCTGAAAGGCTACGCGAGACCGGACTGCCGGAAGATCCTTCCAGGAGTTTCGACCGATCGCTGATGGCCGCCCCTTTCATTCCTTTCGATAAGGATGCCGGGCTGTCTATGAAAATAAACGGAGAGGAAATATCCTCTTTCAGAATGGAAAATTTGAAACACGACATAGATTATTGCATATCCTCCCTTTCAAGGCTGAATACCCTTAAAATGGGGGATGTAATCATGCCCGGGCTCTCTGAGGAAGCACCCGTCAGGGAAGGCGATCTCATTGAGATACTTGTAGATGGCAAGTATGCTTTTCATGTGAAAATAAAATGAAAATATTATCGGTATGTCAAAAAAGATAATATCAGGAATAGCTTTGATATGGGTGATGGCCGGAACTTTACCCGCCTTCTCTCAAAACGATATCAAGGATGATGATTTCAATCCTGTGAATACAGGTGTCACCACACTTAGCATCACTCCCGATGCCCGTGGTTCGGGTATGGGTAACCTTGGTGCGGCCACCGACCCCGACGTAAACTCACAGTTCTGGAATCCCTCGAAATATGCCTTCGCCTACAGTAAGTCGGCTGTGGCTATCTCCTATACCCCGTGGCTCCGGAAGATTGTAAACGATATCTTCCTGGCTGACCTCACAGGATATTATAAGCTTGGCAGCAGCGACAACCAGGCTCTCAGCGCCTCATTCCGGTATTTCTCTCTCGGTGAGGTCACTATGGGTTATGGCGACACCGGGCTCGACGGAGTGCAGACCATCAATCCATACGAGTTCGCTTTCGATATCGGTTACTCCCGTAAGCTTTCCGAGAAATTCTCAATGGGAGTGGTGATGAGGTATATTTTGTCAGACCTCTCCTACGAGGATGCCCTTTCAGGCGACACCAATACTGCCGCCAGTGCTTTCTCGGCTGACATTTCCGGTTATTTCGTCACTTACCCTATGATCGGAAGGAGCGAATGTCAGTTTGCATGGGGTTTCGACATATCAAATATAGGTACGAAGGTGAGCTACGACCATGGGGCCAACTACGCTTTCCTCCCTACCAATCTCCGTCTCGGAGCCCAGTTCATGTTTCCGCTTGCCGACTACAACACCCTTTCGGTTGGCCTCGATCTCAATAAATTGCTTGTGCCCACGATGCCCCGTCTGAAAGACTTCAATAACGGGGAAACTATCGAAGACCAGCAGGCTTATGAGGAGGCAAAGGAGAAATGGGAAACCATGTCGCCGATTGCCGGTATCTTCAAGAGTTTCTCCGATGCTCCCGGCGGTTTCAAGGAGGAGATGGAAGAAATTTCAGTATCTTTCGGTGGAGAGTATGCCTACAACCAGCAGTTCTTTGCCCGTCTTGGCTACAACTATGAGGCAGCATCCAAGGGCGGAAGGAGTTATTTCACCTTCGGAGCCGGCTTCTCCCTTAATATAGTGCGTCTTGATGCCTCCTATATGCTGGCTACGGCACAGAGTTCACCGCTCGATCAGACTCTTCGTTTCACATTGAGTTTCGACCTTGAAGGTCTGCAGGATCTGATCGGCAAAAGACGCCGTTAAAAAGAAGTACCATACGCTGATCGCAGCGTCATTACAAATAAAAAGAATGTTTCGTGTAGGATTAGGATATGATGTGCATAAGCTCGTGGACAACCGCGAGCTTTGGTTATGCGGGTTATCAGTGCCACACACCCACGGGCTCCTCGGTCATAGCGACGCCGATGTGGCAATCCATGCCTTGTGCGACGCCCTGCTGGGAGCCGCCGCCATGCGGGATATAGGATATCATTTCCCCGACACCGACCCTAAATATAAGGGAGCCGACAGCAAGTTATTGCTCGCCGAGGTGGTTCGGCTCATCGGTGAAAAGGGGTATAAGGTTGAGAACGTGGATATCACGATTGTAGCCCAGGCTCCTAAACTGAAAGACTACATTCCGGAGATGCAAAAGATATTGGCCGGTATTATGGATGTCGATACCGACGCTGTGTCTGTAAAAGCCACAACCACCGAACATCTCGGTTTCGAAGGTCGCAAAGAGGGGATATCGGCTATGGCGATAGCCATGATCAAAAAATTATTCTTAGAGTAATTCCCGGCGAAGCTCTGCATCATTATATCCTACTTATTACTTTTACCTGATTCCAACGCTGCAGGCAGCGTACCTACAAGCCCATCAAATTGGAACTTAACGAGAAACAGCAACAGGCAGTAGAGGCCACCGAAGGACGCGTACGCGTTGTGGCCGGTGCCGGCTCGGGGAAAACCCGGGTCATTGCCCATCGTTATGCTTTTCTGGTGAACGAAGTCGGAATCAGTCCGGGGAATATCCTTTGCCTCACATTCACGAATAAGGCCGCACAGGAAATGAAACGCAGGATTTCCGGAATGGTCGACAGAGGCAGCGTCAATGATTTCATCTGCACCATTCATAGTTTCTGCGCAAAGTTCCTTCGTCGGGAGATCTATCGAATCGGATATCCAAAAAATTTCACAATCATCGATGAAGAGGATGCCAAACAGCTCGCCAAGCAGGCGATGATCGAATTCGATATCGACCGTAGGAAAATCACAGCCGAACGTTTCCTGAAAAGTGTGGCTGCTCTTAAAGGATATGAGCCTACGCATTATATACAGAAGCATCTTCTCCCCAATTCCTCTTCATTTGCTCCTGATGCAACAGTTAGATATCTCAGGCTGCAGTTAAAGCATTTCGCCCTCGACTACGACGACCTGTTATATTTCACTCTCTATATACTCAATCATTTCCCGGAAGCCCGGAAATACTGGACAGAGAAACTTAATTATCTGATGGTCGACGAGGTGCAGGATTGCACGGGCGACGACTGGAAACTCCTTCACGCGCTCACCCAGCATCATGGCAATCTATTTATAGTGGGCGACCCCGACCAGGCAATCTACGAATGGAGGGGTGCAAATCCCAAGATCTTTGTCGATTTTAAGGCTAAAACCGATATCATCCTGGCCCGGAATTATCGTTCCACTCCCGATATCCTCGAGGTGGCCAACCGGATTATCGAAAACAACAAGAACAGGGTGCCCAAAGACCTCTACACTATAAAGCTCAATGAGCGGCAGCCTGTGCATCTTCACTCCAAATCGGAAAAAGAGGAAGCTGACTTCATCGCCTCCCGCATCGAAGAGGGAATCAAAAGCGGCATGTCTCCGAATCAGTTTGCCGTATTATATAGAAGCAGTTTCCTGTCCAGGCAGATAGAACAAGCCTTGTTGAAACATAAACTGCCTTATACGGTTTGGGGAGGCGTGAGATTTTTCGAGCGTAAGGAAATAAAAGATGTGCTCTCTTATCTTAGACTTGTGGCTTCGGAGGATGACGACCTTTCGTTCCGTCGCATCATCAATCTGCCGGCCCGCAAATTCGGCGATTCCTCTATGAAAACGCTCACCCTGATTGCGGAGGAGGAACAAATCCCCCTGATGACTGCCTTACGCCGACATATAGGAGAAAAACCGTTCAACAAACCGAGCCTCATTGCTTTCATAAACCTGATTGACGGAGCACGCGAAAGAATACCCCTGATGAGGGTCTCCGACCTGGCCGACTGGGTGATGAAGGAGAGTGGTCTGGGCGACCATTACAGGAATGACGAGGAGGAGGAACGCCTGGAAAATATAGCGGAACTGATCAATTCCATGAAGGAATTCGAGGCCGGAAGGATAGATGAAGGGGATGCCGACTTGATATCCTATCTTCAGGAAGTGGCTCTATACACCAATGTCGACCGTACTCTCGATTCAGAGAAAGTGAGACTGATGACAATCCATCAGGCCAAGGGTCTTGAATTTCCGGAAGTGTTTGTGATAGGACTTACTGAGGGTGTTTTCCCCAACCACCGGAGCATCCGTGAACGCCGCGAGGATGGCGAGGAGGAGGAGCGCCGGCTTATGTATGTGGCGGTCACCCGTGCTGAAAAAATGCTTTGGCTATGTGAGTCGGAAGGATATATGAATGATACCGGGGCTTTGAAATATCCCTCTCGGTTCATTTCGGAGGTGCCTGATTGGATGTTGAAACGAGAAGGGGTGATGGATCCGGCTTTACTTGAAGGCACCCGACAGATGGTGGCAATGTTGCGTGAGGAACTGGGCGGGAATGCTGAAAAACCGTTGCCTAACGGCACACGCGTCAGCCATAAGATTTTCGGCGAAGGTGTGATCGAAGCTTACGATGCCTCCTCAAAGTCGTATAAAGTAAGATTTGGCGACACCACCCGCAATCTGTTGTTGCGTGTCCTGACAGTGATATAATTGAGGTTACGGCAGTTTCTACCGTGCCTTAACCTCCTGTAGAAAAATGGTCATTCGGTGATTATACGACGCGCTCCGACGTATCTTTTCAAGTAATATGGGGCCGTGCTTTTCTGAATCTCAATGCCCCCTCCGATTGCTGCATGAATGAAATTAAAGGTATGGTGTTCATTGTCGGCATCTACTACGATTCCTACATGGCCCACACCACCCTTGCTTCTCGGACTGGAGAAGAATACCAGATCGCCGGGTCTGAGGGAATCTTTCTCCACTTCAACTCCGTCGGAATACTGACCCCGCGATGATGAATTCAGTTTGTAGCCGAATTGATTGAAAACAAAACCGGTGAATCCGGAGCAATCAAAATTGTCGGGCCCTTTCGCCCCATAGCGATAACGCTTCCCGGTGTGGCTTTGTGCCTCCGAGAGAAGGTCGGATATCATCTCGATCGATTCTTTCGACAAGCCCTCAAACATCGGGTCGACCTCCCTGGAATCCAATTCGGCCTTTATGTAATCTTGGATCACTCTTTTGTCAATACCGTTTGTGGCATTTGCCAGCAAACGGGAGTGCATCTCCTTATGGACATCCCTGGAACTCGGCACCTGTCCGAGAGCCGGCGTAAAGCTCATCAAGAATATTGCAAGGAGTATAGTGAAACTATATTTCATATCAACCTATAGAATCTCTAAAAGTCTGCTATAAAATTTCTTATGATTTCGTGTCTTTCGGTATTAACCGTCGAGGCAATAATTTCCCCGATTTCCACCTCTAAATTACGGAATTTAAATCACTAAATTATTTATTTTCAACACTTCCAACTTTAATTAACAATCCTTCACATTTCACAATTTCCCCTATTCTGTGCATATTTCGCCACCCCTTCTCCGGGTCTTTCTCTTATCTTCTTTCTTAATCGCCTGTAGGATAAAAGATAACTGAAAAGATGGGTATCAAAGCCTGATTTTCTACGACACCCTACTTGCTCCTATGGTTTTGGAGTGACATGATTTTTTGAAGATATCTTAATATTTCTAAATTTATAAAATAACCATTTGCTTTATAGGAAATTATTGTTAAATTTGCATTGGACTGCCTTGTATTCTTTTATTCAGCACTGCATTCCAGACATATTTCAATGCGTAAATTGCGCTTGTTTCTGACCGTTTAGAATCGCCAAATTTTCATTTTTTATCTCTCAGTGAAAAGTGGCAACGTTACGCTCTCTTGGTGCGTTTTGCACAATTATTATCCCGTATTTAATTCCATCTCACCGATCTGACATATAACAACTCAATATTCGGTATCTGATATCTGAACCCTTTTAAAAATAGCCTAACGTTCTTATCCTATGAAACATTATCCTATAATTTTTTCTCTAATTTTCAGTCTAATATTTGGAGCGCCAATTGCCGGTGCAACTACTAACGATGATGAATCAGGTCTCTTTGCCCTTGTACATTGGGATGGTATGAAAACCACTAACAAAGGGGTGGCCGTTCTTCCCACATCAGCCAACGATTGGACAGGACAACTAAGCTATGTATGGACTACAGGAAAATACCCTTACAACTACGGAGGCGTGCACATCGAAAACAAATATTTCTGCGTTTTCCTCAGAATTATGGACGGGTATCTCCTCGAGCAGTATGCATACATTTTCGATGATAAAACCGGCGAACAGATCGACCAGATACATCTCCCCATCCCATTCGACCTTTACGACGGCGATTATTACGAAGCTGACGAAACGATATATGCGTTCGTGAAAGATTTTTCAACCGAAAAATTCGGATGGGCAAAGATTGATCCCACAACTGCCAGGATGGAAATGGTGAAGGAATATCCCTCCCTCCGGCTTTATGGGGTAGCCATCACTGAAGACGGACAGGCTTACGGCATAAGCGGCGACGGTGAGGTCTATAGTATTGACCGAACCACCGGTGAGGCTCAATTGCTCTTCTCACATGACGACCTTGCGACAAAAACCGAACCGAAGGCCCACACCGGCGGAGCCTGGGACGAGGATAACAAGCGGATGGTCTTTGCCGTGTGCAATCTCGAAAAGGATGGCGGTAGCAGGCTTTTTAGCGTAGACCCGGCTAAGAAAACAGTCAATCTTATCTATAAGCTCGACGGACTGGGCACTCAACTCGCCGGCCTATATTTCGAGCAGGCTGTGCATCCGCAAGCTCCGGGTGTGGCTACAAACCTCGCAGTTAATTTCCCAAATTCCTCTCTCTCCGGAAAAATCTCCTTCAAGCTTCCCACAACCCATCATGACGGCTCCCTAATGAATAAGAATATGGATTACGTAGTGAAAATCGACGGCCATAACATTCATGAGGGCTCAGGGGCTCCCGGACAAGACATCTCTCTGGACGCCTCGCTCGATAAAGAGGGTTGGCACACTTTCTTCGTGAGATGCAGCAACGAAAACGGCAAAGGGCGCTCCACTAAATTTGAGACATTTGTAGGCTATGAGGCTCCTCTCCCTCCTTCGAATATTTCTGCAAGACATTACGGCGGCAAAATGCACATCAATTGGACCCCCTCCCCCGATAAAGGCGCAAAGGGAGGCCCCGTGGATGTGGAAAATATAAAATATGTGATTAAAACCAATCAGGGAGAAACGTTCCTTTCTGAACCCGGCGCTACCTCCTATGAGTATACATTGCCGGTGCCGGAATCTTTCACTCCGTGGTATTCCACTATCTCAGCCCAGAACGCCGAGGGCACTTCGGCACCCGTTGCCTCCAACAATGTACCCCTCGGAGTATTGACAGACGATTATTTCCAGGATTTCTCTAAAGAATCCTCCAAATACGATTTCACAACCCTCGACTCAAACAACGACGGCCTTTCCTGGTATTGGTCAAACGAAGGGTTGATGGCCATCAGATATAATGCCTCTCTCGAAATGGACGATTATCTCACCCTGCCTCCGGTCAATATGAACTATGGAGACTTCTATGCACTGGAATTCGATGCCGGTGTCTATAATTTCGAGGAGAAAATAGAGGTAACGCTCGGGGAGGATTATAACCAGACAGGTATGAACAATGCTCAGGTAGTCTTTGGTCCTGTGAATCTCACTGCCACCAATTTTCAGGAAGAGAGCTGGCATCATCTTAACTTTGCAATGAAGGCACCGGACGACAGCAAGTTCTTTATCAGTATCCATGGCATAAGCCCGGCCGACCGTAACGTGATTCTGATTGACAATATCTATCTTCGGAAACTTGCCGGCGGCGGTGTTCCCGCAGCAATAACCGACCTTGTGGCCATCGCCGACTCAAAAGGCGGGAAGAGCGTCACTATCAAAGGCTCTCTGCCGAAACTCGACGTGGCCGGCAACACTCTCGCAAGTGTCGATTACATTAAGATCTCTCGCGACGGAAAACTCATTGCCACTATCACTCCCGATAATCCTGTCTCCTTCACTTGGACAGACACAGGAGCCATCATGGGTGGCAACAATTATGTGGTCACTGCCGGCAACAGTATCGGTGACGGTATGAACGCCCGCTGTGCTGCCTACGCCGGATTTGTTAATCCTAAGACGCCGGAAGATTGCGAATTGGAATACGCTGCCGACTCCTATAGTTCGGTGAAATTTTCTTGGAGTCCCGTCACTGAGGACCTCAATGGAAAGGATATCAAGGATGTGGTGGATTATGATGTCATCAAGGCTGCCGATGGAGTCTCCTCCTATCTATCCAAAGGACAGAAAGAGGCCTTTATCATTGAGGACTTCTCTTCTCTCACCTATCCCATTTATGTGCAATATGGTACATATGCAAATGTTAACGGTCTTAACGGTGATATGATCGTTTCTCCGCAAATACCTGTAGGTCCGGCTCTTAAAATGCCGCTCATAGAGGGTTTCAATTCCGGAATAACGATGCCTTACGGACTCGACCTTAATCTGAATAATTCCGATTCAGGTCTTTATACCACCTCTGACAACGAGAATTATCAGAGCGCCGACGGCGACGGCGGTCACGGAGTATTCATCGGTTCGCAAGCCGGCGAATCTGCCACCATCTACACAGCATGGATAAAAATTCCTGAAAATGCCGTGGAACCGGTTGCTTCCATTCAATTTTTCGGAGAAGGCGATGCACTTAACAACATGATTTATGTAGGAGTAAGCACTAATCTTGCTGAAGACTTCAGACTTGCGGCCAGCATTGAGACCGGCGGAATGGGGTGGCAGACTGCCGAGGTGGATCTGAGTCAATATCGCGGAAAGGACATCCGGATGGCACTTAAGTTTGAAACCCAACGCAACACTTACCTGCGATTCGATGATTTCCGGGTTTACGATAAAGGAGATGCCGGTGTGGATGGCATATTTAATGAAGGCAGTTTCACCGTCATTGCCGGCAACGGCCGGTTAAGCATTGACGGCACCAACAATGCTCCTGTAAATATATATGCCCTCGATGGCAGAAAGATTCACCAAGGCTACGGAGATGTTTCCATCAATATGAACTCCGGCATTTATGTGGTCAATGTAGGTAAGGAAAGTCTCAAAGTATTAGTGAAATAGGAAATAATTATCGAGTCTGTCCCTCAATTAATTCTCATCTGAGGGGCAGATTCTAATCAATAACTCAAATAAATTTTTGCTTATGAAAAAACTTTTCGCAGCATTACTTCTTGTCTCGGCTATGGGACTCTCCGCTCAAGCCGAAGAAATCACGGTGACCTTCTCTGATTTAGGCTTAGATAGCGGTAGCCTGAATAATTATGAAATAAATGATAATATTTATTTTACTTCAGATGGTACTTTCAACACATCTAACGAAGATTTTCGATTAACTTCAGGTAAAACTTTCACTGTAAATCTCGTAGATGCCACTCTGACCGGTGTTCAAATTACCTGTGATTCTGGTTATGAATTCGGAGCTTTATCTATAGTAAAAGCAGATGAGCAAACATCGGAATACAATTACAACCCTTTTTCATGGAGTGGTGAGGCCACCCAAAATTGGTCGGTTAATGCATATCCTTCAAGCTACAACGTCAGGATGAGATCCATCACTTTGACCTATACTCCGAAAGCTGTGGCTGAAGATTTGACAGCTACAATTTTATGCCAGGATATGGGAGTAGCGGATCAGACATCCCTGCCTGCTACCGGTTTCAACATCAATGAATATCTTAATGTGAATTTTGTTCAGGGAACTCATACTGCGGTTCCAACTTACAGAGCATCTGTTTCCGGTTTTTATATCTTTAACGGGCAACAAATTGAGGTTACCGCTAAAGATGGAGCAAAACTGCTCAAAATTGAAATAGCTACTACCACTAACACATTCGGGTATGCTGGGTCTGTTACTGCTGACGGAGTAACTCAGACGTATGAGGAAGATTACACGTGGGTACCTTGTGTATGGAAAGGCTTAGCAGAACAAAGTGTAGTTTTCACAAATGGGGGTAGAACAGGCAACACACAAGTCACCGGTCTTACCATCACATATCAAACTCCTATTGAAGGCGAAATAACCGTTAGCCGCCCGGTAATCACTCCAAGCGACACTGACAACACAGTCACTATCACTTGCGAAACTGCAGACGCTACAATTTATTACACTCTCGATGGCACTGAGCCTTCAAATGAAAACGGCATTACCTATAATGGTGAATTTACTCTAGAAAATCCATGCACTGTCAAAGCTATAGCATATTACGAAACTGTAGCAAGTTCCGTAGCTTCTCTCGATGTTCCGCTAAACATAGTCTACAGCCTTGGTCAGTTCTTTGTAAATGCAGAATTATTATTTTCTTTTGATCCTTTAGCAGATGACACCAAAGCTGTGAAGATTGATTGTAACATCACTGCCATCACCAGTTTAAATAGCGAAACAAATTGCTATCTTTTCGTTACAGACAATCAGGGCAACTATGGTATAATAACCAAGAGATACGAAACCGACCAAGAAGGGTTTGATGTAGAAAATGGCACAACCTGGTCTTATCTTATCGCTTCTTATAAACAATTCTATTCTTGGGGAGACGGATATTTCTACATTAACGCAGAGGAATATGGTTCGGAATCTAAAGGGACAGCCGTAGAACCTAATCTTATCACATCCGCAGATGTTGAAGACACAACTCCCTATGAATACGTGCAACTTAATAATGTGACTGTAGAACTCGACGGCAATTATGGAGATCTTATTTATACTGATGAAGATGGTGAAGAGGTTTATGGTTATAAAAGGTTTGATATGGTAGAGGTGCCTGTTTCAGAGACTGATGAAGACCGTTATGATGTCACCGGTGTGATGGTGTATCATCCGGAAGACGATTTTTATGAGCTTTGGCCGGTATCATTTGCAGAAGCCAATTCTTCAGCTATCTCTTCTATCCAAGAGAAGGAGGGTAATGCCGAATACTTCGACCTCAACGGTTTCCGCGTTAATAAACCGGCAAAGGGTGGTTTCTATATAATGAGGAAAGATGGCAAAGCATCAAAATTCCTTCTACCTAATAAATAATTCTTGTAAGAGTTAATATTCAAAAACACATTATGAAAGAGGATGAGTCTATGTTTTGGCTCATCCTCTTAATTCTTTTCTTTTCGGTGAGATTCCTTTTAGAAGGGGAAGTTAAGACCGAAATTGAAGCTGAAGTTGGAATTAAGCGGCACATATTGCTTCGAGAGTTTACCCGGCACACGGTCCATGCCCAGGAAAAGGTCTATACCCTTAACGCTTGTCACATTCACGAGCCAGCCGAAACCTACCCCATAAGTGCCGCAAACAAGGTTAGCGGAAGCCGACACATATTTCACAGGCGTTACATTTGCCGAGATGCGAAACTCGGTCCAGGTATAACCACCACACATTCTTGTGGTGTTAAGCAAACCAAAGGTTAACGGCCTGTAATAAGGCAACTCATATTCCACACCTATATTCATGGTTGTGCCCTGCATCGTGGCGCGCTTGTAGTTCCCATCAACTGCCTGGAGCTGATAGATTGCGGCCAGGTCATCCTTCATCTTGTCAAATTCATTGTCACCGCCACCTATAGTGAAAATATAGTCGCTCGACTGGAACCTCTGTTCTCCATTTGTAGAGGCCTTTTGAGTATTGGTCCAGGCAATGCCTCCGAGATCAAGGATTGCAAGAGAAAAGTTGAAATCTTTCCATTTATAGGTGGCACCGATATCAAATGCCGCACCATAACCATTCGGCGCACTGAAATTATCGGCCTCCAATCCCGACACATAGTGCCAGCCGGCATTTTCGTTATATTTAGTCTCCCATTCTGTGCCTTTCGTGGATATATACACCTCACCCTGGCTTACTATATCCCAGGAATTCTCTCCAAGGTTTAAGTCGGCCTTTTTGAATTTACCGTAGGCACTTGCCATACCCACAATGAATTTGAAAGTGGCACCCACTCTAAGGCCCGGCACCTGCTTGATGTCGCGTGAATGGTTAAGGGCAATCTCAGCATAGGAATTTCCATACATCCAGAAATCATTGATTTTGTAGGTGTCGTTGGATATCCCTTCGCGAAGCATATTTAGAAGCGAACCCGGGGCTGAGACGCTTGAATTAGCCACTGCACTTATACTCACAGTGTTGTAGCCGCCTAAAGCCTTGAAGCCGACATTAATAATGTTTGCGCGGAAATCTCCTCCCAACTTGTTGCTTTTCCCAAACTTGCTTACATTAGTAAGATCGGGATTAGTGAACAATACGGTCTTCCCGTTCAAGGGATAAAATATCTTGTTCAGATGCACTGTGCCTTGAGTTTCCACCGTAAGGTTTCCCAGACCCGGGAAACCCACGAAATTGTTTTCATTACCAAATGCGGGGTTCAACTGATACTGATAAAGGAAATTATCGAGAAAATAGCCCGAATATGTGTTGGTCTGGGCATTCACTGAGCTCACAGCGGCAAAAACCAATACCCCTGAAAAAATATATTTTTTTATCATCGATTTATTCATATTTTAAGACATCGGTTTTATAATTTTGTTACGTATTGGCCTGTCACTGTGGCCTTGATATTATCAAGGGTAAGTGTCTGGTCCGGACTAAGACTCACCCCGTTCATATTATTGGTAGCGACTACATATTCAAGACCGTCGAGACCTTCAAAAGGCTCCTCAATCTTAAGATCAAGTTTGGAATTTCCCGGGACCACTGTGGAGGAGGCATACACGGTCTGTCCGTTTTTCCCCTTTATCCTGTTGCCATCTCTGTCTAAGGGATAAAGCGTCAGAGTCACATCCAACGGGAGCTCCGATTTCACGTCGGATTGAATCCGGAAAAGTTCCACGTTCACATATTCCATATCACCTCCGAAGAAATCTTCCTCCTTCTTTTGATAGATGATTTGGGCCCCTTCACCGAAAGCGAGCGGGGAGAAGAATTCGTAGCTTCCCGAAATTTCCTTGTCTTCACCCAATATCAGATTAGCCACCTCACCGATAACCCGGGTATTGTCAAGCGAGAAACCTATGGAATGAGGAAGTCCGGCACCCGAAAGGATATATTTAAGATCTTCCACCTGTTGCAGCGTTGCCCCACTATAATCAAGGTCTAAGTCTTGAGTGTCGGGGGCCAATACGATTGTCTGATTGAAACGGATTGGCAGATTATTAATAGGATGCGTATCAATCCCTTCGGGCATTATAGAAAGTTGTGTATTATAGTAGGCTCCGTTCAGGTAAATAAAATTCATATAGAGCTGCGGATTTTGCAACACCAGATTTGATTCACCATCCTTTAAGAAACCCGGGAGATCAGTTAAGTCGACAGGGGCGATGGCCGGGGAGTCTACCGCATGATCGAGAGACCCGGAAACCACATTGGCGGTGAAAGGACTCATATAGAAGTTGACTGTGGCAGCGCCTGATAAAGAGGCGGAGGCTATACCGATTTCTCCGGTCACATCCAATGACGACTGGTTGTCGGGGCGAAGTGCCGGAGAGAATAGCATGGAAGTAACATAGATAGGTTGCTCCATTTCACCGTTGGAAACAGTGACAGGGACTTTCCCGTCAGAATATTCCTGACCCTTATATATGGCTGTGAATTTTTCAGGAATTGTCACCACCACATCCGTCATACCGACATTGGCCGGAGAAACAGATAGTTTTATCTCCATGTATTGTTGGTCCCAGAGACCGAAATATGAGAGATAGTCGAGTGAGGGATCCACATTATTGATGAGGTAGGAGAATGTCACTGTTTTGTTGTTGACGTTGCCGCCGGGCAATTCGATTGCCGGCACAGTGGCGGCTCCGGTGGTGCGCAACATTTCTATGAAGATAGGATCAGCGCTGAATCCTCCTTTTTTATGGATGGCATAATATCTGCTGCCATCTGAATTTTGATACACGTTCAAGACCTCTGAATCCTCCACATCGAGCACATCGTCGAGCATGATCGTGTTTAATCTCACCGGCACCGTAAGCTCATTGAGCTTTATAGAGGTGGTGGTGTCAATGTCGCTTAGGTCGTATTTGTCGTCGACACACGATGTGGCCATCAACAATAAACCCAAGGCAATTGTAGGGTAAAAATAGTGTTTACGGTTCATAGATCATTATGTTATGAAAATTGTGTAAATTTAATAAAATTTTATAAAATAGTTTAAATTCTTCAAGTTATATATTCCTTAATCATCCGGGGTCTTGATAATATTTAACCCCGAGTAGACCTCATGAAGGGTGTGATTACTTACCCATTTCATTAATTAAGGATATCTAACTTAGATAAATTTGGCATTATGACTTATATGAGTTAATTTTTCGGATGAAGAATCGTTCCTCGGAAAGAAGATTAGCCGGGGAGGGTGAAAGATATTGCGGCATACATAAACCTAACATGATATAAAACCTTATGATTTATTTTGATTCTGACTACATGGCGGGAGCGCATCCTGAAGTGATGCAACGATTGGTTGAGACCAACAGTCTTCACACTCCCGGATATGGCACAGATGAATTCACGCACCGGGCTCGCAATCTTATCCTTGAGAAATGCGGCATACCGGATGGAGAAGTTTATTTTTTGGTAGGTGGCACCCAGACCAATGCCGTCGTCATCGACCGTTTGCTGGATAAGAACGATGGAGTTGTGGCCACAGACACCTCTCATATAAATGTTCACGAAGCCGGGGCAATAGAAGCATGGGGACATAAGATTCTGATCCTGCCGGATAATGAGGGAAAATTGAAGGCCGACGCATTGAAAAAGTATCTTGAAGAGTTTTATGCCGACGACACTTATCCCCACATGGTACGCCCGGGGATGGTCTATATATCTTTCCCGACAGAATTAGGCACTATCTATTCAAAAAAAGAATTGCAGGAAATATATTCCATCTGCCGGGAATATGACATTCCGCTATATATTGACGGTGCTCGCCTTGCTTTCGGGCTTTATGCCAAAAACAACGACATTGGATTGCAGGACCTTCCCCGGCTATGTGACGTGTTTTATATCGGAGGCACGAAGTGCGGGGCGCTCTTTGGCGAGGCGGTGGTCACAGCCCGACCTGAACTGCTGAGACGTTTCGATTCCATGAGGAAACTTCACGGAGCTCTCCTGGCAAAGGGAAGACTGCTTGGAGTGCAATTTGAAGCCCTTTTTTCCGACTACCTTTATGAAAGAATAGGTAAAGAAGGTGTGAGACTCGCTATGCAGTTGAAAGAAACGATGGAAGCCCGGGGATTCAAAACTTTTATAGATTCACCCACCAACCAGCAATTTTTCATCCTTCCCAACAAGGTGATTGAAAAACTGAAACCCTATTGTTCCTTTGAATACTGGGGTCCACCGGGGAAGGAAGAATCCCGGGTAAGGTTTGTCACCGGATGGTCTACCACCGATGCCGACATTTCCACCCTCACCTCTCTGCTCGAAGAATAAGCAATATTCAATCAGATATTAACCATAAAAATTCTTTTGTAAATATGGATGTAGTCTGGCTGATATTAGGGCTTTTATTGATTCTCGGAGGGGCAAATTGGCTCACTGACGGAGCTTCCGCCATCGCCAAGAAATGGGGGGTGAGCGATCTTATAATCGGTCTGACAGTGGTGGCTTTCGGCACATCCACACCTGAATTGTCGATAGGCATAATTTCAGCACTGAAAGGGAGTGCCCCTCTGGCTATCGGCAATGTGGTGGGAAGCAATATTTTCAACATATTAGTAATAATAGGGATAGTGGCGCTAATCCGGCCGATAAAAATCGAGAAGTCAATCCTCAACACTCAGATACCTTTAGTGATATTATCATCGGTGGCACTACTGGCGATAGGTTGCGGTCCCATTCTTGGAGTCTCTGGCCCGGCAGAGATTATTCGCCCTGAAGGAATACTCCTCTTTCTGTTTTTCCTCATTTTCATGAGATATACTTTTTCGCAAGCCAAGGAAGCCTCACCTGCTGATCCCTCTGCCCAACAGGCATCCTCAAAACCGGTCATGAATATATGGAAAGCAATAGCTCTGACGGTGGTGGGACTCGGAGCTTTGGTTGTAGGTGGCGACAGATTTGTGACCGGCGCGTCCGGCATAGCCTCCTCGCTCGGGATGAGCGAGGCTCTTATCGGTCTGACCATTGTGGCAGCCGGAAGTTCTTTGCCTGAACTGGCCACATCTATCCTTGCAGCCATTAAAGGGAAGACGGGGATTGCGGTTGGCAACGTGATCGGAAGTAATATTTTCAACATTTTCATGGTGCTTGGTATAACAGCCACCATCTATCCCCTTCCCTTCGGAGGAATCGGGGTTTATGATCTATTGGTGATGACCGGAGCTTCTGTCTTATTCTGGATTTTCGGACGCCAATTTGGCGACAAGGTTATCTATCGATGGGAAGGGGGTCTTCTTCTTGCATGTTATATCGGATATATCGTCACCCAAATCCTTGTTTTCAATTGATTCAAATTTCGCAAGTTACAGATTTCTGTTTATCAAAGCAGGATAAAAACTATTATGAAAGATATCCCGATGATATTAAATTTCGGGCTATTTTGCCGACAATCATATAATATTTTCTTAATTTTACATTGATTTTTATGACTAACTTAAGATACTACCATACTGTGGTCTCCGGGAATAAAACAACCACAAAGAAGATCCGGATTCAATAATTTCATACAGTTAATTCTCAGAATAATAAATAAATGAACGACTTTAGATTTTTCACACCTACGCGATATATTTTCGGTAAAGGAGCAGAAAAAAATGCCGGCACACTTTCAGCTGAAATTTTAGGCACCAGAGTGCTGCTGGTGTTTGGTCAGAACTCCGCAAAAAAATCGGGGTTGCTCGATGAAGTAGAGAAAAGTCTCCTGGAGAACGGAGTGAAATTTTATGAGTTCGGAGGGATAAAGCCCAACCCGACAGATGGACCTGTGAAAGAGGGAATCCGGCTTTGCCGGGAAGAAAAAATCACCGGTATTCTGGCTGTGGGAGGGGGATCCGCCATTGACACTGCCAAGGCTATAGCCGCCGGAGCTGTCTACGACGGAGATTTCTGGGATTTCTTTTCCGGCAAAGCAGTGCCGACAGTTGCCGTGCCGATAGGTGTGGTGCTGACAATTCCGGCCGCGGGTAGTGAAGGTTCCGGAAATTCGGTCATCACAAAGGAAGATGAGCTCCGGAAAGTCTCCATCCGTACGGAATTCCTGTTGCGGCCAAAATTCGCATTACTGAATCCGGAATTGACCTACGGACTGCCTCCATACCAGACTGCCTGCGGCATCGTCGACATGATTGCACATATCCTGGAAAGATATTTCACTCCCACTCATGGAGCGGATGTCTCCGACAGAATAAGTGAGGGCCTAATCAAAGCAATAATTTCCAACGCCGCTATTGTGATGAAAGAACCTCGGAACTACGATGCGCGTGCCAACATCATGTGGGCAGGCACGCTTGCACACAACGGTATTTGCGGATGTGGCAAGACGGAAGACTGGGGGTGCCACGGTCTGGAACATGAGATTTCTGCTATTTACGGGGTGGCTCACGGAGCCGGTCTTTCAGTGATTCTTCTTGCCTATATGAAGTATATAATTGATCAAAAACCGGAACGGCTGGCAGCTCTGGCAAGAAACGTATTTGATTGGGATAAGAATCCGGACGACGACAGAAAGTGCGCCGAAGTTGCAAAAGAGGAGTTTGAACGCTTTTTTAAATCCTTGGGTATGCCTGTAAATTTCGCGCAACTTGGCATCGAGCACCCCGACATCGACAGACTCGTTGAGAAAGTGCATCAGACAAAAGGCGAGACATTCGGAGCTTATTGTCCTATCACGTCGCAGGTGTCACGCATCATTTACCGGAATGCCCTCTGAAATTTCTAATTTCAGAAAGATATCTTGAACCGTTTATTGCCTGAAACTATTATATAGAGGCCTTTGGCAAGAGCTTTTAGTTCCTCCACTTTGCAATCCTGCTTTATCTTTATGCCATCAATGGAATAAATAGAAATCCTGGATTCCGGATTAGCTGCCAGGCTCTCTATTGCCGTCAGATCAACTACATTTATCTTACATTCTCCGTAGGCGCCTCCACAATACGCTGTGATTGTGGCTGATCCCTCCATAATCGCCGTTACGAGTCCTTCATCAGATACAGTAACCACCTCTTCATCTGACGACTGCCAGATGACAGTTTTATCCGTGGTTTCTTCCGGCAGAACTGTTGCTTCCAATTGAATGGTTTCCCCTACGTTTAGCTCGGTCGCTTCAATATTAAGTAATATCTGCTCGGCATCAATTACAGGAGTCACAACCGTAATTTCACAAGTGTTAGAAACGGTGCCACATGTAGCCGTGATACGAGCCTTCCCTTCTGACACTCCTGTTATAAATCCATTTTCCGAAACAGCGACAACCTGAGGATTAGAGGAACTCCATTCTATATCTTTGATAGTAGCGATTGAGGGATATAGGTGTGCCTCAAGCTGCATATCTTTACCGGTGTCAATTTTTAAAGCCGGGGCATATATCCTTATCTTTGTGACCGGGATGTTTTGATACAGACTATCTAAAGTGACAAATCTGTCTTCTAACCATTTTATTTTTATTTCAAAATCCGACTTTGGATCGGAGAAAGATGTCCTTCCCAATAAATTCAATCTATAGTCAATAAGTCTTGCTTTATATACATCCTGATTATTGTTTAAATAATTTTCAGCTTCAAGTTTTATATCATCAATAATTATATCTTTTACTTCATTATATTTTTTTATCACTGTTTCATAGAAATCGTCATATAGAAGCAGCTGTCTAATCCAAAAGTAATTACCGGTGAATACACTGGCATGGGAGTCCTTATCACTCCTAAAACTGGTATCGAAATCCCACAAGGGACCCATCTTTATTTTGGTGTCAAACGGAGCGTCAGGGTTAATACTTTCTTTTGTTACATACATGTTACTCCCGCCACCATCAATTGTGCCTAAAATATCATGGGCCAATATCCATCCGGAGAAACTTTCCTTATCATACATGGCCTCGATATCATTTGTAACCTCAAAATTATATAAAGCATCTTCAAAAATCTGTACTATATCCTTTATCTTATCAACAGTAGCTTCATCTATATCATCGGGGTCCGGCTCTTTAAATGTCCATCCTACAGGATCCGGGAGGTTGTCAGTTTTAAAATACAATTCATCCGGCTTCCACCAATAAGCATCATTCTCTATTATAAAACCTGTATCTTGAATAGCGACCCGGGAGTCGGAAGCCTTGATAGCCTCTACCAGATAATAATATCCCATATATTTGTCATTCATGATGACACATACCGCCTTCCCCTGTGGCTCCCAATCTATACCACAAGTTCTGGCAATCTGAGTCCCTAAGACATAATTTATATCGTTACTCCCATTTAGAAGAATCCAATCTTTATCTTTATAAATTTTATCATCTCTCAGCAGGAGGTCGGCTTTTTTTGAAAGTTTAATTTTGAAACTCTTTTTTAGTATATATTCTTGAGCCGTGGATGTATTGCCTCTATACTTTACTCTAACTCCCGATTCCTTATCTTCGTATTCCCCGCTATTATAAATTTCTTCCTCGCCTAAAGTCATGACAAGGGAACCTTTAACATATTCATTATTAATAATACTTAAACCCCAACAACCTTCCGGAGGTTCAATAACGTCGTAGGAAGGAAATTGGTCGTCTTCAAAAGTAAATGACAAGACCGGAATTTTCATCCCTTTTAATTCTTCTCTAATCTCCTCTATAGATGAATTTACGGTGATTTTTGTGCTCACTGTATTTGCTGCAAAAGATGAGCCCACACCGACTAAGACCTGAAAGATTATGATAATAAAGACCCGTAGCTTATAAATATATTTCATTATGTCAGATTGTGATGAGTAATCTTCCTTGCAAATATAACCATTTTTTTATTCTTTGTCTTGGATTTTAACGTTTTAGACGTTAAAAACATATAAAGTGTTACTATTATGGAAGATTTAAGAATCATTGTATGGAAATCTTGTAGAAAGAAAAAAAGCCATTGTTACGGTCAATAAATATATCATCATATATGTTGAATGCTTAAAAACTTGAAAAAAGTGGGATATTTTTTATTTTTTCAGTAAGTAGTTTTTATCTTTGTAGTCTATTTGTAACCGTTTATAAAATCTAAAAACCATGTTTAGTTTAAAAGGAAGAGTGGCAGTGGTTTCAGGTGCCAGCAGCGGCCTTGGATCACAGATGGCAAAAGGATTTGCACAACAGGGAGCAGATGTTGTAATAACAGCCCGACGAGTCGAAAAGCTTCAGGCCCTGGCTGAGGAAATAAGTCTTAAATACGGCGTGAAATGTTTCCCCGTGAAATGCGATGTGACAGATACCGAATCTGTAAACGGAGCTGCAGCAATTGTAGAAGAGGAATTCGGCAAAGTGGATATACTTGTGAACTGTGCCGGAGCCAACAAAGGCACCGGAGTGCTTGATACCACAGATGAGGAATGGGACTTTACCGTGGATACGGATTTCACCAGCGTATTCAAAGTTTCAAGAGCCTTCGGCAACATCATGAAGAAGCATAATTACGGCAGGATCATTAACATTGCTTCCATGTATGGTCTGGTCGGGAACACTGCTATGGATGTTGTGGCATATCATGCCACCAAGGGAGGTGTTGTGAATATGACCAGGGCAATGTCTGCCGAGCTTGCGAAATATAATATCACGTGCAATGCCATCTGCCCCGGATATTTTGCCACTGAATTAACTATTGATACACTTGAAACTGAATTCTTTCAGGAATATATGAAAAGAACTGTGCCCCTTGGAAGATATGGGCGAGAGGGAGAATTGAATGCTGCTGCTATTTTCCTGGCAAGCGATGAGGCTTCATACGTCACAGGCGCAATTATTCCTGTTGACGGAGGCTATACAGCTGTATAAGGGCTCCTGCTCAAGTAAATAATTTTAGAGCCGTTCGCTATTTTGATTAAGGGCTCTCAGTGAATATTTGAACGTGGCAATTGAAAAGATTGTCACTTTCTTTGTAACTTTACGTCATTATTTGTATTCCAAATCATTACACATGAGATATAGATTTTTTCTGCTTGCGCTACTTTCTTGTATAAATCTTTTTGCCCGGGAGAATTTGTCTTTATGGTATGAAAATCCCGCTAAGGAATGGGTGGAAGCTCTACCCATAGGAAACTCACATCTCGGCGCTATGATATTCGGTGGGCCGGATAAAGAGATAATCCAACTAAACGAAGAGACTTTCTGGGCAGGAGGGCCTTATAACAATATTAATGAAGAAAGCAGGCAATATCTCGAAAAAATCAGAAATCTTATTTTTGAGGGGAAAAATAAAGAAGCCCAAGACCTTTGCAATACAGTCTATTTCTCCGGCAAACATGGAATGCCTTACCTGCCCGTGGGTTATCTTAATCTTGAATTTAATCATCAAGACTACCAAAATTATAAGAGGAGACTTGACATATCGGAAGCGATTACCACAGTGGATTATGAATTTGAGGGCATAAATTATCATCGCGAAATGTTTGCCTCCCTTAACGATGACATAATAGTGATAAAATTGTGGGCCGACTCACCCGGAGCAATTTCTTTTACTGCCGGAGTGGATTCACCTCTTGCTTATAGTTCGGATATTATCGACAACAACACCATAAAATTAACGGTGGCCGGATATGACCACGAAGGGGTGGCCGGCGTATTGAAGGATGTGACACTGTTTCATTTCAACCCGGTCGGAGGGGAAATAAAAGAAAATGGCAACTTTCTTGAAATATCGAATGCAGATGAGGTGGAAATCCGCATAGCATCTGCCACCAACTTTGAAAACTACCAAGACGTAAGCGGAAATCCCGATGAAAAGTCTCTGTCAGCATTGAAAAAAGCCGGGAATTATTCCTATGATACTCTTAGGCAAAGCCACATCGACAAATATAAAGAACAGTTTGACAGAGTAAACCTTGATTTAGGCTCCACCGATTTTGAGGATTTGCCAACGGATGTAAGACTGCAAAATTTCCTTACGGCAGATGATAAAGGGTTGATGGCATTGTTGTTTCAATACGGGAGGTATCTATTAATTTCATCTTCTCAACCGGGAGGTCAGCCTGCAAATCTGCAAGGGATATGGAACGATAAGAAATTTGCTCCCTGGGACAGCAAATACACTGTCAACATCAATACGGAAATGAATTACTGGCCCGCTGAAACTACCAACCTCAGCGAATGTCATGAACCTTTATTCATGATGCTTGAAGATTTATCCTCTACAGGTCGCAAAGCGGCACAGGATATGTATGGAGCCAACGGATGGGTGCTGCATCACAACACGGATTTATGGCGTGCCACAGGCCCGGTCGACGGTGCATATTGGGGCATGTGGCCTAATGGAGGTGCCTGGTTATCCACCCATCTCTGGCAGCATTATCTTTATAGCGGGGATAAAGAGTTTCTCAAGAGGGTCTATCCGATAATGAAAGGAGCATCAGAATTCTTCCTTGACGCAATGGTGGAATATCCCGGCAAGGGATGGATGGTGATGAGTCCGTCGGTGTCGCCTGAACATGGCCCCGGCGTTAAGGATGATCCCGATGGAAAGGCTTCTGTCGTGGCCGGATGCACAATGGATAATCAGATTATTTTTGATATTTTAGCCCAAACCTGTCAGGCAGCTGAAATATTGGATAAAGATTCTGATTTTCGTGTAAGACTCCTTAACCGGATCGACAGCCTTCCTCCAATGCAGATAGGTAAATATGGACAACTGCAGGAATGGATAGATGATCTCGACAATCCCAACGACCGGCATCGTCATATCTCCCATGCCTATGGTCTATATCCCACTTCACAAATCACACCCTCGGCTTCTCCCGAGCTGTTTGACGCCATCAGGACTTCTCTTATACAAAGAGGTGACGAAGCCACAGGATGGTCGATAGGCTGGAAACTAAATTTATGGAGCCGGCTCTTAGACGGAGACCATGCCCAGATCATTATCAACAACCTCTTTAAGGATAAACTCTACCCCAACCTGTTTGACGCCCATCCTCCCTTCCAGATTGACGGGAATTTCGGATACACCGCCGGAATTGCTGAAATGTTGCTTCAAAGCCACGACGGAGCCCTGCATCTTCTTCCCGCTCTACCCTCTTCCTGGGACAAAGGTTCCTTTTCAGGTTTGAAAGCAAGAGGAGGTTTTGAAGTGGCCGCAGACTGGGCCGACAACAGATTAAATAAAACCGTGATAAAATCCCTTTTAGGAGGCAATCTGAGGGTCAGAAGCGTAGTTCCCCTCAAGGGAGAAAAGATTATGGTTGCCTGGGGAGACAACCCGAATCAATTTTTCCGGAATCCTAAAATAAAGCCGCCGGTAATCAGTAATTCCGCTTCTTCGGCTTTACGGGAAACCGAACTTCCACACTATTACGAATACGACATCACGACCTCTCCGGGAGAGATCGTGATCCTCGTGGCCGAAAAAAGTTTATAGGAATTTTCAGAAATCCTTCCGTAAGGATATCAGGGAAGCCTCGACATTGGTCTTGATACGATCGGCCAAATCAGCCTCGTCGGCCTTGTGGAATTTTTTCCCTGTGATATGCTCGTATAGCTCTATATATCGTTGAGATACACTTTCAATAAATTCAGGAGTCATTTCAGGCACCTTCTGACCGGCTTGTCCCATAAATCCATTCTCGATAAGCCACTGGCGCACAAATTCCTTGCTCAATTGCCTTTGCTGCTCCCCTTTCTCGAATCTCTCCCGGTAACCCTCTTCATAGAAATAGCGGGATGAGTCTGGCGTGTGGATTTCATCTATAAGGATTACCTTTCCGTCGCGTAGGCCGAACTCATATTTGGTGTCGACAAGCAACAAACCTTTTTCATGGGCCATCCGTGTGCCTAATTCAAAAAGCTTGCGAGTGTAATCCTCCATCACCTTGTAATGCTCTTCAGAGACAAGACCCTGACGGATAATCTCCTCCCGGGAGATATTCTCGTCATGACCCTCGGCTGCCTTAGTGGTGGGAGTGATAATCGGTTCAGGGAATTTCTGATTCTCCTTCATACCTTCCGGCAATTTGACACCGCAGATCTCTCTGGCTCCGGCTTTATATTCACGCCATGCGCTGCCGGTGAGATAACCGCGGATAATCATCTCCACAGGCACTCCCTCGGCTTTCAGTCCCACGGTTGCCATCGGGTCGGGAACAGCCATCTTCCAGTTAGGTACGATATCTGCCGAAGCATCTAGAAAATATGCCGCTATCTGATTCAACACCTGGCCCTTATAAGGAATTCCTTCGGGCAATATCACGTCGAAGGCGGAAATCCTGTTGGTGGCCACCATCACCATCAGATCATTATCGATTGTATACACATCACGCACTTTCCCATGGTAGACGCCTGTCTGTCCCGGAAAGTGGAAGTCAGTTTTTGTTAGTGTCGCCATAATATTGATTCTTCAGTCGTCAGTGAAAACATATTCTGTGGCGATACTTTCAATCGCCGATTCATCCGGGAGCCACCTGCCGGGCTCTTCAACGCTCATCTTCACAAGATCTAATATAGGATAATAGTCGCAATTGGGAAGATCGTTCTCCGGATCTGCTATATCCATGCTCCAGTCGGTCGTGTTGATCTCAAGCTGCACATCATCGCTATAGCTCGATTCCGCATCGATATATTCCTCTACTATTTCCCTGAGTCGCCGGGTGAATTCTTTTGTATTCATAATGGTAGATTGACTTTTAACATCAGTGCAAAGTTAAGCAATAAACAATTCCCGACAAAATATTGTATCTAACCATCTTCCATTAATCGAGGGCGTTTCGGATACCGGGAAATGTCTATCAAACCTTGATTTTCCTCTTAAGCAGGAAAACCATAGCCTCACTCAATTCCGGAGACCGGTTAAGTTTCATAAACACAATAAACAATATCCCCCCTCCGACTATTTGCAACAGGAGGGTTACAACCGGAGCCAGCTCAATCTTAGCTAACAGCCAGCAACCCACACACATCAAGAGAGTTATGCCGGCAAAACTTAGAAAATCATTAATCATGGAGCTGAGAGAATAGCCTGTGGCTTTCACTACCATGGCGGCCACAACACCAAAAGTGGCTATCGAAGCCCAGAGCTGACCCCACACCAGAAGTTCCACAGAATCAAACCATACGGTGGAGAGGATAGCAACCGCTATAGCTCCGTCTTTTATAGCCTCTATGCTGAAAAGCCTCTTCCCGTAGCCCAGGGCAAGCATATAATTCCCGAAGAGCGATACCATCACCACCAGAATCCCCCTGACACATAGAATCTGGAAAAGAGGGATGGCACTATCCCATTTATTACCGAAAAGAGTGTGGAAAAGAGGTTCGCCCACCACCGCCAATCCTGCAAGAATCGGGAAAGTAATAAATGCGGTGAAGCGGTTGATTCTCTTCATGTATCTTTTGAAATCATCAGGATTGTCTTGCACCTTAGCCAGGAGTGGCACGAAACTGGATGTAAAGATCTGCGACAGGGAGGCACTTCCCATCTTGCTCCATTTGTCGGCCTGAGTGTAGACACCCAAAGACCTCAGGGAATAGAACGCACCAATCACAAAGGAATAAGCCGTCTGAAACAAGGTGTTGAGCATCGATGAGGAGAAGACGCTAAGGCCTATACGCCAAATTTTCCGGAAAGATTCGCGCCGGATCCAGGTCTTGGGCAACCATCCTCCGGTGGCCCACAAAATTCCGGTCTTTACACCGGCAAGACACACTGACTGCCACACCAGGGCCCATGCGCCGAAGCCACCTAAGGCCAGGCCAATTCCTAAACCTCCTCCGGCCACCTGCCCTATCAGGTTAGACACCGCAATCATCTTCACATCCATACGCTTCATCAGACGATTGGTCTGAACTATCGCCAATGCATTGAGTACGAAAGTGAGAAACATCACCTTCGAGAGCGGTATCAATCTTCTGTCTTTCTGAAAAATATCCGCTATAAGGGGGGCGCAAAACCATAAAATGAAATAAATCGCCACACTGACAATAAGATTGAACCAGAACACTGTGGAATAATCCTCCTCGCTTGAATGTTTCTGGCGCAGGAGTGCAGCTCCGAAACCACTGTCGGCAAATATGATGGCAAAAGCCTGAAAAACGAGCAAAGCTCCCACCAGACCGAAATCTTCCTGACTCACCACATTAGCCAGAACTATCCCGACAACCCCATATAGCACTTGAGAAGCCACCCTGTCAAGGGTGTTCCATTTCAGGGTGCCCGCTGTCTTCTGCTTCAGCGCGGAATTTCCCCAAGGCTCAGTCATCCTCGGTCACTACTGTCTTATATTCCTCCTCTTCTTCCTCCTCTTCTTCCCCATATTGAGGTTCGGAAGGAGCATTGAAAGTTTCCACCGGAGTGCCGAGCCGTGCATAGGCATCCTCATCCATCTCCTGCGGCAGTTCGAAAAGTTTCCCTCCCCCCGTTTTCTTTATGTTCGGACTACCTTTATAATAGATCTTAGTGGTTCCTAATCCTGTCACATTCAGGTTTTCTATTGGCCAACACCCGATACTGCCCGTACCTAATATCCGGCATTTCACGTTGTCTGCCTGCAATTGGTCGGCTGATATTAGACCCGCTCCCACCATCCTGAAATTGGCATTGACACAGCTGCCTGATAGAAAGATACTTCCGTTGCCGGTATTGATAGCCGCCGACAGGTTGTTGCATTTTAGATTGTTTACATTTATTGTGCCGTTGCCTACCTGAGCCACACTGAATGTGGCTGTAGGTGACATCGAAGCAACCTCTACCGTTCTGTCGGAATAACTCTCCAGGACACTTAGAAAATCAGAATACACAAAGACCACAGGAAGGTCTCTGTCGCCCCATTTGTCGTCGCTCGGCTCTATTTTCAACGATCCGTCGCCTTTGGTGGAAAATACGATCACCCCCTCCTGCTCCAGCGGTGCCGAAAATCTTGCCAGTCCTGTGGAATCCGGCAGATTCTTATAGACAACGGTTAGATTCCCGTTTACTTTCAGTTTTTCGAATTGGCCAACATCTATTGTGAAAGTCTCACCTCTTGATATCAAAAAACTGATTCCGCAAAACAACGCCAAAAATATC
The DNA here is from genome assembly GCA_022509205.1 of Muribaculaceae bacterium. Taxonomy (GTDB): domain Bacteria; phylum Bacteroidota; class Bacteroidia; order Bacteroidales; family Muribaculaceae; genus Lepagella. Next base: position 7,156 of record JAFLTR010000016.1, on the reverse strand, counting down.
CTTATTACTCTCATACAGAAAAATATTGAGCTTGTATTTCTAAAAATATATTCTCGATTTCATCGAGGGTTTCGGCCCGCAAAAGGCGTATGCGGGTGGATCGGAAATCGGGAAGACCCTTAAGCAAGGGAGTTGCGGCAAGATGCCTCCGGATATGGAGTATACCTCGTTTTTCATCCTTGTTTTCGATGCTTTCCTCAAGTTGTCTCATAAGCATCCCGAATTTATCTTTCACCGGAGTAGGGCTATATTCCCCTTTCCGAATAAATTCAATCATTTCCCGGAAAATCCAGGGGGCACCGATAGCTCCTCGTCCCACCATCACGCCATCCACTCCGTAATTTTCAAAAGCTGCAGCGGCCTGCTCGGGAGTGGTTATGTCGCCGTTGCCGATTATAGGTATCTCCATCCGAGGGTCTGCCTTCAATCTCCCGATGGGCTCCCAGTCGGCATTACCAGTATACATCTGTGAACGGGTTCTTCCATGCACTGTCAGTGCCTTGATGCCACATTCCTGAAGTCGTGGGCCCAAATCTCCGATTATCTTATGTTCACAGTCCCAGCCTAGCCGGGTCTTGACAGTCACAGGTAGATCGACGGCCTCCACGACGCTCTTAGTGATCTCCAGCAATTTCGGGATATCTCTTAGCATGCCGGCTCCGGCGCCCTTACCTGCAACTTTTTTCACGGGACACCCGAAGTTGATGTCTATTATATCCGGCTGAGCCCTTTCCACAATTCTGGCTGCATCAACCATCGCTTCCGGTTCCCGGCCATAAATCTGAATGGCCACCGGACGCTCCCGTTCGTTTATCTGAAGTTTTCTGACCGTGGAAGGTATGTCTCTCACCAATGCCTCTGCCGACACGAATTCAGTATAGACCATAGTAGCCCCCTGTTCCTTGCATATCAGCCGGAACGAGGGGTCGGTGACATCCTCCATCGGAGCCAATGCCACAGGTTTATCTCCCAAGTCTACATTTCCTATTAGCATGTCTTCAGTGTGGCGGGGTTTTAGTTATGAGCCGAGAGTTGGTGTGAGTTATACATTACACCTACCACTCACAACAAAGTAAGAGTTGAAAGTCCGTCGGCGAAAATAAGTTCTGCCACTTCGCGCATCTCCTGGGCCGACACAGACATGATCCTGTCGATGGTGGTGTTGATATCATGCACTTTTCCATAATACATGACGCTCTTACCCAAAGACATGGCCCTGTTTTCTATCTGATCACTCGAGGAAATCAATTGTCCGCAGTACTGGCGTTTTATTCTTTCAAACGATTTTGCCGACAAGGTAGTGTCACACAAAGCTTCCACTTCCCTTTCGACGATCTTACGGCACTTATCCACATTCGAGGGGTCACATCCGAAATAGATACTCATCAGGCCAGTGTCGCTCAAGAGCGCAACATTACTCTCGACAGTGTAGGCATATCCTCTTTTATCCCGAATCTCACGGCTCAACCGCGAATTGAGACAAGGACCTCCGAGATAATTATTGAGCAGGAAGAGTGAGAACCGAAGCTCGTCATTCCTTCCGAATGTACGGACACCCATAATGGTATTGGCCTGATGGGTGCCATTATCGCGTCGCTCGTCAAATTTCTCCATCGGAGGGGGAGTAATACGGTGATGCTCTACATCCATAGAAGGTATAAGCCCGAAAAATTTCTCTACTTTTCTTATCATTTCTCGCATAGACAGCGGAGTGACGCAATACATCACCATATTTTCAGGCCTATAGAATCGGTCGAGAAAAGCCCTGCAATCGGCGCTCTTTATCTCTCTGACGCTTTCAGGGCTGCCGAGTATATTGTGGGCAAGTCCGGAACCCTTATAAGCCAGCTCTTCATATTCATCGAAGATACGGTCGGAGGGAGTGTCGAGATAGCTGTAGATCTCTTCAATGATCACCTCCCTCTCCTTGTCTATCTCCTCGATGGGGAAACGGCTGTTGGTCACAAGGTCGGCCAAAAGTTCCAAAGCCCTCTCCTCATTCCCTTTCGGGGCATTGGTATATATCATTGTCTCCTCTTTGGAGGTGTAGGCGTTCAGTTCTCCACCCACTGTCTCCATCCTTGAAGATATCTGCCAGCTACGACGTTTGTCTGTGCCTTTGAAGATGGTGTGTTCTACAAAATGTGCCAGTCCTTCATGTTCCGGATTTTCATCCCGGCTTCCGGCATCGACCACAACCCCGATATAGCTCACCATACCCTCTCTTTGTCGGCACACGACTCTCAAACCGTTCGGTAAAACAAAAATTTCCGGATGAAAATGATCAGACAATATATTTTTCGAGCTTTTTTTAGCCATTTCTTGTATTTGAAAAGGTAAGTTACGCAAAATTAATAAAAAAATCTTTCTAAATTTGTGAAATTGTAAGCCATATAGGATAAGGCGATAATTTGATGGACCCCGAAACCGATAAAAAGGATTTAACCGACAAGATTCAGCAAATCATCAATAAGGGAGTGGCGCAGCAGGATCTGCGCACTGCCGATCTTCTGCATGGGGAGATAGACGAGTCGCCCGTGGGCAATAAGGAGATCAATCCTGATATTGATCTGGAATCTCAGCAACGTCCGATGCCAAAATGGCTTGCCGCTTTCACTGCCTGGCGGCGCCGAAACATGTCGGATTTCGTGTTCCTGCTCTGGCTCGCTTTCATCGTGGGCATATTTGCGGGGTTTGCCTCCTATATTTTCAATCGGCTGATTGCCATCACTTCCGATATTTTTCTTTCCCACATCCAAGCGGGGAGGATCAACTGGTGGCTTATCTTTCTGCCGATTATAGGTATAGTGCTCGCCGGAATCTACACACGCTATATCATCCACACCGACCTGACCCACGGAGTGGCCCGGTTGATGCATTCCATCTATAGGGGCCGCTATCTTCTGAAGCGAAATCTGATTTATTCACCGATTATCGGCAGTTCGATCACTCTGGGTCTTGGAGGGTCTGCGGGCTCGGAGGGCCCTATAGCAGTGTCGGGGGCTGCCATCGGCAGCAATCTGGGAAGGTGGCTCCAACTGAAGATGCCGCTCGTGAAGGTGCTCGTGGGCTGTGGAGCCGCAGCCGGTATCTCCGGGATTTTCCAATCTCCTGTGGGCGGACTGTTGTTCACCCTGGAATTTCTCAAAATGGAAATCGGCACACTTTCAATACTTGCGGTCATGCTATCATCGCTGGTGGCCTACGGTATGGTGTTTCTATGCAACGGCTGCCATGTTCCCACACAATTCTATCCCGAAGATGCCATTTATCCCGAGCAATATTGGGCCGTGCTCCTGCTCGGTGTGTTATGCGGCGTTTATTCCCTCTATTATTCGATGGTCATCAACCGTTCCGACACCATCTTCATAAATATCAAGAATCCCTGGCTACGCAATATTTCGGGGGGCTTGCTGGTGGGTATCTGCGTTATGCTTTTCCCCTCCCTCTACGGAGTGGGTTATCCGGTGGTCTCCGATGTTATACATTCCCAGTTTGAATCTCTGGCGAAGGGCGACATTATGCCCGGGCTCCACATCGGGGAATGGACCCTTATACTTGTGGCCGTCTTGATTCTGGCCATCAAATGCTGGGCGTGTGGCGCTTGCAATTCGAGCGGCGGGGTGTCGAGCGATTTCGCCCCGACGCTTTATGCCGGCGCCATCGCGGGTTTTCTGTTCGCATATTTTTCCAATCATATTCTTCACACTAATTTCCCCATCCCGGCTTTCGCGCTCCTTGGGATGGCCGCAGTGATGGCCGGCTGTATCGAGGCTCCGATGATGTCGATTTTTATCGTCATGAATATGGGCACAGATGTGGCTTTCCTCCTGGCTATAATAATAGCGGTCTATGGCAGCTATATCACTGTGAGGGTGCTATCCCACATCCGCGGCTACGACAGCAAGCTATGGCGACATCTTAATTGGTTCCGCACTCATGAAAATGCTGCCTTCTCGTCAGCTCCTCCGGCTACACCCAACTCTCCTCCTTCTCCTGCTTCATAAGGCTTCAATCGTTAGGGTGGAGATAGATGAATTTATGCCCCTTGGTAGATGTGCCGGAATCGGGCACTTCCGTAAGAATTGGATGAGGAGAATGGGCTATCCAACGCATCAGGGTGTCGGCCCATACTTCGGCTCCATGGCGAGAGGGATGGATATGGTCGCCCCCACGAGGTATTTCGATGTTTTGATCGGTTTTGAAGAGCACCCCCTTTGGCAATGCCTCTTCTAGCATGGCATAGACTCCCTTGTCTTCTTTCCATAACGGAGGTCCTACCCATATAAAAGGGATGGAATCAATTTGCTCCACAATTTTTTCTACATCCGGAATTCTGCGGTCGAAATTCTTAAGTTCCATCTCGTTGGAACCTAACGATACGATAATGAAATCAGGCTTTGTCTGCGATATATATTTCCTGATCTTATCGGAACTCCGCCATCCCGGAATCGAGGAAGACTCCCAGGTCACTCCTGTCACTTTGTAATTGTTCTTGGTGCCGTACCTGGCTATGCTCATAGCCAGGTTATGGGTCATCGAGTCGCCGAAAATCAAGACGTTGTGAACTGTCGTATCAGGTTCTATCACTATCTCCTTTGTCGCCACTGAAACTGTGTCGGCCGTTATTGTATCTATCTTCAAAGTCTCCTCTTTGGCCAGCAGTGTCTCCGGAAAGTAGCCTTTAGAGAGGGTGTGATTCCCTATGCTGATATCATCGCTGAAAGATATTCCGACAAAAATTGCCAAAGCTATAGTTATCAGAAACCAGAGGGATAATATAGGAGGAATCCTGTTTTTCATTAGAATTGGAAATAGATAAACGGTTGCACCTCGGCAAGCATGAATTCCACCACAAGTTGCACAACCAGGATGAAAACCACTAACTTCACAAGCCATGGGGCCGCGGCATACTTCATCTGCAGGGTATCAGCCCACCGTTGTGGCACAAAATGCATCACTATCAACGTCAGCATCATCAGACACCAGACTGCGCGGGCCTCAAAAAACTGTGGAAACTGCCACCAGTGGAAATCCCGGAATATATTACGGATTATAAGAATGGAATCGGAAAAATCCTTGGCCCTGAAAAAAACCCATAGGAATGAGACATAGAGAAATGTGAGTAGCCAGGAGAAAAAAATTGTGACACTGTTGTCGGGGATTCTTATGAGAAAAGGCTTGCATGCTTTGTGGATAGCCAGCCCCACCCCATGCATTGCACCCCAGAACACGAATTTCCATGCTGCTCCATGCCATAAGCCTCCTATGAGCATGGTCAGGAAATTATTGACATAAGTTCTCACAACTCCCTTTCGGTTTCCTCCCAAGGGGATATATAGATAATCTCGGAGCCATGTAGAAAGGGAAATGTGCCATCTGCGCCAGAACTCTGTGAGATTGCGGCTCTGATAGGGGGAGTCGAAATTGGTGCCAAGCCGGAAACCCATGATGAGAGCAAGGCCTATCGCCATATCGGAATATCCCGAGAAATCACAATATATCTGCATTGTATAGCCCATAACTCCCATAAGGGTCTGTACCCCCGTATAAAGTTCGGGATCGTTGAAGATAAGGTCGTTATATTGGGCAATATAGTCGGCTATCACCGCTTTCTTCAATATTCCGACGATTATAAGCCAAAGGCCTCCCCAGATCATTGATGAATCAGCAGGAAGGTTCTTCTTTATCTGGGGAAGGAAATAATCCGCTCTAACTATCGGACCTGCCACAAGAGCCGGGAAGAACGACAGGAAGAAAAGATAGTCAAACCAACTTCTGGTGGGCACAATCTTACGTTTATAGACATCCACCACATAGCTGATGGATTGGAAAGTATAGAAAGATATCCCGACGGGCAAAATAATATCAAGGGGCTGAAAATTTCCCTCCACCATAGCATTCCAGTTCCAGAGAAAGAAATTTGCATACTTGAAGTATCCCAATATTGACAGGGAAATTACTATTGAGAGCCACATAAGTGCCAACCGCCGGTTCCGCGTTTTTGATCTGAAGATCGCCCATGAAAGCAGCCAGTCTAAAAGCGATGTGGCTATAAGCATCAGGAAGAAAAGGCCCGACGATTTGTAATAGAAAAATAATGAGAAAGCGATGACAAAGAGTGTCATCTTGGCCTTACTTCTCTTTAGGAGGATATAGACGGGTAGGAATAGAATAAAAAGGAACCAAAAAAGCCCGGAGGAGAAAAGCATGGGTGTCTTCCCGTCGTAGACGAAAAGATGACCTATATTACTGACTACCGTGGCGGTGTCTACCATAACTCCTTGAGTTCAAGAATCTTTGGTGCTACCTGCCGAGCGAGCATTCCATACCCTTTCTCTGTAAGATGCACATTATCAGGACGAATCAAAGCCGGGCTCTTAAGATAAGAGGTACCGGCATCGGCATTATTATCTACTACGTATGTTGACGGATGGTCGTTGACAAAAGACATGATTTCATCGGCCGCCTCGCGGTTTTTATAATTTACCGTCCATCTTCCCTTCTTCTTTGTCTTGCGCTTTTTATTAGTAAAAGGAGTGACAAACACCACCTTCACCTCCGGGAGTTTGGATGTGAGAGTGGAATAGAATTTCTCCATTTCCACCCGGAAAGCCTTTCTCGTAAAATTATTGGCATAGGCACCATTGGTGCCCAGATGCACTATAAGGATATCCGGGTGAAAAGTGAATATTGAGTCATAATATTCCGGTTTAGTGTTGAAGCTATAGAAACAGATACCGTTTTTTGCCCACCAGGAAAATTTCATATCCGGATTTTCTCTACGTAATATCTCCTCGACAATATTGGGATAAATTTTTGAAAAAACATGGGAATCGCCTGTCATAAAGACTTTCTGGGCATCTGCAAAAGGAGCAGATAAAAAAATTATGAAAGAAATAAGAGTTAGATAAGTTATTATTTTAAACTTCGCAAACATTGCCGATTCTTACGGAAAAGAATATTTTTTTTAAGAATAGGATTACAAATCCAGATGCAAAATTATATAAAATCTCTATTGGTTGTTAGTGTCAGCATGGGAATCGCATAAAATCGTTTGTTTATTCTCACCCCCAAACAAACACTGCCCGCAATTATGAGCCGTGGAAGATCGGGAGGAGCGATAGGAAGGGGCGATTACGTGCTCTCCCGCTTT
>JAFLTR010000015.1 GCA_022509205.1 Muribaculaceae bacterium | reverse complement strand
AGAACCGTAGGAATGCGGCTTTTTTTGTATATGATAGGCCACCCCTTCCGGGTGGAGGATGGGTGGTGTGGCGGCCTGGCCACCGACATCGGTTGCTACGCGTCCGCCGTCGGCGGTTAATATAGTCACCGCTCAGCGGTAACATCAGCCCTACCGGGGTGACATTCTAATCTACAACCAAATAAACATCCTATGAATTTAATAATTCCCGGATTTTTCCCTCGATTTTGGAGGGGGGAGTTGTTGGTGCATATCTTCCAACTACATGGCCATCTCTATCAACCAAAAATTTTGTGAAATTCCATTTGATTGCACTTCCGAAGATTCCTCCTTTTTGTTGCTTAAGCCATTTATAGAGTGGGATGGCGTTGTCTCCGTTTACTTCAATTTTACGAAACCTTGGAAATGTAGTGTCGTATTTCAAGGTACAGAAAGAATTAATCTCATGGTCATTCCCGGGAGCCTGATGACCAAATTGGTTACAGGGGAAATCAAGAATTTCAAGGCCTTCGTTTTTATATTTTTTATAAAGATCTTCCAATCCTTCATATTGAGGTGTAAATCCACAACCGGTAGCAGTATTGACAATCAATAATACCTTCCCTTTGAATTCCGATAAAGAAATTTCTTCACCCTTGTTGTTTAAAACCTTAAAATCGTAAATATCCATAAAGTCATTTTTTAGTTTTATATGAATATAACACACTGACTTTTATTTTGTTTTATTAATAATCTACGGCAAATTTGAAATAACGTGTTTATAAATATATGAATAAATAATAAGGGTTCGTTTTAAGTAGCCTCAGGTGAAGGAATGTGGGGATTATTTTTTATTATCCGGATTTCGTAAATATAAGGAATTGGAATGGTTAAACCATCAGACATTAGAAGAACGTTATCAAGTTCGTCCCATTTCTTAATGTTACCCATAACTTTTCTATAACTTCCCCCAGACTTATTTTGATCTTCTACAAAAAATTTGATATTAACCAAAGAATTATTTTCTATTGCAAATTTTAGCTTTCGAGACAGGTAGATTTTCTCTTCTTCGGATATTTCTTTAAAGGACTCTGTGGTTCTTGCAGCTTCTTCGATTGCATCATCATGGCCATTCAAGGCTGCAAAAGGTGCAAACTGGGCAGCCCTGTTTATCATTGACATCGGTTTATGATAATCGCTGATGTGGTGAGGAAGATTGATTATATCATCATATTTTCCCATCTTGGAATCCTTATTTCAGTTGAACATCAAAATACTATTAATTATAAAATCAGTCTGTTATGGTTTATTTATTTGTTTAAATGCAAGAACTTAAGTTCAGTCTCACTAACAATGAATTGGTGGGATAAACTTATGGAACCGGGTCGCGAATTTCTCCGATGTTTCTTACCCTTGGTGGTATATTTTACCATAAGGCCTATCTATAATCAAGGTTTGGTGCGGATAATCTTTTTAATTTACCTTTGTAAAATTACTAATTATTTTGAACAACTAACTCAAATAATTCTTCTATTTCCGAAAGTTAAATAACTACCTGTATTGAAAGTTATTTTAAAACCAAGTGTTCTTTTTAGATTATAATCAAAGAAATCCGTGTGGATTAGAAAGCAATAAATTTTGGTTTCATCTTGAGATTAATAAAAATATGTTATAAGGAATCTTAATAGGTAGAAATGTTTTGTCAAAATAGATATATTGGTTAATTTCGCACTGAAAAACACATCAGGAACAACAGCCGTTGTATACACCGATACAAAAGCATCTTATATATATATTTAAATGAGATAAAAATCCTTCATATAAAAAATATCAATAAATAAAGATATGAGATTTCCTATTTTGACTCCTGAAGAAGCCGCCGAATACGTAAAAAACGGTGATAATGTAGGTTTTTCAGGATTTACAGCAGCAGGTACACCTAAAGTTGTGCCTGTGGCAATAGCAGAGAAGGCAGAAAGACTCCATGCAGAAGGAGAACCCTTCAAAATTAATGTTTTTACCGGAGCTTCCACAAGTGATTTATGTGATGGTGCCCTTGTCAGGGCAGACGCAGTGAACAAGCGTACACCTTATCAAAGTCACGGCGATTTACGCAAAAGCCTTAACACGCACAAAGTGCATTACTTTGATCTTCACCTTTCAGAATTGGCACAGAAAATCAGATATGGATTTTTTGGAGACATTGATGTCGCAATTATTGAGGTGGCTGACGTAATGGATGATGGATCTGTGGTTTTGGGCACAGGGGTCGGAAATACTCCTACCTTTACTAAATGTGCCAAAAAGGTAATTATAGAATTAAATGAAAAGTTGCCGAAAAACCTTAAGGGAATCCATGACATATATTTACCATTAGATCCTCCTGTAAGAAGTGAAATTCCAATTTTCAAAGCGAGCGATAGAGTAGGATCCCCCTTGCTAAAGATTGATCCGGAGAAAATAGTAGGAGTTGTGAAGACAGCTCACCTTGACGATATAAAACCTTTCACTGAACCTGATGAAGTTACGAAACATATCGGAGCTAATGTATGCAATTTCTTGATTTCGGAGCTTCATAAAGGAATCATACCGGCTTCTTTCCTTCCATTGCAGAGCGGAGTAGGCAATGTTGCCAATGCCGTATTATACGGACTGGCTGATGCCAAGGAAATTCCACCCTTTGAAATGTATACAGAGGTGATTCAGGATGCCGTGCTTGATCTAATGAAGAAAGGTAGATGTAAATTCGGAAGCACATGTTCTCTTACGATTTCGGAACACATGGAAGAAGAATTTATGGAAAATCTTGATTTTTATAAAGATAAGGTGTGTTTACGTCCTGCAGAAATTTCAAATAATCCGGAAGTTGTTAGACGTCTTGGCGTGATTACAATGAATACGGCACTTGAAGCCGATATTTTTGGCAATATCAATTCCACTCATGTGACAGGCACTAAGATGATGAACGGAATCGGAGGTTCCGGTGATTTCACACGTAATGCTTATATCTCGATCTTCTCTTGTCCTTCGGTAACTAAGGGTGGAAAGATATCTAACATAGTACCAATGGTATCGCATGTTGACCATTCCGAACATTCCGTAGATATCCTTATCACAGATCAGGGTATAGCAGACTTGAGAGGTAAGGATCCTGTGGAAAGAGCCCATGAGATCATTGACCGCTGCGTGAGCCCGGAATATAAAGAATTGCTGAGGGATTACCTGAAAATGTCGGAAGAGGCGGGAGGCCAAACACCCCATAATCTTGAGGCCTCATTGTCGTTCCATACTGAGTTCCTCAGATCGGGAGACATGAGAAATGTAGACTACTCACGGTATAAATAAAAGTTCAATTGAATAAATTAGCCTAATTGTTCGGGCAAGAAATAAACAATAATGTTTACTTTCTTGCCCGATTTACTATTTTATCGGGACATATAGAATGCGGCTGAAAATTTCATTAAATTTGCATAACGAATTGCATATAATTAAGATGATATTAGCGAAGCCTAAAAAGATTGTAATATTTGTCGTGCTGTCAATAGTTCTGACTGTTTTTACCTTGTATGGAGAATCTACTTCCAAATTATCAAGGACCGAGATACTTGGTACAGAATATTACATATATGAAGTTAAAAAAGGGGAATCTGTTTATGGTATTGCCAAAAGATTTAACTGGGACCTTGAGGAGCTTTTGCGGCTCAATCCGGAAGCTGGCGGTTCGTTGACCAAAGGAGCCCGACTATATTATCCTACGGGGAATGTTTCTGTAGTTACAGAAATGCCGGAGCCTGTCGAGATAGACTTATCTCAATTGGAACCCATAAGACATAAAGTGAAAAAAGGAGAAACCGTCTACAGCATATCTCGTCAGTATGGTGTGCCATTAGATATTATTTATAAATATAACCCGGCCGCAAAAAAGGGAGTGAAGCAGGGAGAAATTATTGAGATGCCCCAGAGTGGGAATGCTCAATTCTATTATTATACAGTTAAAAAAGGTGACACTTTATCATCAATTTCAATACAGTTCAATACTAATGTAGAAGATATTTTACGTAATAACGCAGGTTTGACGGTAGGAAACCTTCAGCCGGGAGAGACAATCCGGATTTCCGTCAATTCAAATGTAGGAAAGGTTAAGACAGAACTTGTTGCTGAAGAAAAGGTGAAGAGCATCACAGGATATAAGGTGTCGAAAAATGAATCGTGGGAAGAAATCTCTGAGAAAACGGGAATTCAGGTGGAAGTGCTGAAAGAGGCCAATGAAGATAGAACTAAACCGAAAGAAAATAGCGTAGTTAATATTCCGGTTGTAGAGACCATTGAGATTGAGAAACAGATCTCATACGAAGTCCCGGCAGAAATGAGCCAAGATGAAGTCAGAGAGATTTATGATTCAATAAAAGGAGTTGGTCCTGATGAAAGATTATGGGAAGGAGTAAAAATGGCTCTTATATTGGACGAACCCTCCTCTAAGAAAGATGTAGATTTTACACGAGGAGTGCTTGTAGCACTCTCCCAGATGAAAAATTTGGATTATAAAATAGATTTGAAGGTGATGGATGGTAGGGTTTCATCAGCAAATCTTATTGATGAGCTTGACGATTATGAGCCCAATTTGATTATATCTACAGCCGACAGAGCATTTCCTCTTTTCCTTGCAGATTATGGCAATACAAATAATGTGCAAATTGTCAATGTTTTCGATCTTAAGAACGATTTATATGAGGATAACGCTTCAATGGTGCAGATTTTGCCTCCGTCGTCTATTTTCAATGACAAGATTGCATCTCAACTTTATAAAGACAACAGTCGTCGTAAACTTATGATGATCGGGGAACCGGATGAAAATGATGGTATTGCCGAAGAACTTAGGAATTTATATAATGGTGAAGAGATTGTAATGACTCTTGAGGAATTCGGCAGCCTGGAACCTGATATAATGGAGTCGGTTGTGATTTATTCTTATGCCTCCAAAAAAGAAGACGTTTCAGATTTCCTCAAAAATATAGAGAATCTTTCAGATAATTTCCCCGGTTTTACTTTCAAGATAATCGGACGTACAAGCTGGATAGCCATGCTTGATGATTTTGGAGACCAATTTAATGAATATTCGGTTTCAGTGCCTTCAAGAGTATGGCTTAATGAAGAATCAAAAGAATGGAAATCTTTCGTTGATGATTATGAAGTGCTTTTTGACGGACAACCTGTCAGGAGTATCCCAAATTTTGCAGCTACAGGATATGATATAGCACAATACTTCATACCTCAGGTGGCAACCAATAAAGGAGATTTTAACCTATTAAACCAAAGGATGACGTTTGGACCCCTTCAGAATGATATTATTTTGAGCAGAGTAAATAATTGGGGAGGCTTTATCAATGGAGCCGGTTATATCATAAAGTTTAAACCTGATGGATCTCCGGAAAGGAAGGTGGTGAAATGAGTAACGGAAACATCTCAAGATATTGCTTCGCGCCATTAAAATCACTTATTGTTGCTCTTGGTATCTTGCTGGGGGTCCTTAATGTTTCAGGGCAAACCCATTATAATTCGAATATCGCTGTGGGTTTGAAAGGTGGAATGGATTTTTCTGAAGTTTTTTTCAATCCACATGTAAAACAGAAATTTCAACCCGGAGTAACAGCTGGAGTGATGATTCGATATATTGAAGAGAATCATTTCGGCCTGATAGGGGAGTTGAATTTCGCCCAGCGAGGCTGGAAAGAAAATTTTGAGGAGGATCCTTTCAATTTCAGTAAGGATCTTGATTTTATTGATCTTTGTTTTCTGGCCCATATATTTTTTGGAAGGAGGGGAAGATTTTTCTTCAATGCCGGGCCACAGGTTGGATATTATCTTGGAGAACATCTTCATGCAAATTTTAATCCCGAGGATATGGGTACGATTCCCGGTTTCCCAAATGTAAATAGAATTAACAGGCAGATGCTCGAACCAATCAAAATAAAGGTTGACTACGGAATCTCTGCAGGGATGGGAGGAGAATTTAATATTAATCGGAGAAATTCAATTTGTGTTGAATGTCGATTTTACTTCGGGCTTGCAAATATTTTCTCCACTAAGAGAGCGGATTATTTCAACGCTTCAAATCAAATGAGCCTTTCGGCTACTATCGGTTATTGGTTTCGAATCAAATAATTTGAATCATCAGGTCCTACTGCGATATTATTCCGGAAATTATATCCGGTTTTCCCCAGTCGCATAAATTATGGGATTAGACAAGTGGAAAGGGGTGGCGAATTGCCAAAAGCACAATAAGGAAAATAAAGGCAGCCGGCATCACAAGCAGAAGGGAATCCAATCTATCTAATATTCCGCCATGCCCCGGAATAATATTGCCTGAATCTTTTATATGAAGGCTTCTTTTCATAAGGGATTCCACCAAGTCTCCCCATGTAGAGAAAAGTGTTACTACTAATCCGAAAATTAACCATGTAATGACGTTCCATCTCACATCCCAGAAATAGCCACCCCCGATAGCAAACAGCCAAGCAGCAAGCAATGTGAATCCGAGGCCACCAAAGAATCCCTCCCATGATTTCTTAGGGGAAATCCTTTCAAAAAGCCGATGGCGCCCAAAGAGGGATCCTACTACGAAGGCTCCTGTATCGTTTATCCATATCATAAGAAAAATTGCAAGGATAAAATGTAATCCGACATACTTCCCCATACATGTCATAAGGCCTAAGGGGAGTCCAATATAAATCTGACTCATCAGTGAAACGGCCATATTTCTGATCGGACGAAGATTTCTGGTGTATAATTCCAAAATCATTCTACAAAGATACACTACAATCCATCCAAGCATTGGGAAAAGAAGCCAACTGAAACAAAGGAATACTACTCCGGCTGCATCAAGAAAAAGAGCCGGAAGCGAATTCTCTGAAATTCCCTCGCAGACTTTTTCAAATTCTATTACAGCTGTCACCCCGAAAAGTGCTGCCAAAATAGAAAAGGGCACGTTCCCCCAAAATATGCAACCTATAATGATCCCGACATAAATCAGACCTGACAAAGCCCTTAGAAGCCAACTTTTAAACTTCATGGTAAAGATTTCATTTTATCAATTTATGAATAAATCCCTTTATTAGTCATGAAAATAAACATTGATTCTTTCTAAGCCGACCATAAAAGCAGAGTTTTTCATAACAATATCCCGGAAATTTATATTTTGAAATGAAACCTGAAAATCAATAGTCATCCGAATCCCTCATGGGAACGGCAGCAAGTTTCAAATCATGCCCCTCAATAAACAAGATTATGGCATCTCTTTCTGGTGAGATTTCCACATCATCCTTAATTCTTCTAAGGGCGTTAAAAACAGATGTGCCTGTTTGGTAAACATGACGATAACATTTAGCTATATCGTCGATAATATGATCCGGTTTTTTGGCTTTATTCAAAACATAAGAATTAACCCCAAAATATGATATTGGATTGTGTGCCATTACTGCAAATGGGGGTACATGTCCGTTGACACGACATCCTCCTTTTATCAGAGCCCATTCTCCAACATGACATTTTTCATGCACGATAGCTCCGGAGGAAAGAATGGAATAACTGCCAATTTTTACGTTACCGGCTATCTTCACTGCGTTTCCTAAGACACAATAGTTTCCTATGCAAGAGTCGTGGCCTATATGAGTCTGTGCCAATATAAAGGAATTACTGCCAATCTCTGTTTTCCCTCCCGAATTAATGCTGCGATTAATTATTACTTGCTCCCTAATCTTGTTGTTGTCACCAATGACCACTAATGAATCATCACCTTTCCAACGGAAATCTTGGGGTGTAGCAGAGATAATGGCATTTTCAAAAATTTCATTGTTCTTACCTATTCGGGCACCGGAAAGTATGCTTGCATGGGGATGGATGTGTGTACCGTCGCCTATTTCTACATTTTTATCAATGAAAGCAAAAGCATCTATTATCACATCATTCCCGATTTTTGCTTCCGGATGTATATAAGCCAAATTACTGAGCACTGACATAGGCTATAATTTTAAGATTAATTTTTCCAAAAAATTCCTGTCCTTATCCCTTTCCCATAATTTTTTATAGAAGAGATGTTTCTATAAAGGATCATAAAAGAGATTATAAAACAATTTAGGATATAAAATTAATAAATTACTTGCAACCAGATAAAAAAATTAAGAAAAAAAGAGAGACAAGATTAAATATCCTGCCTCTCTCAATCTTACATATGTAGTTAATCTATCTTCCACCGCCCACGGCCTGATACAGTGAAATCAGTGAAGATGCTCTTTCGTGCCAATTGGATATTGCGCTCAATTGTGCTGAAAGTAGACTGGAACGAGCAGTCAATACCTCAAGATAAGTAGTGCTCTGGTTATACATGAAAAGCTCATTGGTATATTCAACAGATTTTTCAAGTTGTTCCACCTGTAGTTGGAGATATTTGTACTGTTCAGACATTTTGTTATATGCCACAAGAGCATCACTAACATCAGCCGAGGCTGCAAGCACTGCGTATTCAAAATTGTTAAACGCCTGTTTCTGCTGGGCCTTGGCCACCTCAAGAGCAGCTATATTTGCTCCCCTCATAAATATAGGGGCTACTATAGATCCGGCTAATTGAATGAACCAGTCACCAGGATTCTTGATAATTGAGCCAAGAAGATTAGTGAATCCTCCTTGGGCTGAAATCACAAGACTTGGGTAGAAATTTGTACGAGCTGAATTAGTGTTATAATAAGCATAAGCCAATGCCCGCTCAGTGGCTCTTACATCCGGTCTTGTTGCCAGATATGAGATTGGTATACCTGTCAACAGTTCTTTGGGGATATTAAATGAAAGTTCATTGGTGACTTCCCAGTCATTCGGATATTCATTGAGCAACAGAGAAAGAGTATTCTGGAGCTGGTTTATTGAATTTTCAAGGACCGGAATAGTGCTCTTAATGCTGTAATAATTGGCACGGCTCTGTACCACAGCCGCTTCATTTGTACGACCGGCCTGTTTCAGAAGTTCCATCGATTCCACCTGCTCCTCCCAAATCTCAGACGTGCGGGTGGTCAATTCCAATTGCTGGTGCAACATTACGAGTGAATAATAAACATTAGCTACTCCACATACAATCTGGGAATGAACAGCCTGTTCATAATCTTGCATCTCCTCCTTATAAGCCTTTGCTCCTCTTTTCTTATTAAGAATCTTTGCAAAGACATCGATTTCCCATGATACAGCTGCAGGAATAGAATAAGTCCATGATATACGACTACCCGCATAGCTTGCACCTGCACCGTTAGGATTAATCGATAAAGATGGGAGATAACTCAACTTTGCCCCTTTCAACTGAGCATTAGCGATATCGACATTGAGACGTGCGTTTTCAAGATCCTTATTATTATCAATGGCTCGCCTTATATATTCCTGGAGTATGGGATCCGTGAAAATATCACGCCAACCAAGATAGGGGAGAGTGGTTGAATCGGGAACCATGTCAAGAGCATTAGCATAGTTTTCCACTATGGGGCTTGCGTCCTTAGGTAACTCAAATTTTTTATAAATATGGCAACTTGAGAAGGCGAGGGCCAAAACAGCCACTACGCCAAATCGTAATATTTTTTTCATAGTTTCAATTAATGACGAAGGGCATATTGTTCAAGTTCAGAAGAAATTTGAGAGTGGTCTGTGTCTTTCCATTTTGGAGGAGAAACCTTCTCTTGTAAAGTCTGGAAGGCGATGAAGAGGGCCGGCACTACCAAAACCTGAAGGATCATACCAATCAACATACCACCTATAGCACCTGATCCAAGCGCTTGGTTACCGTTTCGGCCCGCACCGTGAGCAAACATCATAGGCAACAGACCGATAATCATTGCCAGTGATGTCATCAAGATAGGACGTAGACGTGCTACAGCACCGGCTATGGCTGCCTTGGTGATTCCCATGCCGGTCTTTCTTCTGTCAAGTGCGAATTCTACGATCAGAATGGCATTTTTTGCAAGTAGACCGATAAGCATGATCAATGCGATCTGAAGATAGATATTGTTAGCGATATCCATCATGTGGGCGAAAACGAATGAACCCATTAGACCGAACGGGACAGAAAGGATTACAGCCCATGGGAGGAAATAACTTTCATATTGAGCAGAAAGAATCAGATAAACAAACAATAGCACTAGTGCGAACACATAACCGGTGCTACCGCTACCACCTGAAGCCTCTTCACGCGTCATACCTGCATATTCATAGCCATAACCCTGGGGGAGGACCTCTTGCGCTATCTGATTAATAGTTTCAATAGCCATACCGGAAGAAACTCCCGGAGCCGGGGTACCTGTGATAGATATTGCGGTAAACATATTAAATCGGTCAATCATATCCGGTCCATAGACACGTGTCAATTTGACGAAATTGTCGATAGGGGCCATGTGTTCTCCATTGCGAATCTTTATTTTTTTCAAAGTCTCAGGAGATACACGGGCTTCAGGTTCGGCCTGCATCATAACTCGGTAGAGTTTACCATAGCTGTTGAAATTAGAGATATACATACCTCCATAATAACCCTGCAAAGCGCTTAAAATGGCATTCTGTGTCAGACCTGCCTGTTTCACTTTAGCCACATCGATTTCCACCATATATTGCGGGAAATTGGGGTTAAAGTTAGAGTAAGCCATCTGAATATTCGGGTTAGCGTTCAGGGCTGCGATAAATCGCTGATAAATCTGGAAAAACTTATCGAGGTCGCCTCCTGTCTTGTCCTGAAGTTTTATTTCAAAACCGTTAGTGGCTGAATATCCAGAAATCATAGGAGGTTGGAAAAACATAACACGTGCATCTTTCACAGCTCCTGTCATCATAAAAAGCCTTCCAACAATCGCTTGAGCGCTTTCTGTGTTTTCATCTCTTTGATCCCAGGGTTTCAATTTAATAATAAAAGAACCATAAGTATTTCCCTGACCACCCACAAAGCTATAACCGGTGATTGCTGTTCGGCTTTTAACTGCCGGAATCGAACCAATTATACTGTCTACTTGATTCATCACACTTTGCGTCTTCTCCTGTGATGTAGCCGGAGGAAGAGTTACTGCACCCATGATTGTTCCGGTGTCTTCTGTAGGAACCAGAGCGGTCGGAGTAAGGGCCATCAAGATTACAAGACCTCCAATAGAGGCTGCTACAAATCCGAAAGCGATTATTTTATGTTTTGAAAACCATTCAACTGTCTTTTTATAGACAACCAACAATTTTTCAAAATTTTTATTAAAGGAATTGATGAAAGACTTAGTGAAAACTCCTATCAGAGCCACTACAGCCGTACAAACCGCTATAACACCTTCTGCCACATTTTCAAACATATACCATCCGAGCACCAAGAAAACAATTGCAGCACACAAGAAGATTAGAGTGACCAAAGGAGGAAGTGTGAAACGTTTCTTATAACTTTCCACCATAGTGTGGGCGGCTTCACTGTAAGCCTCTCCCATTCTCTCTTTGAGAGTTGAATCGTCATCATGCCCTTTTAAGAAAATGGCGCAAAGTGCCGGAGAAAGGGTCAAAGCATTGATTGCTGAAAGACCGATAGCCATTGCCATTGTCAGACCAAACTGGCGATAGAAAATACCGGAAGTACCTCCTAAGAATGATACCGGAATAAACACCAGCATCATAACCAAAGTAATGGAGATAAGAGCGCCGGCGATTTCATTCATCGCATCAATAGAAGCCTTTCTTGCGGATTTATACCCTTGGTCAAGCTTAGCGTGAACGGCCTCCACCACCACTATGGCATCGTCGACCACAATCGCAATCGCAAGCACAAGGGCTGATAGCGTCAGCAAGTTAAGCGTGAATCCGAAAATATAAAGCAGGAAGAAAGTTCCGACCAATGCCACCGGAATAGCGATCATCGGGATGAGAGTAGACCGGAAATCCTGGAGGAATATGAATACAACCAAGAATACAAGAATAAAGGCCTCGATAAGTGTCTTGATTACCTCATGTATTGATGCATAAAGGAATTCGTTGACACTCATAGTCGTGATCAACTGCATTCCGGCAGGAAGATTTTTACGTTCGGAATCCAGAAGTTTCTCAATATCTTTGATAACCTGTGTAGCATTTGAACCGGCAGACTGGAAAATGATTGCAGAACTACCTATATGTCCATCGTTAAGGTTCTGGAAACCGTACGTAAGTCGACCCAGTTCCACATCAGCTACATCCTTTAGCCTCAGTACCTCACCATCCGAAGTGGCCCGCAGGATGATATCCTCAAATTCTGAACTGTCTTGTAAACGCCCCTTATATCTAAGCACATACTGGAAGCTTTGGTTACCCTGTTCCCCGAACTGCCCCGGAGCGGCTTCAACGTTTTGTTCCGCAAGAGCTGCCGTGATGTCGGAGGGCATCAATTTGTATTGTGCCATAACATCAGGTTTAAGCCATATACGCATTGAATAATCAGCACCAAATGCCATAGCCTCACCAACACCTGAGACACGTTTGATCTGTGGAAGGATATTGATCGACATATAATTGTCGATAAATTGTGTAGTATAGCGGTCTTCCGGATCATACATACCGATAACCATCAGCATTGAGGTCTGCCGTTTCTGAGTGATTACACCAACCTGGTTTACTTCCGAAGGAAGGAAAGAAGCAGCTTTAGCCACACGGTTTTGCACATCGACAGCTGCAATATCCGGATCCATTCCCTGTTTGAAATGAACCTCGATGGAAGCGCTACCATTGTTGGAAGCAGAAGAGAGCATATAGTCCATGTTTTCTGCACCGTTAATCTGTTCCTCAAGTGGAGCGATCACGGAATTAAGTACCGTCTGCGCGTTGGCACCTGTATATGTGGTTGATACCCTGACAGTAGGCGGTGCAATGTCCGGATACTGCTCGATAGGAAGACTGAACAGACCAAGCAAACCGAAGATCACGATAAAAATCGAGATCACCGTAGACAACACCGGTCTGTTAATAAAATTATCAAGTTTCATGATGTTTATAATTCTTATTGGAATATCAGGTTATTGGACTTCTGCCGGTTGAGGGTTAGTTTCTTTAGGTGAGATTGTCATTCCGTCAGCAACAGATATTCCGATACCTTCTGTTACAATTTTGTCGCCGGGTTGAAGGCCTGAAGTTATGATATATTTCTTTCCATCATTAAGAGGTGCCACAGTAATGGGTCGTGAATGCACGATTGCGGAATCCCCTACAACATAAACAAATTTCATGTCTTGCACTTCAAAAGTAGCATTCTGAGGGATTTCTATCACTCCATTATGTTCCACCGGCATAAGGATATTTCCGGTGTTGCCACTATGAAGCATACCGTCAGGGTTGGGGAAAATTGCCTTCGCCTGAGCACTCCCTGTGGTAGGATCGATTACTCCGGATATAGATACCACTTTCCCCTTGTAGGGATATAATGAACCTGTTGCAAGTTGTAAAGTTACTTCCGGCATAGAATCCACAGCTTGGCTAAGAGTACGCTTTCCACCATCTGTTAAGTCGAGCAAGGTTTTTTCATTCAATGAAAAATATGCCTGCATTGCAGAGTTATTCGAGAGAATTGTTAGGAGGGTTGAAGGAGAGACGAGGGTACCTTCCTTATAAGGAATTGTTCCCACGATACCTGAAACCGGTGCCGTAACTGTGGTGTATGAAAGATTCTTTTGAGCTGATATAAGAGCTGCCTTAGCTTGGTTAAGCTGTGCTTTTGCAGCATTGAGTGCATCAACTGATGTCTGATAGGCAGATGCGCTTATGATATTCTTGTCGAGAAGGATCTTATTATTGTCGGCATTGGTTTGTGCGGTATTAACATTAGCCTGAGCCACTGCAACAGCTGCCTGAGCCTGTTCGACAGCAGCCTGGAGTTGCACTTGGTCGATAGTAAATAATACCTGACCCTTATGTACCTTTTCACCGTCTTTAACATGAACTTTGGTCAGGAATCCTGAAACCTGTGGACGAATTTCAACATCGTTTTCTCCTTCAAGTGAAGCCGGGAAAGAAGAGTCTAAAGTGGAATTAGACTCCGATACGGTCATTACGGATAACACCGGAGCCTGCTGAGTCTGTTGGCTTTGATTCTTGTTCCCACAAGAGATAAAAACAGTAGCACAAGTCAATATGGTTGTTGCCACTGCGGAAATGTGATATATTCTCATAATTTTTAATTTGATTTCTTATAAATGAACCTTTATTTTAGTGGTAAAAATAAAAAAGGGAGTTATGTTTACAAATTATGTTATAAAGTATAAAATGCTATGCAAAATTAATGAAAATATTTGTAAAAAGATATATTTATAATAGTGGGTAAGGAGGAAACTTCTTTTTCAAATTCTTTTATTTATACCCGATTAGACGCATAATTGTTAAAAATAGACTAATTTGTCGTGGGGGGATAAAAACTAAAAAAAGAGTTAGAGTTTTCTGAAATCGCCTGATATAAAAGAGAAATCCGACAAGATAACTTTTTCAAGTTTTCTGTCGGATTTATTTAATTTTTATATCTTTCCTCTATAAATGGAGTAGAGATGATAAAATAAATGTTGTTTCTTAATTGGGATTGAATGGAGGAGGAGTCTCATCATCATTCTGAGAAGGAGATTTTGCAGTCTCATTTTCTTCATTTGCAGCTTTCGACTCAGGAACCTCAGCAACTTCTACAGTTACGGAATTGTCAGATGGAGCAGAAGTTGACTGTTTATTTTTTTTGGAGGATTTCTCCATGGCTTCCCTTGCATCTTGAGCTTCCTTTTCAAGGCGTCGTTTTTCCTCCTCTTTTCGGTTAATTTCCATGATTTCATCTGTGCGAGATTTCCATTTTCTGGGACCAAGAATAATCTCGACATCATCGTGGAAAATCACTTCGCGTTCTACAAGAAGATCTCTTATCTTATTATGTTCTTTTGCATATTCGCGAAGTATCTGTTTTGCTCTTTCATATTGTTCGTTGACAATACGTTTAACTTCCTCGTCGATAATATTTGCCGTCTCATCAGAGTATGGTTTTGTGAAACCATATTCCTGACCGGTAGAATCGTTATAGTTCAAGTTAGGAAGGCGGTCACTCATACCATAGACGAGTACAAGGGATCGGGCAATCTTAGTGCATTTTTCCAAGTCATCACTGGCTCCGGTTCCTACTTGACCGGTGAAAACTTCTTCAGCCGCCCTACCACCTAAAAGGCCGCACATAGTGTCGAGAAGTGCTTGAGTAGGAATTATCTGTCTGGCTTCCGGAGCATACCAGGCTGCTCCCAGAGCTCTTCCTCGTGGCACAATTGTAACTTTCACCAAAGGATTGCCATATTGCGTGAGCCATCCTATAATTGCGTGACCGGCTTCGTGAGTGGCGATAGAGAATTTCTCCTCGTCGGTGATAATTCTGGAACGTTTTTCTAATCCACCTACAATACGGTCGATGGCAGCCATGAAATCATTCCAATCAACGGCATCTTTATTATTACGCGCAGCAATCAAAGCTGCCTCATTACAAACATTGGCAATGTCAGCACCGGAGAATCCCTGGGTCTGACGAGCGAGTTGTTCGATATCGAGTTTGCTGTTAACCTTGATTCGACGAAGATGTACGTTAAAGATCTCCATACGGTCGGTAAGTTCAGGAAGGTCAACATATATCTGACGGTCGAAACGTCCCGGACGCAAGAGGGCCTTGTCGAGCATATCAGCCCTGTTGGTTGCAGCAAGAATTATCACGCCATTGTTTGACCCGAAACCATCCATTTCGGTAAGCATCTGATTGAGCGTGTTTTCTCTTTCATCGTTAGAACCCATGTTCGGATTCTTTCCACGAGCACGTCCCACAGCATCTATTTCGTCAATAAAGACTATACAAGGAGCCTTATCCTTAGCCTGCTTAAAGAGATCACGCACACGAGCGGCACCTACACCGA
The DNA here is from genome assembly GCA_022509205.1 of Muribaculaceae bacterium. Lineage (GTDB taxonomy): Bacteria > Bacteroidota > Bacteroidia > Bacteroidales > Muribaculaceae > Lepagella. Next base: position 29,211 of record JAFLTR010000015.1, on the reverse strand, counting down.
CAAACATTTCCACGAAATCCGAACCTGACATTGACAAAAATGGCACATTGGCTTCACCGGCAACCGCTTTTGCTAACAGGGTCTTACCCGTTCCGGGAGGGCCTACCAAAAGGGCTCCTTTAGGTATTTTAGCACCCAATTCTGTGTACTTCTGGGGATTTTTCAAGAATTCTACGATCTCTTCGATCTCTACCTTTGCTTCTGCAAGGCCGGCAACATCCTTAAATGTTACAGATGGGCCGTTATTTTTGTCAAATACAGTGGCTCGCGATTTTCCTACATTAAATATGCCTCCACCGCCCCCACCGCTGTTGACTCTTCGTGACATATATACCATGAAAAGCACAAGGATAAGAATCGGACCGAAGTACCAGAAAAGCTTCATAAAATCAGAGCTTTTCTCATAGTTCACTTTTATTTGTGGCTTTCCTTGGGCAGCAAGTTGAGCATTCCATTCATCAATTTTATCCTGAATTTTATCAGGTGAAGGGATGGTGGTTTTAATTTTACGATCACCACTAAAAGCCTCTGATGTATCAAAATTATGTTTCTCAGCACCTGTAGAAGTGACAAATCCTTCGGCGATTTTTGATTCCGGAAAAACCATGATCTTATCTATATCGCCGGAAAGAGCAGACTCTTCAAATTCTGTCCAGTCAACTTCCTTTGTTTGAGATGCATCCTGAAAATAAAACAGGGCGAAAAGAGATATCAAAATAATACCATACATCCAATACATATTGAATGCCGGTTTTTTATTTTGATTCCCTTGCCGGTTTGGTTTGGGGTATTTGAGCATTTTGTTTATTTGTTGTGTAATTTATGCAAATTTACTAAAAAATGCTTAAGATTCGCAACTTTTAGATAAAACTGAAATAAGAGTATTAACAAAAATTATGTATATATTATTAAACTCAGTCTAAATCAGGGAGATTCGTTATCGAAGCATCGCTCCATAAGTCTTCGAGACTATAAAATTCTCGATATTCGGGCAGGAAGACATGCACCATGATATCTCCATAGTCAATAATAATCCATTGAGAATTTTTATACCCATCATAATTATAAGGTTTGATATCAAGATTTTTTTGAAGCCGTTCTCTGATTGAGTCAGCAATACTTGATACTTGCGAAGTGCTGTTACCCTGACAAATTACAAAAGAATCTGATGGAGCGGTATCTATTTTATTTAGATTTAATAAGGAAATCTTTTTCCCTTTTCTGTCTGTTATCGCTTCAATTATTTCATTTAGTTTATTTGATTCAATATTGCTCATAAATGTAATACTAATCCTTGCTTTTGAAGTAAATAAAAATGGTTTTTTAACTATTACTTATTTTATTAACAAAATATATGCCAAAAAAGTTAAGGACATAGTCTACAATACACCATCTACATTATGGACTTTGTTGATGTAACATAATTAAGATTGATAAGATGAAAAGGAGTCTGCAAATACATTTATATATCTTTTGTTTATTTTCGTCAGATGATGAATAGTCGGATAAAATTTTTTTGTATATTTGTAATAATCAACTTATTTATCATTAGAAAATGAAGAAACTGCTCACTTTATTTCTACTATTTTCCCCATTATTACTTTTTTCTCAAAAACGTAACGGGAATGAAGTTATTTATCCTACTCCGGATGGCTTCCTCCGTCTTCAATTATGCAGCGACCAAATAGTTAGAATAACAAAAAGTCTGACAAAAGAATTCCCGAAGGATGAACCGTGGATGGTTATTAATTATGATTTCGACCCGGTTGAGTTTTCAGTTGAGGGTAACACAGTCACTACTCGGGCATTTCGTCTTGACATAGAAGGCAACCTGATTACAATAAGTAATCCGGATGGTAAAGTGATTTACCATGAAACTGTTTCTAACCCGGGGGATAATCCCGGCAACGAGTGTATAATGCAACCCGATGAACACTTTTTCGGCTTTGGAGAAAGAATGGATGCACTCGACCAGAGGGGTCGCAAGATACACCTGAATGTGGAGTTGGGTAGAGGTCCGAAACCTGCAGTGGGTGGTAAGGACATTCTTCGAGCCAACTATTGTCCTGTGCCTTTCTTTATAAGTACCCGCGGTTATGGTCTCTTTTTCCATACTGCTGCCAAAACTGACTGGGATATGGGCTGGACTCACAAAGATCGTTACAGTTATAAAGCTAATGGAGGTCCACTGGATTATTATATTATTGTCGGTGAGACTCCGGAATTGTTGCTACAAGGCTATCAAAGCCTGACAGGAATATCTCCATTGATGCCTCGGGCTACTTTCGGCCTTCACCTTGGTTCTTATAGTGGTGGCACATGGCGTCATGAGAAAGAGGCCAGTCAGGAATATAACGTAGCACTTGTGAAACGTATGAGAGACGAAAAGATACCTTTTGATATTCTATGGCTTGATTCTACATGGCGATATTTCAACAGTAATTTTGGAAACGGCGGTTGCACCTTTGAATTCCAGCCTCAGTTCACGGATCCACAGGCAATGGTAGACAGTATATACGACCAGAATGTGTCGATGTTTGGCCTACACATACGCTCTATTCTTGACAATGGACAGAATAACACTTTGCTTGATGATGCATTGAAAGCAGGAGTGACAATCCCTGGAGCACGAAGTAATGGAATCATCAATTTTTTTGATCCTAAAGCAGTGGAATGGTGGTGGGAGAATGCTGTGTCGCGCATTGCAAATCTCGGTGTTGAATTCGTGAAGACCGATGTGGGAGGTGCCTTGAATTTCGAAGATGGTTTTACACCACAAGGCGATTTCTCGGCTGACGAGCTCCATAATCTTTTCCCTATAGCGTATGCCAAGGCGCCATTTGAACGTTTTGCGGGTCATTATGGACGTAGAGGTTTTGATCATACAAGAGAAGGATATGCCGGAATACAGCGTTATCCATTTATATGGGCCGGCGACTGGGGTACTGAGTGGCAATGGTTTGAACCGGTAATTCGAGCCGGATTAAATATAGGTCTATCCGGAGTAGGTTACTGGAGCCATTGTATGGGTGGATTCGAACAATACTCTGAGTATGATACAGACCTATGGTTACGCTGGTGTCAGTTTGGTATGTTCAGCCCGGTTGCGCTCCTTTTTGGAATGGACCATCCACGTTACCATGAGCCCTGGACTTATGGTAGCGAGGCTCAACGCATTTTTACACAGTATGATGAAATGCGATATGAACTCCTCCCTTACACCTATAGTAATGCATGGAGAATGTATAAGACCAGTCGTCCATTGATGTCGCCGCTCCTCTATGACTGGTTTGATGACGAATTAACTTACAACATATCGGATCAGTTTATGTTTGGAGAGTCTATGATGATATGTCCGGTGGTTGATAAAGGAGCGTTGAGTCGACCGGTATATTTCCCGGGGGGACGTTGGGTAGACTCATGGACAGGAGAGCGTATTGAAGGTCGCCAATACAAATCTTTCCTGACCCCGATTGAGTTAATGCCCATTTTTATAAAAGAGGGTGCCATCATCCCTAAACAGCCGAGTATGCAATGGATTGGCGAAAAACCGATTGAGGAAATCACACTGGAGGTCTTTCCGTCAGCTTTCAGCTCCTTTGACCTTTATGAAGATGACGGTATTTCTGAAGTCTATAAGGATGGCATCTATTCCATAACACATATAGAGAGCAGACTTAACAACGGGCAATGGGATTTGACAATAGGGCAGCCGGAAGGGGCTTACACGCCGGAAAGTTACCGTTATAATGTGGTGCTTTGGTGGGATGAAAGACCTGTATCCGTTTCTATAAATGGAACTGAACTTCCTGAAATTTCTCTGGATTCTTCAACAGAAGGATGGAATTTTGATGATAATTTGCGTCGTGTTACCATAAGAAGCAACCAAAAGAACGATCAACCTGTTATTTTCCAAGTCAGATAACTAAGCAATGAAAAAAATAACTCTTTCGATGGCTTTCCTCATTAGCCTGCTGACTCACATGTTTGCACAAGGAGATTATCAGGCGTTACGTTTCCGACAGCCCCTTGCTTTCTACCAATATATGATGCGGGATCTTCACTCTCAAACAACGGTGAGGGATTCGACTTTTGCGGAAGCTGTTTCATCCTATAATGGAATGGAACGGTATGTAGCTGATGTTCGCCATCGTATGGAGGACTTGCTCGGGCCATTGCCGGAGCGGTTACCAATGAAATCTGAGACGATAGATACCATTCAGGGAGACGGTTTTGTAGTGGAGAAAATAATATATAAGGCAGCTCCCGGTCGATATGTAACGGCACATCTTTATAGGCCCGAGAAAGTAGAGGGCAGAATACCCGCTTGTGTTGAAATGCCGGGACATAGTGCAGCCGGTAAAGGAAATGGTTCGTCACAGGCAGCCTTAATGGCAAGAAATGGTATTGCGGTTATTGTGGTGGATCCTCTCGGTCAAGGAGAACGTATGCAACTTATAGACAAAAAGGGGAATAATATGACACGCGGAGCTACCACGGAACACACTCTTCTTAATGTTCCTTACTTGTTGCTCGGTAATAGTTTAGCAGGGCAGCAGTTTTACGACAACAGCCGTGCAATTGACTATTTGCTTACAAGAGAGGATATAGATCCGGAACGTATTGGTTGTTACGGTTTTTCAGGGGGTGGGACTATGGCTTCTTACCTTGTAGCATTGGACGACCGTATCAAATGTGCCTGCATAGGGCTATTCTTTTCCTCACGTCTCCGAACCCTTGAATTAATTGGTCCTTCAGACGGATGTCAGCAAATGCCTTTTGAAGGTTTTTCACAGATAGAAGGGGCAGACATGATTTTGGCCATGGCGCCGCGACCTGTCATTATTCTTGACGGAAAATATGATTTTGTAGATCATTGGGGTGCACTCCGGGGTTTTGAAGAATTACATAAAGCGTATACTACATTGGGCCATCCTGAGCGAGTAGCTCAGTATTACGCAGAAGATGGTCACGCCACACCACCGGATATGCAACAGAAGCTCATTGATTGGTTTCGCCGTTGGCTATTGGAAGATGTTTCGGCTGCCGAGAATGGCTCTTCATGGCGTGGTAAAGACATGTTATGCACAAATTCAGGGCAAGTGAATATGGAATTCATTGACTCTCAGACCACCATGCAGGCGTCTCTTGCTGAGATGGACTCTTTGGAAAATGCCCGAAAAGAATTCTGCTCTCAATCGCTTGATGATATCCAATCCGGAATCCGCAGCTTGTTACGATTATCAACTAATAAATCTCCACTTGAAATTGTAGCAACAGGGAATCGGGATCTTCGGGGATTTTCCGAATATCGTTATCAGTTAAATAGAGAGGGGGAATTTCCTTTGCCCGTTATCGTTCGCTTCCCGAACCGTGTTTCGGAAAATTCTGCTGTAGAAATTCGGATTTCTGACCGAGGTAAAGCTGAATTATTGACTGAAACGGATAGAACCGATGCAGTGTCAGATGGGACTATTTTAATTTGGGCGGATCTACGCGGAATAGGTGAGACCGCTGATCCGGAAGCTCTCAATCTTCTCAAATACTGGAATAAAGAATATCGGACAGCATCCCTTGCAATGCATATCGGTCGGCCACTACCCGGCCAGCGCGTTGAAGATGTGTTAACTTTGTTGGATTTCTGTGATGCTGATCAACGGCTGAAGAATAAGCCGATACGAATCGTTACGGAGGGAAGCTGTGGACCAGTGGCGGCACATGCGACGGTGCTTGATTCACGTATCGACCAAACTACGCTTCTACGTTCTCTGCGAAGCTGGCGAAGTTATCTGGAGAACCCTATGCAGTATGACATGCTTTCCAACGTTGTCCCCGGAGTATTACGTTACTATGATTTGCCGGATCTTATCAGATTGGGAGGAGGAAGAATCAATTATGGTGACTAACTTATTTATTTAGAAAAAACCCATGTTTCAACTTCATGAAACATGGGGTGAGATAAAATGATGAATTATAGCGACCTTCGTTATGATTCTGAAGGTGTAACTTCCGGTTGTTCTTTGTAGAGATAATCTTCAATCTGCTCAGGACGGAAATTGCCGATAAATGAAGCGTGTTGAGCTACTTGAGCCTGTCCGTATTTAACGTAGACTTCCAAAGATTTTCTGAACGTTTCATTTCTTTGTACATCTTCAAGTAGCAAATAACCCATTATGATGTGACCTGCCATTTCCACAAGCCGACGAGCCATAAAATCATGGAACGCCTGATCGTCGATCCCGAAAACAGCTTGTACTGCATCGGCATATTGTTGGGTCATAAACACGAGTGTATTTTTGATAGCTTCATCTTCCGGGTGCACCTGTTCAGCCTCAAACTCCTTCATTTTATTTAGATAAGTTCCGGTTGAGACGTGACGAATGGCTGCCACCACTTGAAGCTGAGTTGTACCTTCGTAAATTGAAGTGATACGAGCATCACGATACAGACGCTCGCAGGTATAATCCTTCATAAAGCCGGAACCACCATGAATCTGGATAGCATCATAGGTGTTCTGGTTGCAGAATTCGGATGTCATTCCTTTAGCAAGGGGAGTGAACGCATCAGCTAGTTTGCTATAATATTTCTGTTCCTGTTTCTCTTCAGGGGTGAGAGAACGCTCTTTTGCGATATCATCATAGATCTTATACATATCTACGAAACGTGAGCATGCATATAGAAGCGCACGCGAAGCATCAAGTTTAGCCTTCATAGTAGAAAGGATCTCGGCCACAGCGGGGAATTCTATGATAGCTTTCCCGAATTGTTTACGGTCTTTAGCATAAGAGAGGGCTTCACGGTAGGCAGCTTCACTGATACCTACTGATTGAGCTGCGATACCAAGACGTGCCCCGTTCATCAAAGCCATTACATACTTAATCAGACCGAGTCGTGTGCTTCCTACAAGTTCTGCAGGAGCATCCTTATAGACAAGTTCACATGTAGGACTTCCTTTGATACCCATCTTATTCTCAATACGACGCACGTTTACACCGCCATTTCTCTTATCGTAGATAAACATTGAGAGGCCACGTCCATCTTTCGAGCCTTCTTCCGATCGAGCCAATACAAGATGAATATCACTATCACCATTAGTGATGAAACGCTTCACACCGTTGAGTACATAAGTCCCATCTTCCTTTTTAGTGGCTTTAAGCATCACAGACTGAAGGTCGGAACCTGCATCCGGCTCAGTAAGATCCATCGACATTGTTTCTCCTTCGCAGACCCTCGGTATATATTTCTGTTTCTGTTCTTCGTTTGCGAATTCATAGATTGTTTCGGCACAATCCTGGAGTCCCCAGATGTTTTCAAAAGCAGCATCAGCACGACTTACCATGTCGGCAGCCATTATATAAGGAGTGATCGGGAAATTAAGACCTCCTATTCGGCGCGGCATTGACATGCCCATTAGACCTGCCTTCCTACAAGCATCGAGATTCCGTTCGGTGCCGGGTGCATATACCACCCGTCCATTTTTTACAGAAGGCCCATCATGGTCTATTTCTTCTGCATTCTCAGCTATGACATTACCACATATATCACCCACGATTTCGAGCACTTTGTCGTAGCTATCCATCGCATCAGCAAAATCTTGCGGAGCATAGTCATATTTATCTGCGTCGGCAAAATTTCTCTCTTTCAGTTCCACTATTTTCTCCATCATCGGATGGCTAAGATAGTGTTTGAGATTATCGTTGTCAGTATAAAAATTAGCCATTACTTAGAGTTCTTTTTGTAATACTTAATTAATTTGGGAACCACATCCTCAAATTTTCCGGTTATGACGTAGTCGGCTATTTTGTTAATAGGAGCGTCAGGATCGGAATTAATTGAGATAATGAGAGCAGAGTCCTGCATACCTGCTATATGCTGGATCTGGCCCGAGATGCCACAAGCAATGTATAACTTAGGACGGACTGTGACACCGGTCTGACCGATCTGACGGTCGTGTTCTACCCATCCTGCATCTACAGCTGCTCGGCTTGCACCTACTTCAGCTCCGAGAGTGTCTGCCAATTGCTGTAGGATATCGAAGTTTTCTTTACTCCCTACTCCGTAGCCACCTGCAACTACTATAGGGCTACCTTTCAAGTTAATCTTTGATTTTTCAACATGACGGTCGATAATCTCAACAACGAAATCTTCCGGCTTTGTGTATTTGTTGACGTCCATATCTTTCACGTCTCCCACATAATTGGAATCTTTCTCTTCTTTCTTCATGACGCCTTCACGCACTGTGGCCATTTGAGGACGACAATCAGGATTAACGATTGTTGCCACAATGTTTCCTCCGAAAGCGGGACGAATCTGATAAAGAAGATCCTTATATTCCTTTCCTGTCTTTACATCAGTGTAATCTCCGATTTCAAGAGATGTGCAGTCTGCAGTCAGTCCACTATGGAGAGCCGAAGAAACACGAGGACCGAGATCTCGTCCTATTGATGTTGCTCCCATGAAAGCAATTCTTGGCTCAATCTCCTTAAATAGATTTATAAGGATAGAAGAATGAGGCAGGGAAGTGTAGGGATAAAGACGTTTGTCTTCAAATTTATATACAGTGTCAACACCATAAGGTAAAATCTGTTTTTCAATTTCCTTAAGGTTATCACCTGCAACCACGGCTTCAAGTTTAATTCCAAGTTTGTCGGCCAGTTGACGTCCTTTAGTCAGGAGTTCGAGACTGACATCGGAGATTTTACCGTCTTCATATTCGCAGTATACAATCAGGTTGTTTTTATCTGCCATTTTTTCTTAGTTTTAATGATTTATGGAATCAACCAATCGTATGGTTTGCGATAAGGTCAATGATAAGATTTTCTAAATCAGCGTCAGTATTTTCAATCTTCCGTGCTTCTTTTGCAGTGAAGACCACGTTCTGAATTGCCTTAACTTTTGTAGGGGAGCCGGTTAGACCGCATTGAGCCAAATCAGCATTAACATCAGCTGCAGACCATTCACCGATTTCGAGATAAGGTCTCTTTTCAATAAACTCTTTTTTCTTTTCATCTCCGGCCACTTCTGAAGGCACGGCTGCATATTTGAATTTTTGTACAGCCTTAGCGTTTCTGGGACGACATTCAGCAGCAGACCCATTCACAGTAACCACCAAGGGAAGTTTAGACTTTACTGTTTCTACTCCAGATTCAATCCGACGTTTCACAGTTATCTCTTTCCCATCGACATTCAGAATTTCTTCGGCGTATGTGATTTGCGGTATACCAAGTTTTTCAGCCACTTGAGGACCTACTTGGGCGGTGTCCCCGTCAATGGCCTGACGACCACCGATAATAATATCGAAATCTCCCATTTTTTTGATAGCGGCGCTAAGGGCATAAGAAGTGGCTAATGTGTCACTTCCTGCAAAAGCACGGTCAGAGAGAACGACTCCACCGTCAGCTCCACGGAACATACCTTCTCTGATAATTTCGGCGGCACGAGCCGGACCCATAGTCAAAACTGTGACTTTGCTACCGGGGTGTTCGTCTTTAAGCTTAAGCGCCTGCTCAAGCGCATTCAGGTCTTCCGGATTGAAGATGGCTGGAAGGGCCGCACGATTAACCGTGCCATCCGCCTTCATAGCATCTTTGCCCACATTACGGGTGTCGGGTACCTGTTTTGCGAGTACAATGATATTTAAGCTCATAGTTTGTATGATTGTTTATAGTATTTTTTCTTGAATAGCCGTGGTTTCCGGCAGACCCTTTTGGGCACAATATGTGCAAAGTTAAAAAAATTTTTTATATTTGCCTCAAATAATTTAAATATAGAGTATTTTGAGACGGTTTATATACCTTTTTTTAACAGCCATATCTGTAATATCAGTTGGCCATACAGCCTATGCAGCCAAGGCAAAAGCCAAGAAAGCTGATTCGGCTGAAATATTGAAAAACGGGAGGGAAGCCTTTCTGGATTATGATTTTGATGAGGCTGAAGATTTTTTTGAAGAATATGAAAACATGCAGTCGAAATCTAAGAAACCCGTTTCCGTAGAGTTTGAGGAATGGAAAAAACAACTGAATATTGCCACCAACGCATTCGGTAGAGTGCAGCAAATTGTGGTAATTGACTCCATTTCTATGCCAAGGGCATCTTTCTATAAGGCATTTAATTTGAGTACTTCTGCCGGCAAAGCCGGGCTTCCAAAAGATTTCAAGTTGGAGAATATATTCAATTCTAATGAAGTGAGCTTTTTAAGTGAAGAGGGCGATTATTTCATTACCACTCAACCGAACGAAGAGGGTGATTTAATGTTAACAGGGAACAGGAAACTTCTTGACAACACCTGGGAACCAGTCGATATTTTAGAAGGAGATTTCGAAAAGGATGGTGATTATGCATTCCCTTTTCTAAGTGGTGATGGCCAGACCCTCTATTTTGCCAATAATGGGAAGGAATCGATGGGAGGATTTGACTTATTTGTAGCTCAAAAGGAACCGATTACAGGTGAATCTCTCCAACCACTGAATTTGGGGATGCCGTTTAATTCCCCGTATGACGATCTGATGATGGTTGTGGATGACGAGAGAGGTATAGGATGGTGGGCTACAGACCGTAACAGCCCCGGAGGAGACATTACTGTTTATGTCTATTTGTTAGAGGAAATTAGAAAAAATTATCCCTCCGATACAGAAAATTTAATAGATTTTGCTAAAATTTCTAATTATAAAGCTACATGGGATCCGGAACGAGAAGAGGCTTATAAAAAGATTCTTGAAAGCCTTAAATAAAAAAAGTATTGGGAGATGGATTTCAAAAGAACTCTGAGAGAGAGAATATTAGTGCTTGATGGTGCTATGGGCACCATGATACAAAGACTTGGATTAAAGGAATCGGATTTCCGTGGAAGAGAATTTATAGGTCATTCGTTACCGTTGTCCGGTTTTAATGATATATTAAATCTTACAAGCCCATCCGCGATAAGGGATATTCATTTACAATATCTGGAAGCTGGAGCTAATATAATTACTACCAATACCTTTAATTCCAATCGCTTTTCATTGAAGGATTACGGTTTGGAGTGTAAAGAGGGACTGGTGGAAAGATTAAATCGGGAGGGTGTAAAACTCGTTAAGGAAGCGATAAAGGCTTTTGAAGAAAAAAATGGAGTGGGAATCCATTTCACGGCCGGATCGATAGGCCCGACCAACAGATCTGCTTCCATGAGTCCTGATATAACGGATCCTATTAAAAGGAACGTTTCCTACGATGAACTTTACAGCACATACGAGACTCAAATCAGAGGGTTGATTGAAGGGGGAGCCGATCTGCTAATATTCGAGACTTTTTTTGACACCTTGAACTTAAAGGCAGGCCTCGGAGCAGCTGAAGACCTGATGAGGAAGGTTGGTGTGTCCCTTCCGATAATGGTCTCTGCAACGGTTTCCGACAATGCAGGTAGAATTTTATCAGGACAGACCTTACAAGCATTCATAGCCTCAGTCAGTCATTTCGACAACTTGGCTGTGATTGGATTGAATTGTGGATTTGGTCCGGATAAGATGAAAGGTTTTATTCGGGATATCAATAAAATCAACACACATTTCACTTCCTGCCATCCCAATGCAGGTTTACCTGATGAAACCGGATGCTACAATGTTTCTCCTGCTGAATTTGTAGATAGCATTCTTAAAATTTTAAAAGAGGGTCAATTGAATATAGTAGGCGGATGTTGTGGAACAACTCCGGAACATATCCGGGTACTTGCGAAAGCTGTATCGGAATTTGGAAGACCTCACTTACCTATATCAGATCTAACAGGGTTACATCTCTCAGGTTTAGATGAATTGACTGTAAGGAACCAGTTCATAAAAGTCGGAGAACGTTGCAATGTGGCAGGTTCTGCAAAATTTCTAAGATTGATTAAGGAAGGGGCTTTCGAAGAGGCCGCTGAAATAGCAAAGATACAAGTTAGAAAAGGGGCAAATTTAATTGACATCAACATGGATGATGCCATGCTCGAGTCTAAGGAAGCTATGGTGAAATTCATACGCTATATTCTTGCAGAACCGGAAGTGGCCCGAGTCCCTTTTATGATTGACTCATCCAAATGGGAGGTAATAGAAGCAGCTCTAAAGGAAATACAAGGGAAAGGGATTGTGAACTCCTTATCTTTAAAGGAGGGTGAAGAGAAATTTATTAAGAGGGCCTGTAAAGTCAGATCTTTAGGTTTTGCATTGGTAGTGATGGCTTTCGATGAGAATGGCCAAGCCGACACTTTCGAGAGAAAAATAGAAGTGAGTCGTAGAGCCTATAAATTACTTACAGAAAAGTGTGGCTATCATCCGGAAGATATCATCTTTGATGTGAATGTAATGACCATCGGCACCGGTATGAAGGAGCATGCACGTTATGCAATCGACTTTATTGAAGCCGGTGACTGGATAAAGAGAAATCTTCCAGGAGCGAGAGTTTCGGGGGGAATAAGTAATCTCTCATTTGCATTTCGTGGTAAAAACAAATTGCGGGAATATATCCATGTCATCTTTCTTCATCATGCCAGAGAAAAAGGCATGGACATGGCTATCATTAACCCTTCCCAAACCACAAAATATGAAGATATACCAATAACCACGCGGAACACTATAGAGGATTTGATTTTTGATAGGGATCCGGATGCTCTCGACCGTTTGATTCTCATCGCTAATAATGAAGATAAGGGGAAACAAGTCAATATAAAACTTAAGGATGAGGATACAGACCTTCCAATCGAAGAGGTTTTGAAACTGGATTTGATGAAAGGGGAGTTGCTTCGATTGGAAGAACATCTGAAACGAGCACTTGAAGTGATAAAAGACCCTGTTAAAATTATAGAGGGATCTCTTATGGAGGGAATGAAAAGAGTGGGGGATCTTTTTGGAGAAGGAAAAATGTTTTTACCACAGGTGGTAAAAACAGCCAGGACAATGAAAAAAGCTGTAGATATTCTTACCCCTGTAATAGAGATTGCCAGGAAAGATTCTTCAAGAAAAAGGAAAGGGAAAATATTGGTGGCTACGGTGAAAGGAGATGTTCATGATATAGGTAAGAACATCGTTTCAACTGTATTGACATGCAATAATTATGAAATCATAGATCTCGGCATAATGGTTCCTGCTGAAAGAATTGTTGAGGTTGCTCTAAAAGAATCGCCGGATTTTATTTGTCTATCCGGGTTGATATCCCCTTCATTGGCTGAAATGATCGAGACAGTCAGACAATTGTCAAATGCCGGAATAGAAGTACCGGTGATGGTGGGGGGTGCTGCTACCTCTTTACTTCACACGGCTTTAAAGATTGCTCCGGAATATAAGGGTCTCGTGCTCCATATGAGTGACGCTTCGCAAAATCCTATAGCAGCATCCCGACTATCAAGTCAGGACGATAGAAATAAATTTATTAAGGAGATAGAAGAAAGATATAATGAATTAAGGGAAGAAAGAGCTTTCGGGGAAGAAAAAGGCCAAATAATTCCTTATAGTGAAGTTGTTCAGAAGATTAAATATGAAAGAAGGAACCATTTGGTTACTCCAATGCTTGATATTGCAATAGGGAAACCGGAAATAATTAATCTGCCTTTAAAAGAATTGATTCCACTGATTAATTGGAAGATGTTTTTTTACGCCTGGAAACTTCACGATAATTTTTTACAGAGCTTTCCTTATAATTGTAATAAGGAAAGTATTGAAAAATGGTATGACAGTCTCGAAGGGTCAGAGAAAAATAAGGCAAAAGAAGTTCTTGACTTATATCTCGAGGCGGAAAAGATATTAGATACATTTCTTAAAGAAGGGAACTATGATGGCAAAGGAGTCGTGGTTTTTGAGCCGTGTTCCGGAGACGAGAAGAATCTTTATGTGCGTGATGAAGTATATCCGATGTTAAGACAACAAAGGGTAGGAACGGAATTCCTTTCAGTTTCCGATTATGTGGGAAAAGATGGAAATATAGGTTTCTTTGCGGTGACAGCCGGCCATAATATACAGAAAATGGCAGAGAGAACAGATAAAGAAGGGAATTCCTACAGATCATTACTTCTACAAACACTTGCAGACAGACTTGCGGAGGCTTCAGCGGAATGGTTACAAAAATATGTCAATGGCAATATCCGGCCTGTAAGCATTCGTCCGGCATGGGGTTATCCAATGATGCCCGATCAGTTGATGATTCTAAAAACTCAGTCGATTCTTCCATATAAAGATTTGGGGATTTCTCTTACCGAGAACGGAGCGATGTATCCTCCGGCTTCCATAAGTGGAATTTACATTTCCAATCCAAAAGCCAAATATTTTATGGTCGGAGATATAGGAGAAGACCAACTCAAAGATTATGCTGAAAGAAGGGGAATGGATCCTGTGAGGTTAAAAAGTGTTTTAAGATGGAAATAACCATATTAAGTATCGGAAGAATATCTTTAGATTGGATTCAAAAGGGTTTGGAACTCTTTGAATCACGAATTGGGAGATATATAAAATTTTCTGTCCAGGTGCTTCCGGATATCCGTAATGCTAAGTCTTTGTCTGTCGAACAGATAAAAACTGAAGAAGGAAAGAATTTGTTGGCACAGATTAACCCAACTGATTATGTGGTGTTGCTTGATGAGAAAGGAAGAGAATTCACATCGAGAGGTTTTGCAGAATGGATACAGAAACAGATGAATTCAGGAAGAAAAAGACTTCTACTGATTATCGGAGGGCCATACGGATTTTCTGAGGCGGTTTACGAAAGGGCCGACACTAAAATCGCTCTATCATCAATGACATTTACTCATGAAATGGCTAAACTGCTGCTTACAGAACAGATTTATAGAGCCATGACTATTTTAAGAAGAGAACCTTATCACCATGACTGATTTATAAAATATAAAAAGAAGAATATTACTGAAAATCGTTGCAGAAAAAATTGAGAGGAGGGAATTTTTCGAAATGATTGAAAATAAAAACGAAGGTATACTTAATGAGATAAAAAAAGAATTTTTCATATTCCGCAATGGTATAGTGGCCGATAAACTCAAGGGTCTATATCCTTCGGGTGTCATCGTTTACGGATTAAATGTTCCTCAACTCAAGGAAATTTCTATCAGATATGGTAAAGATCTTGAATTAGGCAAAAGGCTATGGGAAGATAAGAAAAGTCGGGAATCACGACTCCTTGCTTTATATATTTTACCTCCTGAGGATTTGGAAGAACAATATGCGGAGAAGATGATAAGAGATGTAAGGAATGACGAGGAGGCGGAGCTTCTTGCATTTCGTCTGCTCCGACATCTTCCCTATGCGGAAAGGCTTTTAGTCAAATTACAGAATGCGGAAAAATTCGATAATACTAAATCGGCATATTGTGTCAATATGCTTGCCAAAAATTTAGGCCTATAACAACGTGAATAAGTCAGCGTCTTTCCATGAGGGGAATTTATCACGGTAATTTTTAAGACGTTGCATAGAAAGACCGGCATACAATAATCCGTCATTGTTGATTTCCACGGCCAAATCCTGCCCTTTATAATTGAAAAGATGGGAACTCCCGTTATAGTCTCCTCCCAAATTGTCTATTCCCCTGCAGTTAACGCCGCAAACATAGGATGAATTTTCCATAGCCCGAGCTTTAAGAAGGGTGTCCCAGGTGTCAATACGAGACACCGGCCAATTAGCCACCGCTATCAGAAGATCATATTCATTATTCCGATTTCGACACCAGACCGGGAAACGAATATCATAGCATACTACCATAACAATTTTCCAACCTTTAAATTCCACTGTTAATCTTGTGTCGCCACTTCTGAAAACATTATTTTCCCCTCCGGGTGAAAAAAGATGTTTCTTAGCTGAGAACGTAGATGTCCCATCCGGTTCTATGAAAAAAGAACGATTAAGCAGAAATTCCTTGCCTTGGCCTATAAAACTTCCTGCAATGGCGCAATTATGTTTATGGCTAAGTCTCTTAAGTAAACTTACAGTTGGACCCTCATCCGTCTCTGCAAAGTTCTCAATCTCCTTTTGCATTGCATTTGACGGGAAACCTGTGGAAAAGGTTTCCGGCAACACCACCAAATCAGTTTCCGGATGAATCCGGTCAAAAGTTGTTTCGAGAGTTTGAAGGTTTTTCCCCTTTTCACCCCAGAATATTTCCAAAGGGAGGAGACAAATTTCCAGTTTTGATTCTAACATTCTTATTCTTATTCAGGGAATAAATTTATCGGGATATTTTGCAGCTTGCCGGAATTGGGAATAGTAATGACGGATGTTCTTTAAGTCATATTCATAGTTTCCGGTTGGTTCGTACTCTTCTCGGATAATTACCTTTTTCTCCTTAAAATCAATTACCCCCAATTGAATGGTCACATTTGCCTGATATGCAATGGTAAGGAATCCTGTGCGCCATTTCTCCACACCGCTTCTGGATCCTTCCGGGGTCACTGCGAGATTAAGTCTGCTTCGGCTTTTGAAATCTTCGATGATCTGGGCCGTAAGTGAAACTTTGGGATTGGATTTCACGGGTATACCTCCCAAAGCGTAAAAAAGATATTTTAGTGGGAAGAAAAACCAAAATTCCTTCATAAGAAATGAGGCTTTTCTTCCCAAAGACCTATAGGCCAAAAGACCCATTATAAAATCCCAATTAGAGGTGTGTGGAGCTACACAAATCACTGCCTTGTCACGATAGGGCACAGTTATATCGGTTTGCCAACCCATACATTTAAATGTAAAGCCCCATAAATTCATGACATTACTCGGCTAATGTTAAAACTAATCTATGATTTTTATAGGATTATGACTGTGCTGCAGCCGCCTTGTTTTCTTGCTTCACTTCTTCAGGCACTGCTGAATTGAAAGTCTTCACGGCCTCATCCAGTTCCTTATAGAAATCTTCGTAGATTTTCTTAAAGAGTTGCTTATAGAAAGACTTTTTTGCTTTGGAATATTCGGCAAGGTTCTCAAAAGCCTTGACACCTTTATCGAAAGTTACATCAGCATTAGATTTTGCAGCGGCAACGGCAGCAATCATTTTTTCTACTGCATCTGCAACTTTACCCTTATCTATGTTTTCAACTGAATCGAAAACTTCAACCATGGATGAAATAGCGGAATCTCCAACGCTTTCCACATATTTCTTAAAATCTCTTTTGTTCATAATCTATAATTTTAATGTTTTTATTATTGTCTTTATTATTATAACCATTTAGGAGCGGAATTTATCATGAAGGGTAAGAAAAATTTTAAAAAACTTAATTATCATAAGGCTCCTGATTAAAATATTGAGAAAGGAAGTCTTAATCTCTTCTTTCTTTTCTTGTCGCATCAAGGCGCAACATAATAAACAGCAGAATTGTGAATCCCCATAAGGAAGACCCTCCATAACTGAAAAAGGGGAGAGGAATCCCAATCACGGGACATAAGCCTATCACCATTCCGATATTTATGCAGACATGAAAAATCAGCATCGAAACCACGCAATATGAATAGACCCGAGCAAAAGTAGATTTTTGGCGTTCCGCTAAATAGATTAGTCGCAAAATCAGAAAAAGAAAAGAAATTAAGACAATCGAAGAACCTATGAATCCTTCCTCCTCTCCAATTGTACAGAAAATGAAATCCGTGTGTTGTTCCGGTACATATTTAAGTTTAGTCTGAGTGCCATTCAAGAAACCTTTTCCTTCTATTCCTCCGGAACCGATTGCTATCTTCGACTGATTGACATTATATCCTACACCACGAAGATCTTCCTCAATTCCAAGAAGTACGAGTATACGTGTCTGCTGATGTGGCTGCAATATCTTCTCAAACACATAATTAACTGAGAAGAGGAATCCTACAGAAACCAATACAAAAGATATAGAGACTACAAAATTTCGGATATGATGTCGCAACATGGCTATTGCAGTGTATAGCACAGCTACACCCAATAAAGAAAGGAAAAAGATTATGCCATTGATTTCTACACCACAAAATATCACAATAGCCGCTATAATTCCTGCTGCCAACATTCCAATGATGACATTTCGAGCAATGAAGAAATCTTTGCAATAAAAAACGAGTAATAGACAGTAAACCAAACAAATTAAACAGAAGACGCTGAATTCCCCGGTGCTTAGCCCCATCAAAAGAGGATCCATGAATTTCACGGCTAAGACAAAATACAATACAGCGAGGAAAATCGCACCAAGTACAAAGCCGCTCATTCCTTCTCGGTAGAGTACAAAAATCAGGGAGAGATAAACAAGTGCACTACCCGTTTCTCTCTGACAAAGAATAATAACAACAGGAAGAAAAATAATGAGGAGGGCACGCAAATAGTTCCCCGGTTTGGCATTTAAGGAAAAATTATATGAATCAAATAATTTAGCAAGAGCTAAAGATGTGGCAAATTTTCCGAATTCAGCCGGTTGGAGACTCACAGGACCGAAAACGAGCCATGAATGAGAACCCTTAATATTGGGTGAAAGAAAAACTGTGGCAACCAATACAAGAATCACAATGCCATAAATCGGATAGGCGTATGCTTCATAGATACGATAATCGAGAAGGAGGATAACAAAGCCAATTATGAGTGAAAGCCCTATCCATCTGAGTTGCTTACCTGAGAATTCGGAGAAATCGAAGATGTTAGCATTGTCAAAGTCATAGCTCGCAGCATAGATACTTACAGCACCGGCCGCCACAAGTAGCAAATAAATTATGACCGTGACCCAATCAAGGTTACGGAACACTGAAGGATTATTATCAGTGCTTCTTGACTCCACTATTGATAATTGTATTAGAGGTTAACATCCGTTCTTCGATATATTGACGCTCCCCGGCAATCTCTCCATTCAGATATTTTTCTATAATAAGACTTCCTATCGGCACTCCGAATGTTGCACCAAATCCCGCATTCTCCACAAAAACGGCCACTGCAATCTTAGGATCATGATAAGGTGCAAAACCCATGAAGACGGAATGGTCCTTACCGTGGGGATTTTGAGCTGTCCCTGTTTTCCCACATACTTCTACTCCGGGGAGGTTTGCCAGACGACAAGTGCCACCGGTAACAGCCATTCTCATTCCTTCGGCTACTATCTCATAGTATTTCCTGTCGATTTTAGGTCCTCTTTTCTCCTTATACTTCGGATCTATGATGGAATCTTCTATTTCTTTCACCACATGAGGAGTCAGGAAATATCCTCGGTTGGCAATAGTTGCGCATAAATTGGCAATCTGCAGGGGAGTGGCGGTGACTTCTCCTTGGCCGATTGCAATGGAAATGATGGAATTGGCACTCCATCGAGGGCCTCTAAAAGATTTGGAATAAAACTCTGCATTCGGGATAAACCCCCGACTTTCATGAGGCAAATCTATGCCTAGACGATACCCATAGCCCATTTCAACAAGATAGTCTTTCCATTTTGTAAGCTGGTCTTGAGGATTAGTATCTCTCTTGTCGATCATGTGTTTCAGTCCCCAGCAAAAATATGCATTGCAGGAAGTCTGAAGTGCAGGTTTCAAAGGTAGGGGGGAGCCATGGCCGTGACATCCGACTCTAATACCATTAATGTAGCCATGGTAGCATGGGAAAGCGGTGTTTTCATTTATGATTCCTTCCTGGAGGAAAATAAGTCCTTGAGTTGGCTTAAAAGTTGAGCCGGGAGGATAAGCTCCTTGGATAGCCCTGTCATAGAGTGGTTTCAAAGGGTCCATTACAAGACGGGAATAATTTTTACCTCTTTCTTTGCCTACCAATAGTTGAGGATCATAGGCAGGAGCTGATACAAGAGCAAGAATTTCACCGGTTGAGGGTTCTATTGCGACAATGGCGCCGATCTTATTTTGCATCAGTTCTTCGCCATATTGCTGTAAATCCATATCAATAGCCAAAGTCAGGTTGCTACCTGACACAGGAGCCACGTCGCGTGCACCATCTTCAAATTTGCCCTTAATTCTGCCTAAGGCATCCCTCATAAGTATTTCCATACCTTTCTGGCCTCGGAGCGCCTCCTCATAACTTTTTTCCACCCCCAGGTCGCCGGTATAATCACCACGACGATAGTATTCATCGCGTTTGACATCTTCAGGAGAAACCTCACGGATGTTCCCTAAGATATTGGCACCTGCCGGATAATTGTATTTTCTTACTGTGCGAGTCTGAATATAGAATCCCGGAAACATATAGAGTTTCTCTTGAAGACGACCATAGTCTTCATAAGAAATATGGGATATGAGTTTTTGAGGAGTATAGGATGAATAACCCGGGTTTTTTCGCGGATTTTTCATGTCGGCCCAATATTCCTTGAGTTGTTCCTTGGAAATATTTAGGAGTGAGCAAAAAGCCACAGTGTCAAGACTGTGTACATCCTTTGGTATCAGCATGAGATCATAAGCAGGCTGATTGAACACCACAAGTTTTCCATTACGGTCGTAAATAAGGCCGCGCGCCGGATACACTGTCTTTTTAAGAAAAGCGTTGCTTTCGGCATAAAGTTTGTAAGTGTCATCACTCACCTGAAGAGAAAAGAGACGAATCAGATAAATTATTACCACGAGAGTAATAAAACCACCGATTACATATCTTCTCTTGGCAAGCTTATAATCTTTTCTCATTCTTAATTTTGAAGAATTAAAAGGAAAAGGAGGGATTTAATCAGGAATAAGACAATCAAAAGCAAGCAATACGATAAATGTGAAGAGTGAACTTGCTCCCACGAGTATTGTTATATCTTTAACGTCGGCAAAACTGAAATATTCTATAGAGAAAGCCAGCAGACAATATATTACTACGAAGGTGAGAAGATATTTTGAGTATTCCAGCAATCCCATACCCGATATGGATGGCGTGAGGCGTGCAGTATTGTCATCCTTAGCCATATAAGCATAATAGATTGGAGTTCTCAATGCTGCAATTAGTATACAAGCCAACGCATTTACTCCGGGAGTATCTGACAAAATATCTACTATAAGTCCTAAAAGAAAAGCCAGAGTAAAAAGATAGGGTAACTTCAAATTTATCGGTAATCTAATGATGAAATAGATGAAAATAAGTGGGACTGCCACATGAAAAAGGACAATATGATTGAATATGAGCACTTGCAGCAGAACACATATCCAAAAGATAATGAAATATTTAATTATTGTTTTCGTCACAACCTTTTAAATGACCTTCATATCTTAGAGAATCGAAACTTTTTAATACTACCACGGATTGTTTATTACAACTCTCTTAAATATCATGCAAACTTAATGAATCTACACTTTCTTTGAAATTATCCTTAATCACTCTGACCGTACTCAAGCTTTTAAAATCCGGCATGAGTCTAACTTTCAGTATAAAGAAATTATCATCTGCCCCTTTGATACGGTTCATAATTATCCCTATAGGGATATTGGAGGGGAAAGCAAGAGAGTACCCGCTTGTGACAACAGTATCACCGCTCTGGTATCTGGCATGTCGAGGCACTTCCTCCATGTAAGCTACGTTCGGGTCGCCTCCTTTCCACACTAATGAACCAATAAAATCAGTGTTTTTGATTTTAACGGAAAATCTCTGAGCTTCGTTGAGCAGGGATATTATTCTTGCAGTGTGAGGACCAGTGACATTCACAATTCCTACTACTCCATTATGATCTACAACACCCTGTCCTTGGGCTATCCCGTCAGCACTTCCCTTGTCAATTGAAAAATAGTTCTTGGGATGCCGGACGTTATTGTTGATTACAGTCGCAGCAACATAATCATACCTTGGCACCCCCCCGAATTCAGCTGTGTCAGAATGAAGTGTTTTATATTCAGCCAATTGGTGACGGAGATTGAGCACTTCATTTTCCAAGAGAGCATTATTGGCTTCGAGGTCTTTGTTTATTCTTCGCAAGGCGAAATATCCTGACACTTCCGAGGTGGCTCCATAGAGTGTGCTGGATATCGAATTGGCAGAACTAAAATAGATAGAGGAATGATAGACGTTGTAACTAAACAGTATGACACAGCTCAAGATCACATAAATCAGGAAAATGAACCATGCCCCATACCGAATAATAAAATTGAGCAGATTTCTCACGTAAAATCAGAAAGTAAGAACGATAGAAACTAACTTATCTGATGAGGAATGAGAACTTATTGATATTCTTCAGCGCCACGCCGGTGCCTTTAGCCACAGAGTGAAGCGGATCATCAGCCACTTTAAATTCAATTTTCATTTTATCGGTGAAACGTTTGGCAAGTCCCTTAAGAAGAGCTCCACCTCCGGCAAGATAGATTCCGTTTTTCACAATGTCGGCATATAGTTCCGGTGGAGTTTCTTCCAAAGCGGCCAAAATTGCCGCTTCCATGCGAGAAATTGTTTTGTCTATGCAATGAGAAATCTCCTCATAGGTGACGGGCACAGTCATTGGCAAAGATGTCATCTTATTAGGCCCGGTCACAATAAACGGTTCCGGACCATCTTCAAGTACCGGGAGAGCAGAACCCACATTGATCTTTATTTGTTCTGCCATAGTCGTGCCCACTCTCAGGTTGTGTACCCGTCCCATGTGATCCTGTATATCTACAGTTAGGTCATTACCTGCTATGCGAATACTCTTGTTGCTGACAATTCCACCGAGTGAAATCACGGCGATTTCTGTTGATCCTCCACCTATATCAACAATCATGTTTCCTTCAGGAGCTTCTACATCCAGACCTATACCGAGAGCTGCTGCCATCGGTTCATAAATCATATACACATCTCTACCTCCGGCATGTTCCGAGGAGTCGCGCACAGCTCGAATCTCCACTTCCGTGGAACCGGAAGGAATACATACCACCATTCTCAGGGAAGGGGAGAACCACCGACGTTTGGAGCTTACCATCTTGATAAGTCCTCTTATCATCTGTTCGGCTGCGTTAAAGTCTGCTATCACTCCGTCACGAAGCGGTCTTATTGTGCGGATGCCCGGAGGTTCCTTACCCTCCATCTGATGTGCTTGTGTGCCTACTGCCAGAAGTTTATCAGTCTTGTTTTCAATAGCCACGACCGACGGCTCGTCAACCACAATTTTGTCGTTATGTATTATTATTGAGTTCGCAGTGCCAAGATCCATGGCTATTTCCTGCGTAAAAGAGAAAAGACCCATTTGATTCTAATGTTTTAATTCTAAAAAATCCCGACGACTTATATTTTATGCCCTCGGAAGAATTATTTTGCAAAATTAGATAAAAAAGGGGATAATAATAATAAAAAATGGAGAGTTCTTTTTTAAGAACTCTCCACTTAAATATTTTTAACGTGATTATTAATTGAAGAAAGTGGTCACAGCGTATTCGATGCTATCGAGGATATTCTGGATATATGGGTCACCCGGTTGCATCTGATTTGCTTTTTCTGCATACTTCTGAGCCTCAAGGAAATAATTGTTTTTTATGTCCTGACGTGCAGAATTCAGTTCGGGAGAGTTTCCTTCAAGAGCATTCAGTTTTGAAGTGCCCACTCTATAAAGCTTGTTACTTGCATTTTTAAGAGTTTCAAAGTCAGCAGACTCGAGAGAAGCAGCTTTTCTATAGTCGGCTTCAGAGGCGTCATCATTCTCAAGACGGTCATAAACATATCCTCTGAGACCATAAAGATTGGCCTCATCCGGATTTGCGGAAATCAGATCTGTCAATTTCATAAGTGCCTCATCAGTCTGGTTGTCGTTAACCAAAGCGTTGATAAGGTTGTTAAGGAAAATTGTGTTTTCCATACCGAAATTGTCAAGTCCGAATTGAGAAGCCTCCTTGATATGACCCATCGCTTCCGGAGTCCTGTCATTGTCGTTTTGAGCTATAGTCTGCCAGCATGCAATCTCAAAAATGGTTGCTTCCGGTTTGTCATAGCCCATGAGACGAGATTTCTTAAATGCTTCGGCGCTTGCTTCGATGTTTTGACCCTGGTTGGCTGCAAGACCCGCGTTAAAATAAGCTGCAGCTGCTTGATCCGGAGTGATAAGAGTTTCAAGGCCGTTGAATTTTTCCGGAAGATTTGCATATACCATAAAAGCGTCG
Organism: Muribaculaceae bacterium; assembly: GCA_022509205.1. Taxonomy (GTDB): domain Bacteria; phylum Bacteroidota; class Bacteroidia; order Bacteroidales; family Muribaculaceae; genus Lepagella. The sequence continues at coordinate 5,248 of JAFLTR010000015.1, read as the reverse complement.
AAAGCCTCGGGATAATATTTCTGCTCATTATAGTAGTCTGCACCTACACTATAGAAATCCGACTGATGACCCTTTATTCTGTTTACAATGTCTTTGGAATATTTAGGCTTAATCTGTCCTTTTTCATTTGGGAGACTATCTAAGGGGAGGGCCATAAGGAAGTAATTATAACCTGACATAAGTTCGTTGCCCAAAGCATCCGGAGAAGCACTGGCATCGGCCGGATTAATCATTTTGGTCTTATAACCATTGTCGTAGGCATCCATTTCAATTTTGCCGGCCACATAATAAGTGTAAGCCTGATCTTTTGTTTCGGGATTTTCCATAGCCTGCTTGATAAGACCTCTAGCTTCTTCAAGTTTGTCGGCTTTCCCGGATAGTTTTTCTGCCTGCTTCACGAGAGTGACCTGTGCAAACATTGCAGAAGTGGCTCCAACACAAAGCAGCAATGACATTAGCTTTTTCATGTGTTTTTATTGTTTTTAGGTTGAGTTATATTGTTTTGCGTTAAGATATTCCGTGAAGTATTAATTCTCTTCAACCGCCTCCTCGTTTGTTTCCTCTTCAATTTCTTCCTGGGGGTCGCTTGCCACCTTACAAACTGATGCAATTGAATCTCCACGTTTTGCAAGATCGATTAGTTTGACACCCTGGGTGTTTCTACCCATCACTCGGATATCTGCAACCGACATGCGCAGTGTGATACCACTCTGATTGATAATCATCAGATCATTGGAATCATTCACACTCTTGATAGCTACCAATGAACCGGTTTTTTCAGTGATGTTCATGGTCTTGACACCTTTGCCACCTCTGTTGGTGATGCGGTAGTCATCGAGTGCTGAACGTTTCCCATACCCGTTTTCTGAAACCACCATAACAGTTTCATCAGACCCTTCTGTCATAGTGATCATGCCGACAACCTCATCGCCATCTTCTCCGAGAGTCATGCCACGCACACCGGTCGACACACGGCCCATTTCTCTGACTTTGCTTTCATGGAAACGGATGGCCCGACCTTCCTTGTCCGCCAGAATCACCTCTGAATTACCATCAGTCAACCTCACTTGAATCAGCTGGTCATCTTCTCGTATGATGATAGCGTTTACACCATTCGTTCTGGGGCGTGAGTATGCTTCAAGAGAAGTCTTCTTAATAACACCTTTCTTGGTGCAGAATATCAGATTGTGGGAATTATTGAATTCTTCATCGTCGAGACGCTTTATGCGGATGAAAGCATTCACTTCATCATCGGCATCCAGATTCAAAAGATTCTGGATTGCACGGCCTTTGGAATTCTTGGCCCCCTCCGGTATCTCGTAAACTTTCAGCCAATAACATTTACCTTTCTTCGTGAAGAAAAGCATATAGTTATGGTTGGAAGCGGGATATATATATTCAATAAAATCAGAATCACGCGTGTCGCTTCCCTTAGCTCCTACACCACCTCGATGTTGGGCACGGAATTCGCTAAGAGGGGTGCGTTTGATATATCCGAGATGAGAAATCGTGATGATCATTTCATCATCCGGATAGAAATCCTCAGCATTTAGATCGCCTGCGAAAAGATTAATCTTGGTGCGTCGTTCATCACCATATTTATCTCGAATCTCGATCAATTCATCTTTCATCACCTGGCGGCACACCTCGTCGTTATTAAGGATATCGTTCAGATGAGCGATAAGTTTCATAAGGTCATCGTATTCCTTACGCAACTTCTCCATTTCGAGTCCGGTGAGCTGACGCAGACGCATTTCTACAATTGCTCTGGTCTGAATTTCGTCAAGATCGAATTTTTCAGCAAGTCTTTGTCGCGCTTCTTCAGTTGTTTGCGAAGAACGTATAATCTGGATAACCTCATCGATATTATCGCAAGCGATCATTAAACCTTTCAGGATGTGAGCTCTTTCTTCTGCCTTGCGAAGTTCGTAGCGTGTTCTCCTGATCACGATCTCATGTCTATGGGAAACAAAGGCTTCGAGGAGTTGCTTAAGATTCAGAGTTTTCGGTCTGCCGTTTACAAGAGCCACATTATTCACGCTGAAAGTGGTCTGCAGTTGCGTCATCTTGAAGAGCTTGTTCAAGACCACATTAGCATTTGCATCTCGCTTGATTTCAATGGCAATGTGCATCACACCTCTTGCTGAGGTGTCTTTTATATCTGCAATACCCTCCACTTTCTTTTCTATCGCGAGGTCAGCGATACTTTTAACAAGATCGTTTTTGATTACTCCATAAGGAATTTCGGAAATTACAATCTGGTCGTGGGTACCTGTATTTTCAATCTCGGCTTTTGCACGGATGACAATGCGACCTTTACCGGTTTCGAAAGCATCTTTAACCCCTTGTAAGCCGAATATCTCACCTCCGGTAGGGAAGTCGGGTGCCTTGATGTATTGCATTAGACCAGGAATATCTATTTCCGGGTTGTCAATTAGGGCAATACAAGCATTTAGCGATTCTGTGAGATTATGAGGAGGCATATTGGTAGCCATACCTACGGCGATACCGGAAGCCCCATTGACCAATAAGTTGGGAATACGGGTCGGAAGAACGGAAGGTTCGGTAAGAGTGTTATCGAAATTCGGGACGAAATCAACAGTTTCATTATCGATATCCCGGAGCATTTCTTCACCCATTCTGGCGAGCTTAACCTCGGTGTAACGCATGGCCGCAGGGGAGTCTCCATCAATCGATCCGAAATTACCCTGACCAAACACCAACGGATACCTGAGTGACCACTCCTGGGCCATCCTGACCATAGTCATATATATTGAGCTGTCACCATGAGGATGGTATTTACCCATCACTTCTCCGACGATACGCGCAGATTTCTTCGTGTCGCCGGAAAAAAAGTTACCCAACTCATTCATACCGTAGAGCACTCTTCGATGAACCGGTTTGAAACCGTCTCTTACATCGGGGAGAGCGCGCGAAACAATCACCGACATAGAATAATCTATGTAGGCGCTTTTCATTTCCGATTCTATATTTATCGGAATTATCTTGTCTTCACCTTGCATTTATAATAGTTTTTATGGCTCTGTGGTGGTCAAAAAACCTATTTTTGCCATAGGCAAAGTTACATATTTTTATCCTAATAGACAAACCGGGCCTCGGACAGCCATAATGCCTGTCAGTTGGATTTAGAGCCTCCTGTCAGGATATCTTTGAGTGTACCAAGACCATTGGAGAGAGAAGATCCCGATGAAGATGAATTGTTTTGGGAAATCGACACCATCTTCCATCCAATACAAGCACCTTCATAGCTGTCGAGAATAGAACCGAGGGCTTTAGCCATAGAATTGCCGGTCAGTTTGGCCACAGCCGATATAAAGCTTTTCAGTTTTGTGGCATCAAACATTAGGTTGAGATTAGAGCCGCTCTTTTCAACGTAAGCTTTAAAGCCTCCCAAATTTATCCCCAATACATTGAAATTGAAGTTGAAAGTACCCTCTTCATCATTTTTTGTTATGTTCCCTTTAAGACTGATGGATTTGATTTTCATAACAAAATTATGGTCCTCATCCACGGTGAGAGTCATATTATTGAGACCATATTGCTCATAGTAAGGTTTTAGTTTTGACTCAATAGTGGCAGCTCCGGCTATACCACCTGCTTTCTGAAGGAAGTTTTCACTCTGGAAAGTTACAGCAGGGCCCTGGGCCTGATATTCTCCAATGAGATCATCGAGAGTTAGATTAGATTTTGTGAATACACCTTCAATGACACCACTCAGTATGTCACCTACACCACCTGAGCTTGAATTGGATTTACCACCTAACCCACTTAGGATATCACTCAGACTTTGGGCATTTACAGTAAAGGCTGACGCCATAAGGATGGCGCCAACCATAATTTTCTTGGATAATTTCATTTCAAATGTTTTTAGTATCACTATTAAGAAGTTGTGCAAAGCTTTTACTTAAGCAGTGCAAAGTTACTTCTTATTTGTGACTTTTTTTGCACGCGAAGGTTTAATCTTCTTTAAAACCATCGCTGTACGTGCCGGGAGGTAAAGTTTAAGCCATCCCTTTCCGGAAGGTTGATAGAGTGGGTCGGGTAGAGTGAAATGTCTTACTTTGTCATCCACCAGACCATATCCTCCGTAGCCGAGACTATCAGAATCGAGCACAACCTCATATTCACCTTGTGGAGCCAAAAAACCGTAGCCTTCAAAGCTCTTGACAGGATTCCAGTTGAATACAAAGATCAGATCTCCTCTCATAAAAGCAAGTACCTGGTCATCATCTTTCTCCCAAAGCTTCTCTACCGGGAGTGCCTGGAAATTATAAACTCCAGAAACCACTTCGATCATATCATTATCGAAAGCGTTGAGGAACCTATACTTAAGGTCTTGGCGGTCAACCAGATCCCATTGCCTGCGAGCATACTTATAACTCCAACCATTACCTTCTCTGGGGAAATCTATCCATTCCGGATGTCCGAATTCATTGCCCATAAAATTTAGATATCCTCCATTGATGGTGGCGAGAGTGACGAGACGGATCATTTTATGAAGAGCCATACCGCGGGATACGGTTCCATCGTTGTCACCGGTCATCATGTGCCAATACATCTCCTTGTCGATAAGACGGAAGATGATTGTTTTGTCGCCCACAAGTGCCTGGTCGTGGCTTTCACAGTATGAAATTGTCTTTTCGTCTGCCCTCCGATTTGTTAACTCCCAGAATATGGAGGTAGGATGCCAGTCTTCATCTTTTTTCTCTTTGATCATCTTTATCCAGTAATCGGGAACACCCATCGCCATTCTATAATCGAACCCGATTCCTCCATCCTCGAATTTCACAGCGAGGCCGGGCATTCCGCTCATCTCCTCGGCAATCGTTATAGCTTTGGGATTCACCTCATGTATCAGGATATTTGCCAGGGTAAGATATGTCAAGGCATTAGTGTCTTGGTTACCATCATAATAATCGGCATACGAGCCAAACGCTTTTCCGAGACCATGATCATAATAAAGCATTGAGGTCACTCCGTCGAAACGGAAACCGTCGAATTTATACTCCTCGAGCCAGAACTTGCAGTTGGAAAGCAGGAAATGCAACACGTTGTCACTCCCATAATTGAAAAGTAACGAATCCCAAGCAGGATGTTCACGTCTCGCCCCGCCATGAAAATAGAGGTGGGTGGTTCCGTCGAAAAGTCCGAGCCCTTCCTGCTCGTTCTTAACAGCGTGGCTGTGAACGATATCCATAATCACGGCAATGCCGAGTTTATGGGCATC
>JAFLTR010000014.1 GCA_022509205.1 Muribaculaceae bacterium | reverse complement strand
TAAGAAATATTTGCCGGATCGGATATATCCCGGAATGAATTCAACTGACCTCCCCATGGCCTTCTTAACCTCCGTGTATAATTAATCTGAAGTTCATTCTCATAAGGGAGTGACAGGGAGAGAAAAACCGAAGGGAATAATGCGAAATTATTTTTTTTATACCATTTCTGAGCGTCAGGAGACTCTTGATAACCAAGGGATTTAGTATGAACCATCCATTGCTCGGCTCTTAAACCTGCCGAATAGCTGAATTTGTTCACTGTACCCCCCAATGTGGCATAAAGAGCATTCACATCATTGCGATAGATAAATCTATTGTAGAGTTCGGGATATATTGTGATATCGGCTTTAGAAGTGCCCTGATAAGTAGTTGTAGGGGTATCCTCTCGGGCAAAATTACCGTTATAACCGGTTTCAAGTTTGAGATAATCATTAAAACGATTAGTGTAATCGGCTTTTACTTCCCAACTTTTAGTACCCATATCAGTGGTTTGTTCCTGGTAAAGATCGTAGTAATATTCTTGTGTGTCAGGATCATATAATGCACCCGGATAGGGGAAATTATATATCTGATCCTGTTCATAGGAGTTCCAGTTGTCACCTCCCCAATAATTGAAAGAACCGTTAATATCGATCTGGTTATAATCGCTCCATTTATGAGTGTATCCAAGTTCTACATGGGTTCCTCTCATATTCCCCTTTCTTTGACTGGAATTCATATTGGAAAGCCAGTAATTCGGTAGATTGGAAAGATAATTTGTATTGGAACGGCTATCGTTATGGCCGAACATACCGAAACCGCTTAAACTTATATCATCAAAATCAGTTACATGGTAGGTAGCACCAAGACGGAAAAACAAATTATTCCCCCGATTAGGGCTTTTCCCTTCCGATGTGAGATATTCTCCGGATTCATATTGACGGTCAGATAAAGACCCACCGGTGTTTCTTCTCATGCGGAAACCAACACCTGCAAAAGCATCGACTTTACTGTGATTATAATTAAAATTCACTCCGGCATTTCCCCCACCTCGAGAATTGACGCTGAATTCGGTACTTCCAAAATAACCGGCGCGACGGTCTTTTTTCAAAATAATATTGATGATACCTGCTGTCCCCTCCGGACTATATTTGGCTGAAGGATTAGTAATCACCTCAACTCTGTCGATAGTCTCTGCCGGAATTTGTTCAAGAATCTGAGCTCGGTTATCGGAAGTAAGACCCGACTCTTTACCATTGATCCAAATTGTGACGGAAGAATTTCCTCTTAACGACACCTCTCCATCCTGGTCTACCTCTACAGATGGGATTGATTCAAGAAGTTCGGAGGCCGAAGTTCCAGCCACTGTAAGATTTGCATCAACCTGAAAAACTTTCTTATCAAGTTCAAAACGCATTTGGCTCTTAATCCCTTCAACTACCACTTCTTGAAGCACCTTTGCATCCTCTGCAAGCCTAATATCATCCAATGATATATTATCCCCGGAAATCACTACCGGACGTTCCTGCTCGACACTTCCGATATTGGATATCCTGACTATATAACTGCCATCAGCTACGTTAGGCAATAGGAAATTGCCGTCAAGATCAGTAGATGTCCCAATGGCAAGGGGTTTCCCTTTTGAATCCAAAAGTTGTACCGTAACAAAATCCATCGGCTCGCCGGTGGATTTGTTAATTACTTTTCCGCTGATATTCCCCTTGGCCCAAACCAACAGAGGAGTAAAGGCTAAGGATACCGCCAATAATTTTTTAAAATTCATGTTTTTTTACCTGTCGATCAAATATTCTGACCCGACTCAAGTAAGAAGGTTTAAATCAGATTCTTTTTTTATATAAAGAATTCAGATATGGACCTTCGGGTCTTTGGTGTAGTAGATCACTTAGAACGTACCGTAGCGAAGTTTGCGATAAAAATTCTGCGTTGTCACTACTATATAAGGATTGAGGAATAGAGAGCCGATGCCACAAGTGAGAATGCAAAGGAGTGCCCACCCAAAAAATCTTATCCATAGACAGAAGAGATTCCATTTCTGACCATTCATCATATTCCAGCTTTTCTGTAAGGCATCTATTCCCGAGATGTTTGGATCGTCTACCATGATAAAAAAAGTCATCGAAAATCCTAAAGCTGCGATGATACCCGGGACAATCAGAAAGAAAGTGCCAATGGAAACAGCAAGGAAATAGAGAAGACCCGCTACAAGAGTATCTGTGAATCTTTCAAATCCTTTGAAAAGGAGATTTAAATTATTGACACCGGTGTCGACATTGCAAGCCAGATAAAGATAATAACCGAAAGTGAGCGGACCGTAAAGCAACATTGCGAGGACATAAGTGTAACTTGCAACAGCATTGATAGCCACATAAATAAGAGTGCCAATGGCTACATTAATCCATTTATTGGCAAGCTGTTCCTTGGCTCGCCGCATCATCATTACATTCTCGTTCATCTTTACAAAATTTATTTATCCATTGTATGCAAAGTTACTGAAAATTTTAGTAATATAACGATTATTGTTAATTTCGCAGAAATTATTGCAAACATCATGAGCGAAGAAATAACCAATTTAAACACATCGACAGGTCTACCTGAAAATGCTTTTCGGGAGCTTGCTTCTGATGAACAGTACAATCCGGTGATGCATCCGGCCCATGATCAAAAGGAAGTCACGGTTTATTCCGTATTCACGGGACTGGTGATGGCAATCATTTTTTCCGCAGCAGCGGCTTATCTTGGCCTGAAAGTAGGACAAGTGTTTGAAGCTGCAATCCCTATTGCCATAATAGCAGTGGGACTCAGTAACGCATTGGGGAAAAAGAATGCCTTAGGTCAGAATGTTATAATACAGAGTATCGGAGCATGTTCCGGAGTGATAGTTGCAGGAGCGATTTTCACACTTCCCGCGCTCTTTATCCTCCAGGCCACATACCCGGATATAACGGTAGAATTTTATCAAATTTTCCTTTCTTCGCTTCTCGGAGGCATACTCGGAATATTATTTTTCATACCGTTCCGAAAATACTTTGTAAAGGATATGCACGGTAAATACCCTTTCCCTGAAGCAACAGCCACCACTCAGGTGCTTGTATCAGGAGAGGGAAGCTCAGAAGAGAACAGCGGTCAGGCAAAAACTCTTATAATAGCTTCATTAATAGGCGGAGTTTATGACTATATAGTTGCAACCTTCGGATGGTGGGCCGAGACTATCCAATCTACGGCAGCCACATGGGGTCAGGTTATGGCTGAAAAGGCCAAGCTCGTTTTGAGTTGCAACACAGGTGCGGCTCTTCTTGGTCTCGGTTATATCGTGGGCCTGAAATATGCTTTCGTCATATTTGCCGGCTCCATCTTTGTATGGTGGATTATTATCCCTCTTATGGGCACTTACGGGAGTCCTGAATTCGCAATAATGGATCCTGACGATCTCTTCAAGAATTATGCAAGATTGATAGGTATCGGTGGAATTGCAATGGCCGGTGTGATAGGAATAATCAAATCATGGCCTATAATAGCACAGGCTGTGGGTCTTGCAGGCCGAGAACTTAAGGGGAAAACGACAGCTATGAAAGAGCAGAGATGGCAGCTTGATATCTCGATGAAGCATATCGTTGTTTTTACAGTGCTTGCTCTTGTTGCTGTGTTGCTTTTCTTCTGGTTTGGAGTGATCCACACTTTCTGGCAGGCAGCAGTGGCATGGGGTGTCGTCACAATCATAGCCTTCCTCTTTACCACTGTGGCTGCTAATGCTATAGCGATAGTCGGTTCCAATCCCGTATCAGGTATGACTCTAATGACCCTGATTATCGCCTCGGCAATATTTGTGGCTATAGGTTTAAGTGGCACATCCGGAATTGTTGCTTCCATGGTAATCGGAGGTGTAGTTTGTACAGCTCTCTCAATGGCGGGAGGGTTTGTGACCGACCTCAAGATCGGTTATTGGCTAGGATCCACTCCCAAAAAACAGGAGAGTTGGAAATTCCTTGGCACATTGGTATCAGCTGCTACAGTGGGAGGTGTGATCATGGTGTTGAATCAAGTATATGGTTTCACAGGCGACGATGCACTTGTAGCTCCTCAGGCAAATGCCATGGCAAAGGTGATAGAACCGTTGATGATGGGAGGAGAGACACCCTGGATACTTTATATGATTGGTGCTATATTGGCTTGCATACTCAACTGGTTGGGAGTTCCGGCTCTGGCATTCTGCTTAGGGATGTTCATACCTTTGTCGCTTAATAGCCCAATGCTTGTAGGAGGTGCTATAGCTTATTTTGTAAGTAACTCCTCGAAAGATCCTAAACTTAATGATGCAAGAAGAGACCGTGGCACATTGATTGCATCGGGTCTAATAGCCGGAGGTGCTCTCTTCGGTGTTTTCGCGGCCATAACCCGTTTCTGTGGTTTTGAATATGAAACTCCCGGATCCTTGGAAGTGACCCAAATTCTTGGATGCGCTGCCTATGTGCTCTTGATCGTCTATTTCATCTGGGATGCCAACCGGGCCAAACTAAGAAAATAAAATGGATAGGGAAGGAGCTCTATATTTAGTGCCAACTCCGGTAGGAAACCTTGAGGACATGACTTTCAGAGCCATAAAAGTACTTAAGGAAGTGGATCTTATTCTTGCCGAAGACACCCGTACATCCGGTGTGCTCTTAAAGCATTATGATATCTCAACCCCGATGAAGAGTCACCATAAATTCAATGAGCATGCCACAACCGAGTCTATTGTAAAAAAAATAAAGGAAGGTGAAAGGATAGCCTTGGTGACCGATGCGGGCACTCCCGGTATTTCTGATCCCGGATTTATGCTTGTCAGAGAATGTCGACGTATGGGAGTAAAAGTGGAATGTCTACCCGGAGCGACTGCTTTTGTTCCTGCATTGGTGGCTTCCGGTCTTCCTTGCGATCGTTTTGTATTCGAAGGTTTCCTTCCTCCTAAAAAGGGGAGGGCTACCCGACTGAAATTTTTAGCTGAGGATCCTCGCTCCATTATCATATATGAGAGCCCTAAGAGACTGGAAAGGACCTTACATGACCTCTGCGAGTATTTTGGAGAAGATAGGGATGCATGTGTTGTCAGAGAAATATCAAAACTACATGAAACCTATAACCTTTCTTCCTTGAAGTCGCTTCAAGATTATTATTCGCAAAACCAAGCTAAGGGTGAAATTGTTATAGTAGTGGAAGGAAATGAAATTAATAAAAAAATTAAAAAAGATAATTTATGAAGAAAACATTGATCGCCTTATGCGGAGGTGCGCTCTTAATGATGAGTGCATGTAACAGTGGATACAAGGAGAAAGCACAACAAGATTCCCTTAGGATAGCTGAGCTTACAAGTAATTATGAGGAGGCTACAACCTTCAACGACTCCCTTATGCTTCTGATGGCCGACATCTATAATGGACTTGATTCCATCAATATGCAGGAAGGTCTTCTCTATAATATGGGCAATGGTGAAACGGATCGTAGAGCTGAAGTGCGTCGTAATCTTTCCGCTATCAAACAGAGACTTGCCACCAATCATCAGCTTCTTGCACAAATGGAGAAGAAAATGAGGGATTCAGGTAATCAGAATGCTGTGCTCACCAAAACTATCGAGCAAATGAAAGTTCGTCTTGACGATCAGGAATCCCACATTGCCATGTTGGAAAATCGTCTCTCTTTGGCTAACGATTCAATTGCCAACCTTAATGATCAGTTAGCAGAAAAAGAGATGCAGGTGCAGGTGCAGACTGAAGCCAAAGATGCTGCCTTTAATGCTTTGGATGAGGCTGACCAACAATTGAATACTGTTTATTATGCATTGGGAACCAATAAAGAACTGAAGCAAAACGATCTTCTTGAGAAGAAATTCCTTGGAGCCACAAAAGTTTTAAAGGGAGATGTGAATCTAAATTATTTTACTGCTGCTGACAAGAGGGTTCTGACCTCTATTCCCACAGGAGCCAAAAAGATAAAAATCTGGACCAATATGCCTAAGGATTCCTATGAGGAAGTGAAAAATGCTGACAATACTATCACATTGAAGATTACAAATCCTGATGAATTCTGGAAATTCAGCCCTTATCTGATTGTACAATTGGATTAATTCCAGAAAGCTCTTCTAAGAATTAAAGAGGGTAGCAATATAATTTTGCTTACCCTCTTAATCTTTATTTACACTCTTGTTCCGCTCTAAAAAATTTTAGGATATGTGAGAGGATTCGACGGTTCTATTGAAAATATCTTTTAATTACATCAAGGAAATCAGCCACTGCCGGCGATCTTCTGTCTAATCCTTCTTCGTTTAGAAAATAGTCTTCAGCCTCATCATAATTCTCCATTGAAGCCACTAAAGCCAATGTATTGTTGAAAGCGACGTCAGAATTATCAAAAAGCTCTCTTTTGTATCTGAAACGATCATTTATGGAAAACACCAGTTTCCCTTTTTTAGGCTCACTTCTCTCAGTTGTGTCAATAGAAGGGTCGGTCAATTCCAGAATGTTGGAACCGGAAGAGGTTTCTTGACTTTGAGGGGAGTCATTATCTTCATCGATATAATATTCTTCGAGACTAACAGGATGGAGCGGAGAATTAATCGGCTCCTTTAAATCGGCGGATTCTTTCCCGTCTAATTGGCTTCCCTCTTTTCCTACTTCAACACAGAGTTCGGCCACCTCTTTACCCTTTTTGGATATTAATCTTATGAAATCCTGAGATGCCTCATCTCTTTTAATAGAAAGATGCACAAGCCCTTCCAATTCATAGATTTTGTCAAGAAGTTCCCTTAATTTATTTTCCATCATTATTCAAAAATTGATAGCAACATATCTTCGGCGGCTTTTTTAGCCCTGTCTCGACTGTTGGTAATATCGTTCATAATAATTACGATCACGTGAGTGGGAATATAATCATCATCCAGCTTATAGCCAGCATAACATTGTATTCCTCGCATACTTCCGGTTTTCATAGCCACATAACTATCAAGGGAAGTGCCCGCAAGAAATTTTTTTAAAGTTCCTTCTTGCCCTGCAAGCGGAAAAAATGAGGCATAGAAGGGATTTTGACTCATTTTGCATAGTAATTCCGACATGAAATTCGCCGTTACTCGATTGGCCCTGGATAAACCTGATCCATCTACAATATTCACGCCTTCAAGTGGCAGGTTCTTCTCTTTCCAGAGTGTCATTTCCTGAGATGTGGCTGAATCTGTCGATCCATCTCCTCCTCCCAATTTTCCGTAAGTGCGTAGCATAGATTCTGCAAAAAGATTGTCGCTACGCATCATGCAGCTACGCATTATTTCGTCCAGAGGAGCCGATTGATGAACGTGAAGTTGTATTCGCCTCCCTTCAGTGATTTCTTTGTCTTCAAGTTCAATACCTTTTGCTGCCAGATTATTTTTGAGTAAAATTATGAATTGTTTTGCCGGATCGCTAATTGCGAAATCTCCACTTGCATTGTCGGAATAATTGAAAGCATGACTACCCGTACCATAATATTTGCGTCGGTCCTCCTTTGCCCACGAAACAGGATGCGGGGATCCGGAAAAATTATTCTCATCAATGATTATACCTCCCTCTATCCGATTAATCTGCTGGGCGGCAAGAGCACTGCAGATTTCTTCGATTATATCCTCAGAAAAAGGTTCTTTCTCAGAATTTATTGTAGGGTCACAAGCCCCTTCCACAATTACATTTCCTCTAAGATAGCCCAGATAAATCGGCCCGTCGATATATATCCTTGTGTGGTACCTCCAGTCGGGCCCCGCAGACTCCAGAAGAGCGGCAGTAGTCACAGATTTCATAATGGAAGCGGGAACCAGGGAAGCCTCCTCGTTGTGAGAAGCTAAGATATTTCCGTCTTGCAGGTCAACTATTTTTACAGCAACAGAATTATTGGGAATTCCATTACGTTTCAGGAATTCCGCGACTGCCTGGTCTCCGGAAGCACAAAACAAAGGCAGAGAAGCCAGCAGGCAGATTAAGGAAAGTAAGGACCGATTTTTTGTCATTCGTATAATGAATATTTTTAAAATTAAATCAACGGTAATTTCTTTTCAAAGAATGGTATGTTCCCGGAAAATAAAAATAGGAATGCAAATTTACTTAAAACTTTTCAAGAATTGATTGATAAGATTATATAAACTTTGAGGCTTATGGTCCTTCCGTCACTATCTTCCGACACCATCCTTGCTTGCACTCCACATCTTTGGCAAAGTGGAAAATAGTCAGTAATTTTGTAATCCAAAGAATCGTCTCATCCTTCTTTGGATTTTGTTTCTTAAAGTTAGACGATGAACAAGGAAAGCTATCCCCCCCGGCAACCATATACGTTCGATCGAGTTGTTAGAATCTCGTTCAGTATTCTGGGTGTTATAGCTACATTGTATCTTCTGGATGCCTTGAAAGGTGTCTTGTTGCCTTTTTTCGTGGCCTGTCTCATATCTTATATGCTTGAGCCCGTTGTGAAATGGAATATGAGGTTTCTACATCTCAAGGCCCGTTTCCTTCCTGTTATCCTCACATTATTGGAGGCTTGTCTTGTTGTTGGTATTTTCTGTATTCTTTTCTTTCCATATCTTGTAGAGGAGGCTGAACAGATGGCCGGAATGTTACGAACCTATGCTTCCTCGAAAATAGACATTCCTTTTATTTCAGGCCCTATCTATGATTTTTTCAAAGAAAATCTTGATTTTGACAGTATATCCCGGCTGCTTACACCTCAGGAATGGAAAGAAATAATTAAGACCACACTTTCTTCTTCTTGGAATTTTTTAAGTTCCGGTCTTGCTTTTGTAATAGGCGCGTTGAGCTGGCTGATCGTGATTCTATATGTTATTTTTATAATGTTGGATTATGAACGAATAATGTTAAGTTTCCGCCAGTTAGTTCCATTCCCTCATAGAAAACAGGTTTTCCAGATTGGTAGGGATATAGAGCATGCGATGAACCGTTATTTTCGGAATCAATTCTTTATATCCATGATTGTGGGAGTACTGTTTGCTATTGGCTTCCTTATAGTTGGACTTCCTATGGGGGTGGTGCTCGGTATTTTTATAGGTTTTCTTAACATGGTGCCATATTTACAGTTGATTTCACTTCCGATCACAGCAATACTTTGTCTTGTTAGCGCCGTAAGTAATGGAGGAGATTTCTGGGTAATTTTCTGGGAATGTATGGCTGTATATATTATTGTGCAATGTATTCAGGATCTCTTCCTCACACCAAGAATTATGGGTAAAGCGATGGGTCTGAATCCGGCTATAATTTTGCTATCTCTTTCTGTGTGGGGTGCACTGCTTGGATTTATGGGTCTGATTATCGCACTCCCTCTTACCACCTTAATACTCTCATATTATAACATTTATTTTGTGGATAAATATGCACGAAAAGATGTTGAGCTTGCAGAATCAGATGTGGTTTAGAATTATTAAAGCATAACCCATTTAGATCTGCTTTGAATCGCGTTTTTTATCATACTTAAAGAGTAAAAACCAAAAAACCACAATTCAATGTTAATACTCCCATGCAATTTCGAACACCGGGAAGGAAATTTCCTGAATGGCGAAAACACGGAAGATATAATAAACCAGACTTATACCGAGATCAACGACTCTCAACCTCAAACATCAGAAAAGGAGGAAATCAACAATGGTTTGATTGCTGACCTTGCCCTAATTCTGTTATTGGGAGCAGTGGTTACATTGCTTTTTAAGAAGCTCAAACAGCCTGTAGTTCTGGGGTATATTCTTGCAGGGTTTCTTGCGAGCCCCAATTTCACTTATATACCTTCTATCTCCAATCTGGATAATATAGAATTCTGGGCAGATCTCGGTATTGTGATTCTGATGTTTACGCTTGGTCTGGAATTCAGTTTCCGTAAGTTAATGAATGCCGGGTCGTCGGCGGTCATGACTGCTCTGATAATCATTACAGGTATGACTTTTGCAGGATTCGGAGTGGGTAAAATCCTGCATCTAAACTCCATCAATTGTATTTTTCTGGGCGGAATGATATCCATGTCGAGTACAACGATAATACTGAAGACACTTACCGATCTTGGAATGCGTCAGAAGAAATTCGCTTCGCTCGTATTGGCTGTGCTTATAATTGAAGACCTTTTCGCCGTCTTGATGTTGGTGTTACTTTCATCAATAGCTGTGGGGAATGTAGAGGGCACGGAATTACTATACTCTATAGGGAAATTGCTTTTCTTCCTTATTATATGGTTTTTGGTCGGAGTCTACGTTTTACCCTCTTTCCTTACACGGGTCAGAAATTTTCTCAATGATGAAACTATGCTTGTGGTGTCGATGGGCCTATGTTTCTCAATGGCGATTTTCTCAGTAATCTGTGGTTTCTCACTTGAACTTGGAGCATTCGTTATGGGTTCCATACTCGCAGGCACTATTTTTGCCGAAAGGATGGAGAAGGTAGTGAAGCCGGTGAAGGATCTCTTCGGAGCTGTTTTCTTTATCTCTGTCGGTATGATGGTGAATCCGTCGGTCCTTGTCAGTTATTGGTGGGAGATTCTGATACTTGCTGCAGTTGTTATAATAGGAATGATTTTCTTCGGTACAGTTGGTATGCTTTCCACGGGACAAACCTTGAGAGTTGCAATTGAAAGTGGATTTACACTCACTCAGGTGGGTGAATTCTCATTTATTATCGCTTCATTAGGTATGAGTCTCGGAGTTCTTGAGGAATCGCTCTATCCGATAATCGTTGCCGTATCAGTGATTACCATTTTCACCACCCCCTATTTTGTTAAAATGTCACAACCGGCCTACAGATTTGTAGAGTCAAAACTTCCGGAGAACCTTCGTTTTCTCATCGACAGATATTCTAAGCAGGTAGTGGATAAAAACAGCGATAAAAAACTATGGAAGGATATCCTTAGTAGGTATATGGGACGCTTGGTTATTTTTTCCGTTATACTTATTGCTATAATCCTTGTGAGTCGCCAATTCCTCTTCCCGCTGCTGGAAGATTATATGGCAGATTGGGGACGTTTTCTTGCCACTGTGATCACACTTGCAGCTATGATGCCATTTCTCTTTGCTTTATCGTTCAGCACATTGAAAGAGGATGAAAAAATGAGACTGCATAACTCAGCCAGTTTCTATTCGGTGCCTTTGGTGGCATTAAGAATCATACGTTATTTAGTGGCGCTGCTTTTCATAGTCTACCTTCTCACGCTGGCTTACGATGCAACGGTTGCATGGATTGCCGGAATCATCTGTCTTGCTTTCATTCTGGTGTTTGCTTCGCAGAAAATTTCTGCACGCTACAATAGTATCGAGAAGAAATTCATCGATAATCTCAACATTCGGGAAAATACTCGTTCCGGAGCCAATAACCATCTTATTGATGATCTCCACATGGCATTTATAGAAGTAGGTTCTTATTGCCCTTTTGTCGGCGATAAATTAAAGGACTCGGGGCTTAGAAGCGATTATGGAGTAAGTGTGGCAAGTATTCAAAGAGGGGAGAGGATAATGCCTCTTCCTTCAGTAGACGCCAGGATTTTTCCCGGGGACATACTTGGAGTGATTGGAAATGATGAACAGATCAAGCGCCTTAATGATGATATAGAGCGGGACGAAAAGGCCTACAGAGCCTTAGATGTTTATTCCTCCAAAGTTGATATCGGTAGCATCACTCTTACAGAAAAATCCCCGGTTGTTAATATACCTTTGGGACAAACGGATATACGTCACGATTTTTATTGTATGGTGGTAAAAGTGCAACGTGGCGACGATATTTTCGAACAGCCCGGTCCTGATACTGTGTTGAGGCCTGGTGACATCGTTTGGCTTGTGGGTGATCCCGGAAAAATGGAGGAAATGAAGTAATCAGGTTCCTTTATCACCTGCAAATTGTTCGGGATAAATCAAGATAAGATTATTATCGCTGTGGTTTTTCATCAGATATGAGGGTAGATTCTCAAGTTCTGAGGAATGTGACACCGAACCCTTTCTTGCACCTATTATGATGAATATATCATCGTCACCAATATCATTGGTGTGAATGATATAATCATCCCATGAATGCAAGTTGCGATATTCATGCCTTATAGCATAACCTTCTGAAATAATAATATTCCGAATGAAACTGGATGTTGTCTCATGAGAGATGAAGATGGCTTTAGCCGCAAGCTGTGATGCGAGATTACAGATACGTTCCACCCAAGTCTGAAACCCGGTTTCATATTCCGCCTTGTCAGGCACCAGAATTAGAAGACGAGCTAAGGTATCGACCGAGGTGAAGCAACGGCTTATCAGAATCATTTTGTTGGTTGCATTGACCAATTGTTCAGTCATACTTCCAAAGAAGGAATCTACAATGTTTGATCTGCGATGAAGACCTATCATGATATCAGTTGACCGATTCTGTTTGGCTTCATTGGTCACTCCTGACACAACATTTATGTCATAGCGTTCGATATCCTTCACTTCTATATCTACAGCCTGTGCTGCGGCTACAGCGATTTCCAGGGAATTTCTTCCTGCCTGGACTCTCCGGGCATCATCGCTGTTTCTCACAAACAGGGCCGTCACCGGGTTATTGTTTCTGCGATGACGCATAAGAAGGGCAAGTTTCATAAGATTCTCTGCAGTCACGGGATTTGCCACAGCCACAAGTTGACGAGCATAATCTCCCGGTTTTGTCTCAGTTTCTTTTTTGAATTCCTCTTCGGTTAGCTCCATTCTTAGACGTTTGGCTGCAGTCTGAGTCGAAATTGAAGAAACGATACAGCTAACGAGAATCATCAGAACGGCACCGTTGAGCATATCTTCTGTTAACAGACCATGCTGAAACCCAATAAGTGCTGCTGCGATTGTGGCCGCCGCCTTGCCGGAAGTCAAACCGAACATCAGTTTTCTGCCGGCTACTCCTAACCCGAATATCTTTGCTGCACCAAAAGCCGACACCCATTTTGCAAGCATGGCAAGAACAACCATATTTAGGGCTACCCAGCCCACATTCCAACTCTTGAAAATGACATGGACATTTATCAGCATCCCGACGCCGATCAGGAAATAAGGGATAAATATGGCATTACCTACAAATTTTAATCTGCCCATCAAGCCTGAACGTTCGGGAATAAATCTGTTGAGAATGAGTCCGGCATAAAATGCACCTAAAATTGCCTCAAGCCCAATAACACTTGCCATCAATGATGATAAAAACACCATTGCAAGCACATATATGAATTGATTTACCTGATCGCTGATTTTGCGAAAAAAATATTTTGTAAGAAAATGCAACATTATTCCCATCCCGGAAACGTAGGCTATCATCAGCCATAGAAGGTTGACAAATCTTATAAACCGGAATCCACCTGCATCGGCTGCATCGACAACTCCTGCAAGCACGAGCAAAGCAAGCAATACAGTAACTATTGTCGAACAAACAGCAATAACAGCAGGCTTGGTATTCTGCAGACCAAACCGGCTTACTATGGGGTAGGAAATTAGTGTATGGGCCGCATACATAGTGGAGATAAGGACACAAGTGCTCCAGGAAGCTCCGAAAGCAAGGCGTGAACCAAAAATCCCGATCACTAAAGGAACCGCAAAAGTGATAAGACCGAAACCTATCCCTCGTGGAAGATTGCGCTTCAAGTGGAACATATCGATTTCCACCGCAGCCATAAACATTATATACAGGATACCAACCTGTCCGAATATCTCAAAACTCGCATCGCGGGCAAGGATATTAAAACCGTAAGGACCCACAATTACTCCAGCGATGATGAGGCCTATCAGTTGTGGGATACCTATTTTACGAAATAAAAGCGGACACACCAAGATTATCAGTAAGACCAGAAAAAAGATCTCTACCGGTCCTGTAAGCGGATAACTAAGTGTGTAAAGAAGGGTCATTAACTATTTTGAAAATTCGTTTGGCGTTGATGTCAGTTATTTCCTCCACCTCAACAGGTGTCAAATCAATACATTCTGCAATTTTATCACGAATATGCGGCAGATAGCTTGACTCATTTCTTTTTCCTCTATAAGGAATGGGGGTTAGATAAGGTGAATCGGTTTCAAGGAGAATCTTATCAATCCCGATTTTTTTTAATGAATCTCTAAGTTCTTGAGCATTTTTATATGTAACCACTCCATTTATTCCAAAATATGGATCACAATCCTTCCTTATGCGACCAACATCCAGGGCATTGCCGGTGAAACTATGAAAAATTAAAGGAACAGAAGGCTTTACTTTTTCTATCATATCCATAGTTTCTTCGATGGCATTGCGGGAATGAATAATAACCGGGAGAGACAATTTCTCAGCTATCCTTAATTGCCTCTCAAATGCTTGCTTTTGAAAGTCCAAGGTAGATTTATCCCAATATAGATCTATCCCGACTTCACCAATTGCTACATAATTTCCCGTTTGAGCTTCTGACTCCATCGAGTCAACAACAAGAGTCCAATTATCCTTGACTTCTGTCGGATGCAACCCTACGGCCATTGAAGTGTTTCCCGGGAAACGAGCATGCATAACCTTTAATGAAGGGAGTGACTCTTCATCGACATTTGGAAGAATAAAATGGCTTACACCTGATTTTTTACACCTTTCTATCAGAGCATCATATTCTTCCTCAAATTCCGGGAAATAAATGTGTGTATGGGTGTCTATCAATATATTTTATTTTTTTCTGCCTATGAGTTTTTCGGCAAGTTTTCTGAACACTTCTTTCTTGTCATCCGAAAGAGAAGTGCTGTTAAGTGCTTTTAAAGCTAACGATGAATAATGATTCACTGCTTTTTTTGCGCTTTCGGCAATGCCGAGTTTCTCATACAGACGGGTCACTGTCTTTACCCTTACATCTCCGGCCGGTATTTGGAAAGCTTCTTTCAAAGCTTCTGCTGTCTGTGAATCGGCTTCCAATGCTGAAACGTAAAGATAAGTTTTCTTACCGTTATTTATATCTCCGCCGATAGTTTTCCCAAACGTAGATGAATCACCGAAAGTATCGAGCCAGTCATCTTGAATCTGGAAAGCTACACCTGTCTGCATACCGAATTCATACATTTTATCAGCATCCTTTTCAGTAGCGCCACCAATCAAAGCTCCGATTTTAGCGCACGCTCCCAAAAGGGCTCCGGTTTTACATTGGATCATTTCAATATAATCGGAAGTTGCAATCTTTGTTTCCTTCTCGAAGTCAATGTCGAGTTGTTGTCCCTCATACACTTTGATTGCCATTCCGTTGAAACAATCAAGAATGTTTCTAAGCAACTTATCCTCCACCATGGAAATATATTCAGTGGCCAGAGTCAGCATAGTGTCGCCTGAAAGGATAGCGGTGTTCTCGTCATATTTTTTATGCACCGTCATTCTTCCCCTCCTCATGTCGCTCTTATCCATCACATCGTCATGGAGCAATGTGAAATTGTGGAACATTTCGAGTCCCAAAGCAGGTTTGATGGCTTCCTGACTTTTTTCGCCGAAAGCATCTGCGGCCATCAAAGTCAAAACCGGACGGATTCTTTTTCCTCCTGCTGAAAGGGCATATTTTATCGGTGAATAAAGCGTTTCAAGTTTACCCCCGGGTAAATCAAGTGATTGTATGGTTTTCTCAATTTCAATCCTATATTCGTCTATTGATTTCATTGCCTTAATTTTCTATGCAAAATTACTGAAAAACCATCTTTTAAGCGAAATATTCATCGGCTATCTTTTCTATTTTATCCATATCAGGCTCAGAGGAATGCTCTCCCGTGGGTTTCAACAAGTCTTTTATAGGATAAAAGTCGGGGTTTTCTTTCTCCTGATAGTCGGATGCACTCATTGTCTCATCACCCTGGGCATAGGCAGCATCTTCAAATGCCTCCTCTGAATCTCCAATACCTTCGAGCATGGCAGAGCCGTCTATTGCCTCTACATACAAAAGCTCGGGATTCACTCTAATTTGTGGATTGGAATCAAATCTGTCGAAATTGTCGATATATTCCTGTACCAAATCGGCCACAGCCTTCACAAAAGTCTTTCTGTCAGTCATAACTCTTAAATTTTATTGATTACTTATACTTTTATAACAACAGCTTTTTTTATTGGTTCAATCATTATAACTTAGATGAAGACTATGTAAATTAACACTATTTATATATTTCCATTTGCTATAATTAAAATGCTTTATTAATTTTGTAATTAATATGAGGAATTGTGCAACTTATTGTAAATGAGATATAAACAATTTCTCTGCAATATAAAACGGGATTTCCATAAGGGTATAAAAATTAAATAATTATGTACGATAGGTTAAGAGGGAATGTCACCATTTTTGGTATATTTGTATGTGCCGGATTAATTGTGTTGGGTATTTTTATTCGATATGGTCTCACCCATCTTAACGATTCCCATAGGATTGTCACAGTGAGGGGCCTTTGCGAAAGAGAAGTCAATGCGAATAAAGTAACTTGGCCGATTGTAAGTAAGGAGGTGGGTAATTATCTTCCTTCTATTTTCCAAAATGTGGAGAATACCAACACTATGATATTGAAATTCCTTAAGGAGAATGGGATCGAGGAATCTGAAATATCCGTGAACCCTCCGGCTGTAGTCGATCTTCAGGCCGACAGGTATTCCTACAACCAGAGTCCATACCGGTATAACGTCACAAATGTTGTAGTGGTAACATCCTCAAAAGTTGAGAAGGTGAATGAATTGATAAAGAAACAGGCTGAATTGCTCAAACAAGGTATAGCAATTGTGGCGGGAGACTATCAATATCAAACCATCTATGAATACACGGATTTGAACTCCATTAAACCTGAAATGATTGAGGAGGCTACCATTAATGCGCGGGCTGCCGCTGATAAATTCGCGGAAGATTCCGGAAGTAAGGTCGGTAAAATTCAGACTGCTTCACAAGGACAATTCTCAATTGAGGATCGGGATCAATACACACCCTACATCAAGAAAATACGGGTTGTTTCATCCATTAATTACTATATAAACGATTGATAAGGATTAGACTAAAAAATTAAAATTAAATTGACTTTAATAATAAATATCTGATGAAGAAAAATTATTTAGCAATCGCAGCATTAGGTCTTGGTTGTATTGGTGTGGCCTGTGGCAGTCATAAACAGAATGGAGGAGGATCAGAGGAGACTTCTATGACACAGACAAACGACACAGCTATCGTCTATTACATTAAAGATATCACTCCTCAGAATTTAGTGAAAATTTATGATGCTTTAGGTGTGCCTGTGCCAGATAGCGCCAAGGTGGCAGTAAAAATCTCCACGGGAGAATCTAAGGATTCATACAATCTAGAGGCCGGATTGATAAAAGAACTTGTGCAGAAAGTGAACGGTACGCTCGTAGAAAGTAACACAGCTTATCCAGGGAATAGAAACACCACAGAGGCACATCGTAAAGCTATCGCTGAAAGGGGATACCTGGATGTGGCAGAATTTGACATTCTCGACGCTGAGGGAAGTGTGAATATTCCGGTGAAAGACACTACCTGGATTCATTATGATATAGTTGGCGACCATCTTCCGAATTATGATTATATGATTAATCTTGCTCACTTCAAGGGTCATCAGATGGGCGGTTTCGGCGGTGTGCTAAAGAATGCGAGTATCGGTATAGCTTCTTCCGAAGGTAAGGCATATATCCATTCAGCCGGAAGAAATTCAGATGTGGATAAATTCTGGGGGTATGTTGATAATCAGGATGGCTTCCTTGAGGCTATGGCTGCGGCTGCCCAAGGTGTTCATGACTATTTCAAAGCTCCGGGGAAAAATATTGTTTATATCGATGTACTTAACAATATGTCGATTGATTGTGATTGTAACGGCCATCCTGAAGCACCGGTTCTGAAAGATATGGGTATTTTAGCATCTTCAGACCCTGTGGCTCTCGATAAAGCTGCCTTGGATCTCGTTTTCGGTCATGAAAATGTGGAAGGGGATGACGCCCAACCGATGATAGACAGAATCAAAGAACTGCATGGCACACATATTGTAGAACATGCCGAAAAGATTGGACTCGGCACTACAAACTATAAATTAATAACTCTTGATTGAGTGTTAAAACCATTGTAGCGAATTTCTATAAATTTATATAAAAGACCCTATTAAGGGATCTCAACAAGAATTAAAAATAGGTCTTTATTTATTCCGATAGATTCTGATTCCTCTTGTGAAATCAGAATCTATTTTGTAATTTCGCATAAACAAATAAAGAACAAGAAATAATGGATTTTCAAGCAAAGTGCATACAATTTTTGGGAGAAACTACCGGGACTTCCAAAAACGGGAACCCTTGGAGGAAAAAGGAATGGGTGGTGGAAACATTCGGTCAGTTTGCCCGTAAGGTCAAAATTCAATGTTTCGGCGATCGTTCTGCTTTGATGAATATCGAACCGGGGAGAAACTATACTCTTTCTGTGGATCTTGAAAGCCGAGAATTCAACGGAAAATGGTACACTGATGTCAACGTATTCCGTGTTGAGGAGATGTCGCATGATCCTTCAATGACGGGCGGTTTCAACAACAGTGGTTATAATAATGGCGGAGGGTACAATAATGGAGGTTTTCAGCAGCCTCAGGGTCCGGGTATGAATCAACCGATGGGAAATATTCAGCAACCCCCATATCCTCAGACGGATTCGTTTGTTTCGGAGGGTAGTGGGAGTGATGAAGATCTACCATTTTAAAGAAAATTAAATCTATTTTTACAGAAAAACAGTCTAAGTTAAATAACCCATAAAAAGAGGGTAGGTCAAAAATATTTTTTGGCTTACCCTCTTAAATATGTTTTGGATGTGATTAATGTAAGACAACGCGGAGATGTCTTACTCACCGTTTTTTCAAAATTTCCATCCCTAATTTGTCAGAATAAGTGATAGCTTAAAAGTCTCAGAGCTTTGGTCTTATTCGACTTATCAATCAGGAAAGAGATGTTATAGTTGCTTCCACCATAGGATATCATTCTAACCGGAATATTTCGCAAGGCGTCAAGAGCGCGTGCTTCAAATCCTTTGTTTTGCCATTCCAAGTCACCCACCACGCAAATTATCACCATATTTCGGTCGAGGGTAACCGTGCCGAGTTTTTCAAGTTCATCAAGGATTTCAGTCAGATGGCTGTCATCATCAATAGTTAAGGAAACTCCCACCTCCGAAGTGGCAATCATATCAATAGGTGTCTTGTATTTCTCAAATACCTCAAACACATTTTTCAGGAAGCCGTAAGCAAGAAGCATGCGGCTTGATTTTATTTTTATGGCCGTGATATTATCTTTGGCGGCGACAGCCTTGATACTTCCTCGTTCCAGGTCATTATTAATGAGGGTTCCTTCCGCTTCCGGTTCCATAGTGTTTAGGAGCCTCACCGGGATATTGTTAAGTTTTGCCGGAAGTATACAGGTGGGATGAAGAATCTTAGCTCCGAAGTAAGCAAGTTCGGCAGCTTCCTCGAAATGTAGATTGTGCACAGGCAAAGTATCCTCCACAAATCGGGGATCATTGTTGTGCATGCCGTCGATATCTGTCCAAATGTCCACTTCATCAGCCTTAACGGCAGCCCCGATGATAGAGGCAGTGTAATCGGAACCGCCCCTCAGCAGATTATCGATTTCCCCGTTCCGATTAAGACAAATGAATCCCTGAGTGATGATTGTGTCGTAACCATTCAACCCGGGCATCAGCCTGTTTAGAGACTCTCTGATACTTTTGAAATCGGGCTCTCCGTTCTCGTCAATCTTCATGAATTCAAATGCTGAAAGCAAAGCCACCTTCTTACCCTCCTCAAGCAAAAACTGATGCATGAGATTGGTTGACATTATTTCCCCTTGAGCCACTATCTCTTTCTCAGTACGAATACTGTAAGGTTGTTTTGCAACCATGCGGATCTTCCGGAATATAGCCGACAGAATTCTACTTGACTCGGTTCTGGCTTTTTCAGTAGAATAAAGCTCCGAGACCACTTTCTCATATTTTTTTTCCAGACAATCAATGAGAGAAGCAGCCTTTTCACTATCGCCGGCTTTAAGAGCCGCCGAAATCTCAAGCAATGAATTAGTGGTGCCGCTCATAGCGGACAGCACTATGAAGTTTCTTCCTTCAAAAGAGGAAATAAGGGAGGCAACATCCCGGATTCTTTGTGGGGATCCGACGGATGTACCTCCGAATTTTTGTACTTTCATTCTCAAATTATAGAGCAGATTTTTTATGGGTAATTGTTATAATACCCCTTGTGCCATCATTGCGTCAGCCACTTTGATGAACCCTGCAACGTTAGCCCCACGCACATAATTCACGTATCCATCAGCCTCCTTGCCATATTCCACACACTTCTCATGAATATTCTTCATGATGCCCCGCAGTTTTTGGTCGACTTCCTCTGCGGTCCAAGAGAGTTTCTGTGAATTCTGTGCCATTTCCAGACCGGAGGTAGCCACGCCTCCTGCATTTGCAGCTTTACCGGGGGCATAAAGTATCTTGGCTTCTATAAATTTATGTACGGCTTCAGGCGTGGAAGGCATATTTGCCCCTTCGCTCACAGCGAAACACCCATTTTCAAGAAGTGAATCCGCATCGCTTCCGTCTATTTCATTCTGAGTGGCAGAAGGCATAGCTATGTCACATTTCACAAGTTTCCAGGGCCTTTTACCTTCATAGTATTTCAGTTCAGGGAATTGTTCCGGCACTTCATACATTCTGCCACCATAGGATTTCAATTCAAAGATATAATCGAATTGTTCTTTAGTGAATCCCTCGGGGGCAATAACGGATCCACCTGAATCGCTAAGTGAAACTACCTTTCCTCCCAATTCCATTATTTTCTTGGTAGTGTAAAGAGCTACATTGCCGGATCCTGAAACTGCCACTTTCTTACCTTTTACATCAAGACCGCGAGTTGCCAGCATGCTTTCAAGGAAATAACAGTTGCCATAGCCTGTGGCTTCCGGACGTATCAGTGAGCCTCCGAATACAAGACCTTTGCCTGTGAAGGCGCCTGTGAATTCGCGGGCCATTTTTTTATAATATCCATACATATAGCCTACTTCGCGAGCACCGACTCCGATGTCACCTGCCGGCACGTCAGTGTCGGGTCCTATCTGACGCCAAAGTTCTGATATAAAGGCCTGGCAGAAACGCATTATCTCTTTATCACTTTTACCTCTGGGCGAGAAATCACTACCACCTTTAGCCCCACCCATTGCAAGAGTAGTGAGGGAATTTTTAAAGGTCTGTTCGAAAGCGAGGAATTTCAAAATTGAAAGATTCACAGAAGAATGGAAACGGATACCACCTTTATAAGGGCCTATGGCATTATTATGTTGTACCCGATAACCCATATTGTTCCTGACTTTTCCTTTATCGTCAAGCCAAGAAACCCGGAAAGCGAAAATTCTGTCGGGGATGCAGAGACGTTCTATTAGATTATACTCCTCATACTGTGGGTTGCGGTTGTAAACCTCTTCGATTGATGTGAGGACTTCTTCCACAGCCTGATGATATTCAGGCTGATTGGGAAAGCGTCTCTTCAAATCCGCGATTACTTCTGTTGCTTTCATATTTGAAATTGTTAATGTGGAAATTGTTGTGCAAAATTACAATAATTTCAACATAATGTCAAATAATATTGCTTTTTAGCATATATTCCAGGCAAAAAAGACTTTTTGATAGGACTTTTTTTGCATTAAAAAAGGACAACCAAAAATGATTGTCCTTAATTTTGGGATTGTAAATTTTCGAATTTATTTCACAGGGCGTTCGATACCATCTTTTGTAGCTCTTTCAGACATTTTCTTGATACGATCTTTAGTCTCGGGATGGGAAGAGAACATTTTGCTGATATAGCTTGAAGACTGGCCTGAACTTCCTTCCAGAGATTCAAGTTTTTCGAAAGCCATCACCATTCCCCAAGGATTACGACCATTAGCCACTAAGAAATCATAACCGCAATTGTCAGCTTCTTTTTCTTGTTTCTGGGAATATTTTGCATTGATGAGTGCAGTGCCGAGAGAACCCAATTGAGACTCTGTGAGTGCGGCTGCTGTTCCACCGGTAGAAGCCACGGCATCTTTTAAAGCTCCGGTAAGCAATTCTGTCTTGAAAGCATTCTTGGAATGATGTTTCATCACATGTCCTATTTCATGTCCTATTACTCCCATTAATTCATCATCATCCATTATATCCATCAAGGAAGAGAAAACCCTCACGCTTCCATCGGGGCATGCAAAAGCATTCACATCAATTACATCATAAACCTTAAAATTCAAAGGAATTCCGTCGGCTTCCGTTATTCCGTCGGTCAAAGCCATAAGTCTCACCACGTAGGGATTGTCATCGGGCAGAACAGGGTTATGCTGATCCATCCAGTTAACGGATTCCCTTACATAATCTGCCATTTGAGCATCAGTGAGGGTAAAGGCCTGAACAGCCTTTGTGGCTGAACTAACTGCCTTTTTTAGGTTGAACTGAGCATATACCGGCACTGAGAAAATAATTAATCCAAATAGTGCCAAAATTTTAAGTGTTTTCCTTAGCATAATAGAAAATTCCTTTAGAATAATTTTAGGCAAAATTACACTAAAAAGGCCATTTAATAGTAAATTTTAAGCAAAATATTTTGCAAAAGTCTGATGGGGATTATTCTTCTTCAACCACAGTTGGAGCTGACAGTGGAATATGATCAATTATTACCTTTTTATAATAAATAAGGATTAGTGTAGTCAGTGGCAACGCAATAATCATTCCTATGATACCCAACAAAGTGCCCCAAATGGATAATGAAAGAAGTATAATGGCCGGATTCAGTCCCATCGACTTGCCCATGATTTTTGGGGTGAGTATATAGTCGCATATAGACTGACTAACAAGATAAACAAGACAACATTCCCCTAATTTAGTCCAGAAAGGGAAATTGCCGTCGAGTGAAGTTATGAAACAGATTACGATTACGGGAATCAATGTTATATATTGGAAATATGGTATCATGTATAAAATGCCAACAAGGAGTCCCATCACAATTGCCATAGGAAGACCCACTATTGAAAACCCGATACAATAAAACACTGCAGCAAATCCGGCCAAAAGAAGCTGACTACGGAAATATTTATTCATGTAATATTTTACATCATACATTATTTGTTCTGCAGCACGACGGTATTTCTGGGGTATAAGTAAAGTAAATCCGGATGAAAAACGGTCGTAGTCAAGAAGTATGAAAATAACATAAATAAATGTCACTAACCATTCCAAAGTGTGGACCAGATATTCCAGGGATACGGAGATAACGCTTGCCCCGCGGTCGAGCCATCCACCCAATTGACCATTTTCCAATCTCTTTATCAAAGAATTGATATTTATATTTTCTTCAATAAAAGAGTTGAGTTGGATTGGTAGAAATGGAATAGTTATCTCCCGAGTGGAGTAAGTTTTAATCATATTTTCCATCTGAAAAAGCTCATGAACCACGAGAGGCATAAAAAAATACACCAGGAGTCCTATGATTATGAGACCGTCGCCGAGTGTGACTATAACGGCCGGTGCACGGTTTTTCATCAAGAGTGATTTCTGATTGTATTCCACCACCGGTTCAATAATATATGAAAGCAGACATGCCAGACAAAAAGGTAGCAACACATTCTTCAGATCCCCGATAAGCCAAACCGCAGCCGCACATATCGCTACAGCTATAATCAGTTTTACGGTCTTGTCTAAAGTGAAATATGTGGCCATACCATGAAAATCTTGCTATTCTCCGTATCCGGATTATGCAAAGTTAAGGAGAATAAACAATATTTTCGCAAATCTATATACAGTTACTTTAACAAGTTCTTCTGCTGTAAAGCATATTTTTTAGAAATAAATCAGTAATTTTGCAATTTGACTGACAGTTTGTCGATGATACAGACACCGTTATCTATATAAAAAATGGATTCCATATAAAAAGGAAATCTATAAAAAAAGTGGGTCTAAGAGATGAAGATACCATTAAGAAGTGAAACCTCAACAAAAGGGCGGAGAATGGCAGGGGCTCGAGCATTATGGAGAGCCAACGGAATGAAGGAGGAGCAATTTGGCAAACCCGTGATCGCCATTGTCAACTCATTTACTCAGTTTGTTCCCGGTCATACTCATCTGCATGAGGTTGGACAACTCATTAAGAAAGAGATAGAAAAATCCGGATGTTTTGCTGCAGAATTCAATACCATAGCAATTGACGATGGTATTGCTATGGGTCATGATGGAATGCTCTATTCCCTTCCATCGCGAGATCTTATAGCCGATTCTGTGGAGTATATGATGAATGCTCATAAGGCTGATGCAATGATCTGCATCTCGAATTGCGACAAGATAACCCCGGGCATGATGATGGCTGCGATGAGACTTAATGTGCCTACAGTTTTTGTTTCCGGAGGTCCTATGGAGGCCGGAAAAGTGGGTGAAAGAAATGTTGATCTTGTGAATATAATGGTTGATTCGGCCGACGAGACAGTGGATGATAAGACGGTGTTGGAAATGGAACGAAAAGGATGTCCCACATGTGGTTGCTGTTCAGGAATGTTCACAGCCAATTCCATGAATTCATTGACAGAGGCTATAGGACTTTCCCTGCCCGGCAACGGCACAATCCTTGCAAGTCATAAAAGCCGGCTTGAACTTTTCCGCCAGGCAGCTCGCCAAATAGTCGAAAATACCTTTAAATATTATGAAGAGGGAGATGAGTCTGTTCTTCCAAGAAGTATTGCCACAAGGGAGTCAATGCTAAATGCAATGTCGCTCGATATCGCAATGGGAGGTTCTACAAATACCGTGCTGCATCTTCTTGCAGTGGCCAATGAAGCTGATGTCAATTTCACAATGGATGACATAGATCTTCTTTCGAGGAAAACACCAGTGCTCTGTAAGGTTGCTCCAAATTCCAACTGGCATATACAGGATGTGAACAGAGCGGGGGGTATTTTGTCTATTCTCAAAGAGCTTGCGACAAAGAATTTACTTAATCTTGATACAAAAAGAGTCGACGGGTTAACTTTAGGTCAGGCAATAGAGAGATATGCTCTCGGGCCGGACGGATTTTCTTTGGAGGCAAAGAAGTTATGGAGCACCGCACCTGGAGGCAAAATCGACAACAGAGCCGGGAGCCAGGATGCAATTTTTGAGACCCTTGACACAGACAGGGAAAACGGATGTATCCGCGATTATGAACATGCATATCTGAAAGATGGAGGTCTTGCTGTGCTGAAAGGGAATATTGCTCCAGACGGATGTGTAGTGAAAACTGCCGGAGTGGATGAGAAGATTTTAAAATTCTCAGGCCCGGCAAAAGTTTTTCATTCGCAGGAAGATGCAGTAGATGCTATTCTTGGAGGTAAGATAGTGGCCGGAGATGTAATAGTTATAACTCATGAAGGTCCTAAAGGAGGCCCAGGTATGCAGGAGATGCTTTATCCGACAAGTTATATAAAATCACGTCATTTGGGAAAGGAATGTGCTCTTATTACGGATGGACGATTCTCCGGTGGCACATCCGGACTCTCAATAGGACATATTTCTCCGGAAGCTGCTGATGGAGGTCCTATCGGACTGCTGAAGGATGGAGATATCATAGAAATTGATATCCCCCGGCGTTCTATCAATGTGAAACTTTCAGAGGAAGAACTGGAGGAAAGAAGAACGGAGGAACTAAAGAGAGGGAAAGATGCTTTCACCCCAAAGGGTAGAGACAGAGTTATCAGCAACGCACTCAAGGCATACGCCTCAATGGTGACATCAGCAGACAAGGGTGGCGTAAGAAAGAAATTATAATGGAAGAGATAATCACAGGTGGAGAGGCATTGATGAGATGTCTCGAATGTGAGGGGGTGGATTACTTATTCGGCTACCCCGGCGGAACTATTATGCCGGTCTATGATAAACTTTATGACCATCAGACCACATTAAAACATATATTAACCAGACATGAGCAGGGAGCTATCCATGCTGCCGAAGGTTATGCAAGGGCCACAGGTAAAACGGGCGTGGTATTCGCAACATCGGGTCCGGGAGCTACAAATCTGGTGACAGGTATAGCCGATGCACGCATGGATTCCACTCCTTTGGTCATAATTGCCGGACAGGTAAGCATCAATGTGCTTGGAAGTGATGCGTTTCAAGAAACAGATTTCATTGACATCACAAACCCTATATCTAAATGGGGATTTATGGCAAGAAAAGCCGAAGATATCCCCGACCTCATTGCAAGGGCTTTCTTTATAGCCAATTCCGGACGTCCCGGGCCGGTTATAATCGATATGCCTAGAAATGTGCAAGTGGAAACAATGAAATGGGAGGGTTACAAAAAATGTAATTTTATCCGCACCTACATAGAACGACCGATGCCCGTGGAAAAAGACATAGAATCTGCTGCCGAACTTTTGAATTCAGCAAGTAGGCCGCTTATTCTGGCAGGTCATGGAGTGACTATAGCAGGGGCAGAAAGGGAACTTGGAGAGATTGCAGAGAAAGGTGACATACCGGTGGCCACAACCATTCATGGTCTATCGGCTTTACCCACTGACCATCCTAAGCATATTGGAATGCTGGGAATGCATGGCAATATGGGTCCCAATATAGCAACCAACCGGGCAGACGTAATATTTGCCATCGGTATGCGGTTTGACGACCGTGTAGTTGGGAAAGTTTCTGATTATGCTCCGGATGCTAAGATCATCCATGTAGATATCGATGCTTCTGAAATGGGAAGGACCATCAATCCCTACATGACTATCCATGCTGATGCTGCAGATGCCCTGAAAGCCTTGCTACCGAAGATAAAAAGAAATAACCATCCTGAATGGATAAAATTTATATCTGAGCTTCAGAGAATAGAATATGAAAAAGTTGTGAAGTATCAAAGGGCTCCAAGCGGCGACAATCCCATGAAAATGGCTGAAGTTGTCAATAAGGTTTCTGAGATGGTGAACTGCGATGCTATTTTGGTGACTGATGTGGGTCAGAATCAGATGACCGCTGTCAGAAACTTCAAGATGACGTCTCCGCGTAGTGTCATCACCTCCGGAGGTTTGGGAACCATGGGATTCGGACTTCCGGCAGCAATAGGAGCCAAGTTTGGCAGACCCGAGCGTACAATATGCCTCTTCTGTGGCGACGGAGGTTTCCAGATGACGGAACAGGAATTAGGCACAATCATGGAATATGGTCTTGATGTCAAAATTGTGATTCTAAATAATAATTATCTGGGCAATGTGAGGCAATGGCAGAAACTCTTTTTTAAAGCGAGATATTCACAAACCCCGATGCTGAATCCGGATTTTGTGGCCATAGGTAAAGCTTATGGAATAGAAGGGGAGGATGTGGCATCGGCAAATGAACTGCCAGGCGCTATCGATAGAATGTTAAAATCAGAGAGATCATATTTACTTAATGTCAATATTGATCCCGAAGATATGGTATTTCCAATGGTTTGTCCCGGCGATCCTATAGATAGGATCATGCTTAATGAAACTGAATATCTCGACTCTAATATTGAATTATGAAAGAGAAGAAACCTTATACTCTTGCTGTTTTTTCGGAAAATACTGTTGGAATTCTAAATCTGATATCCATTGTTTATACCCGACGGAGCATCAGTGTGCAGAGTATATCAGCGAGTCCCACGGCAATCCCGGGCATTTATAAAACCACAGTTTTATCTCACAGCGACCGTGAGACAATGGAGAAGGTGGTGGCGCAAATTGAAAAGGCTATATATGTGGTGAAGGCATTTCTTTTCACAGATGATGAGATTGTGCATCAGGAAGTGGCTCTTTATAAAGTACCCACCGTCAAACTGATGGATGAACCGGAATTAGAACATATAATCCGGACTCATAATGCAAGGATTCTGGAGATCACCCAAGATTTTACAGTGATTGAAAAAACCGGCCACACCGATGAAACTGAAGCTCTTTTCAGGGAACTTCAAAAATATGATATCCGGCAATTCGTACGTTCTGGAAGGGTTTGCGTGACCAAAGATCCAATAGAACATGTCACAGTTTACTTGGAGAATAGGGATAAGATTAATAAGAATAAAAAAATATAAGAGATGGCAAAAATGAATTTTGGCGGAGTTGAAGAAACCGTTATAACAAGAGATGAATTTCCGTTGGAGAAAGCCCGTGAAATCTTAAAAAATGAGACCATTGCAGTTATAGGTTATGGAGTTCAGGGTCCGGGTCAGAGTCTCAATCTTCGAGACAACGGCTTCAATGTGATAGTGGGTCAGAGAGAGGGTAAAACCTACGACAAAGCCGTTAAAGATGGTTGGGTGCCGGGAGAAACCCTTTTCGACATTGAGGAAGCTGCCAAAAGAGGCACCATCATAATGTGTCTATTATCGGATGCTGCAGTTTTGGAAGTTTGGCCAAGAATCAAACCACATCTCACAAAGGGGAAAGCCCTTTATTTTTCTCATGGGTTTGCAATAAATTGGAACGATCGTACAGGGGTAGTGCCTCCAAAAGATATAGATGTGATTATGGTTGCGCCTAAAGGCTCTGGGACATCATTAAGAACCATGTTCCTTGAGGGAAGGGGGCTAAACTCGTCATTTGCCATCTATCAGGATTACACCGGTAAGGCATTTGAAAGGACAATCGCACTTGGAATCGGAATAGGTTCAGGCTACCTTTTTGAAACTACTTTCGAGCGTGAGGCAGTGAGCGATCTTACAGGAGAGCGTGGATCGCTGATGGGAGCAATTCAAGGACTTTTTTTGGCCCAGTATGAAGTGCTTCGTGAAAACGGTCACTCACCCTCCGAAGCATTTAATGAAACAGTGGAGGAGTTGACACAGTCACTTATGCCCCTCTTCGCAAAGAAAGGTATGGACTGGATGTATGCAAATTGTTCAACTACTGCACAGCGCGGAGCTTTGGATTGGATGGGCCCGTTCCATGACGCAATCAAACCTGTGATACAGAAGTTATATGTCAGTGTGAAAAACGGGGAAGAGGCTCAAAGATCAATAGACTCAAATTCCCAACCGGATTACCGTGAAAAACTTGAGAAAGAACTCAAGGAACTCCGTGAAAGCGAAATGTGGCAGGCTGCTGAAACCGTGAGAGGTCTGCGTCCGGAGGGTGTTTAATCTTTAAACTTGAATTTTATTTAGAGTAACTATTCGACTATGATGTTAGTTGAATAGTTACTCTTATTGACTTGTCAACGTTTTTTTGTATATTTGAGGTCTCAACCGGATCCTTATGAAAAAAATCTCATTAATATTGTTAAGTTTCGTTGCTCTCTTTTCTGTGGGAACGGTCAAGGGACAGGATTTTTTTGACACGTCCGACGCAACGAAATTTTTTACACTCGGTGGCAGAATTGGTTTCAACACCTCCAACCGGACTTTTCCGTCCGGCCATTTCAACCAATGGTCTAACAACAGTTGGGGAATTGGTTTCAATGTCGGAGCTGTTGCAAACCTGAATTTCAAGGAATACCTGACTTTGCAGCCGGGCATTTTCTACGAGAGCCGTAGCGGCAATTATGCTTATCTTACGGAATATATTAACTATTATGGCACAACTTCATCTTATTATGAGATGGGGCATCTGAGAGCCTATTATATCACAGTGCCCGTTTTGGGAGTGGTCAAATTCAACCTTGCCGATTATATAAAATGGAGCGTGGAATTCGGACCTTATTTTCAGGTAAAACTTAAAGAGACCGGACAAAACAATGTGACGGTCTTATACCGTGAACCCCAGAGCAACCAATATCTTCAATACACTGCCCGGCATCGTAATTATGATATAGGATTCAAGATGGGTTCGGGATTGCAATTTTTTCAACATTATTATGTCGGATTCCATTATCTTGCAGGCGTATGCAATGCATGGAAACTACCTTCGGGAGGGCGTAATAAAAGCTGGATGTTTACAGTTGGGTATGACTTCTAAAACTTGATTTTAATGTAATTCAGTTGATTTGTCTGATCACTTCCTCAATTTGGTAAGAGATAGGTGTATTAAAATCCAGATATCGAATCGAATCATCGCGTTTATGCCATGTAAGTTGTTTTTTGGCATAAACGCGAGTGTTTTTCTGAATACGCGATATAGCTTCTTCCCTCGTCAGAGATCCGTCAAAAAATTGAAACATCTCTTTAAGACCTACAGTGTTAAGGGAATTCAGATGTCTTAAATGATAAACTTTTCGGGCCTCCTCTTCCAGACCGGCCTCCATCATCTTTATAACCCGATGGTTAATGCGGTCGAATAGCTTTTCCCGTTCTCCGATAAGGCAGAACTTCACTATATTGTAGGGGGAATCTTTATGAGAAGCACTTCCGGAAAGCAAACTGGAATAAGGTTTCCCGGCTGTTAAACATAGTTCGACTGCATGAAACACCCGTTTCATGTTTTTAAGATCAACTGTTAGATAATAATCAGGGTCAAGAACCTTCAAACGGGAGAGCAACCAATCATCGCCAAGTTTATTCCAATCCTCAATCAGAGATTGTCGAATTTCTGAAGGTACGGTTGGAAGTTGGTCGATTCCTTTAGTTAAGGCATCCAGATATAACATACTCCCCCCGCATACTATAGCGACATCTCTATCCTTGAAAATTTTCTTGAGAATTCTTGTGGCATCCTCGTCAAATCTTGCTGCGGAATAATATTCATCAAGTTCGAGTATTTCAAGCAGATGATGCGGGATTCCCTCCCTTTCTTCTATTGAGGGGACCGCAGTGACTATGGGTATCCCCTTATAAATTTGTCGACTGTCTGCACTGATTATCTCTGACTGAAGACGTTTTGCAAGTTCTATAGCAAGGACCGACTTCCCGGAGGCAGTCGGTCCTGTGATAACTATCAGTTGTTTCTTTTTCACTATTTTATTGTCACTCTGCGATATCCTTGCAGATATTCACAATTACATCCATTGCTTTCTTCATTGAAGAAATGGGCACATATTCAAAGCGACCGTGGAAGTTCTCACCCCCGGCAAAGATATTGGGACAGGGGAGACCTTTGAAAGAGAGTTGGGCTCCGTCTGTTCCACCTCTGATAGGTTGAACCCTCGGTTCCACGCCGGCCTCTCGCATCGCTCGCTCTGCTGTTTCAATAATATGCATCACCGGTTCTATCTTTTCTCGCATATTATAATACTGATCTTTGAATTCCACAGATGCACAACCGGGATATTCTGAATTTGTCTTGTTTACAAGATGTTCAATCTCACGTTTCCTACTTTCAAAACGAGCACGGTCATGGTCTCGGATAATGTAATTCAAGACAGTCTCTTCCACGGTGCCTTGGATCCCGACAAGATGGTAGAAACCTTCATAACCTTCTGTATGTTCGGGGGTTTCCCAGCGTGGCAGCATCACGATAAACTGAGTTGCCACCCTCATTGAATTTATCATCTTGTGTTTCGCATAACCCGGGTGAACGTTCCTTCCCTTTATAGTAACTTTGGCTGAAGCGGCATTGAAATTCTCATATTCAAGTTCTCCTACAGCTCCACCATCCATAGTATAGGCAAAATCACAACCGAATTGCTCCACATCGAATTTATGAGCTCCAAGCCCGATTTCTTCGTCGGGATTGAATCCTACGCGTATTTTTCCGTGCTTTATTTCCGGATGATTGATCAGATATTCCATCGCAGAGATAATTTCAGCAATACCGGCTTTATCATCGGCACCCAGAAGCGTAGTGCCATCTGTAACAATAAGATCCTCGCCGATGTAATTGAGCAATTCCGGGAACTGCTCGGGGTCTAAAACCACATTTTGCTCTTTATTGAGAATAATGGCTTGGCCATCGTAGTTTTTTACGATTCTTGGATTCACGTTTTTGCCGCTCATATCTGGAGAAGTGTCCATGTGGGCAATAAATCCTACAGTAGGAACTTCTTTGTCAGTGTTTGCCGGAAGCGTGGCCATCAGATATCCATTTTTATCAAGGGTAATATCTTTTAATCCGAGTTTTTCGAGCTCCTCTTTCAAATATTTTGCAAACACCATTTGACCCGGCGTGGACGGGGTCATATTGGTGAGTTCATCACTTTGGGTGTCAAAAGTCACATATTTAAGAAATCTCTCTACTAACATTTTTATTTATGATTTAAAGGTTCGGTTTCCGAGTTCATAATATGTCTAAAAATCGTGCAGTTGTGTTTTATACCTTAGGTTTCACGGATTTTTTTATTAAAAAATTATGCCCTGTCATAGCTGTCAATTACGACAAAATTAGTAAAAAAATCGTAATTTTGCCGAAGCAAAATAATGAAAATGGATAGACAAGCTACATTAAAGCTTTTTACCGGCCTCAAGGATTATCTATTCATAATCTTCGGTTTGTGGTTATACGGTCTTGGATTTACAGCCTTTATTCTCCCACATGAGATAGTGATAGGTGGACTCACAGGTGTGGGAACGTTGGTTTATTTTGGCTCAAACGGTCTGATTCCAGTTGCTGTGACGCAGTATGTTTGTAATCTTCTGTTGCTGGCTTTTGCCTATAAGATTGTGGGGAGAACATTTGTGTTGCGCACTGTCTTCGGAGCTACTGTAATAGCTCTTTCTATCGGTATATTTGAATCGATTTTCATGAGTCTGTCTCAACCTCTGATCCCTGATGTTTCGATGAGTGCTATTCTCGGTGCCATTCTGTGCGGTTTAGGTATCGGAATAACATTCGTACACAATGGTTCTTCAGGAGGAACGGATATAGTGGCGGCTATGGTCTCGAAGAAG
Source organism: Muribaculaceae bacterium (assembly GCA_022509205.1). Classification (GTDB taxonomy): domain Bacteria; phylum Bacteroidota; class Bacteroidia; order Bacteroidales; family Muribaculaceae; genus Lepagella. Next base: position 13,366 of record JAFLTR010000014.1, on the reverse strand, counting down.
AGCAACGTCAGTATAGGCCGCACTATGATTTTCACTGATATGGCTATAGTTTGCCTTTCGATTTTTCTACCCTTCGACGGCGATTTTGAAGCCCGAATAACAGCACGTGTTCCGGTCATTGTCTATGGTCTTGTGGTAACCTTTATCGTGGCATATATCACAGATATGATTATAAATACCAATCGTCAGGCCACACAATTCATTATATTTTCACAGAAATGGGCTGAAATTGCCGACAAGGTAAATCAGGAAGCTCATAGGGGAGTTACAGTAATAGATGGCGAGGGATGGTATTCCAAGCAACCTGTGAAAGTCCTGATGGTGTGGTGTAGAAAAATTGAAAGCGTAACAATCTTCCGAATAGTCAAAAGTGTAGATGAGAAAGCTTTCATCACTCAGGCTAATGTAAACGGAGTTTATGGTCAAGGATTCGACACTATGAAAGTGAAACTAAAAAAACCGGCTCATTAGCCGGTTTTTTTATATTGAAAATTTTTTATAGTATCGGGAATCTAAAGATTTTAATAAAAAACTTTAACTACCCGTTGTTGACATTATAGACTTCCCTAAGCATTTCCTTTATCGAGTCTATATTGTGTAGATTAACTTCTCCATGAGTCATAAGTAGCATTGGGACCGCTTCTTGCCCTTTCCCGCCATAGGATGGTTGAGTGTAATTGATCTCTTCTCGGATTCTGAATCCGTTTTTCTCATAAAACTCAATCCTTTTCTGAGCTTCGGGAGTGTCACCCGGTTCTGTCTCCAAAAGTACATTGGGACTAACCTCCTTGAACAGATGTTCCAACATTAATCTCCCGAGATTCTTTCCTCTTTGTTCCGGAGCGATGGCGAAATGCTCTATGTAGGTATAACCTTCAAAAGTCCAGTAAGAGAGAAATCCCAAATAGAGATCTCCATCAACAACTGAAAATGCATTGAATTTGCCTCCTTTCATTTTGATATAATTGGCAAGATGCTTTTCATCTTCATAGATTCTCCTTTGATGGAGAGGGAAAGTTTCGTTATAAAGTTTAAGAAAATCCGGATAATTTTCCATTTTCAATTTTTCAAATACCACTGCCATAACTTCTATTTTTTTAATAAGTTTATAAATCATTTTTAATTATAACAATTGAATTGAAAAATAGGTTTAAAAAAGACTTTCTTCCGTTCCCGATTTCTAACCTGATTCCCTTTTAATACTTCCATGAGAGGAAGTGAACCTTAACTCCGGCATAGTTAATGATTTTTTTGTAACTTTGTAAAATCAAATTTTTCTGAATGAAAATTATCGATATAATCAAGGAATCAACTGCTCCACTCTTCTCTTTTGAGATATTGCCGCCATTGAAGGGCAACAGTATCTATAATGTCTATAGTATAATCGATAGATTATTGAAATTTGATCCTAAATTTGTAAACATTACGTCGCATCATAGCGAGTATATCTATAAACCGCTGCCGGATGGCACCCACAAACGGGTGAGTGTTGTGAAGCGACCGGGCACAGTGACCGTAGCAGCAGCTATTCAGAATAAATATGGTATTATCCCTGTGCCACATATTATTTGCAGCGGATTTACCAAAGAGGAGACAGAATATGCCTTAATTGACCTTAATTTCTTAGGTATCGATAATCTTTTCCTGGTAAGGGGTGATCAGAATTCAAAGGGTAGCGAACCACAAAATCCAGAAACACATAATATTTACGCCTTAAATCTTCAACAACAGGTCAATGATTTCAATAAAGGTGTAGGGATAAACGACATAAGGATAGAGGGCATAGAGACACCTTTTTCTTATGGTATGGCCTGTTACCCCGAGAAACATGAGGAGGCCCCGAATGCCGAATCCGACCTTTACTACTTGAAGAAAAAGGTAGAAAATGGAGCTGACTATCTAATCTCTCAGATGTTTTTTGACAACAAAAGATTTCTGGATTTTGTGAAAAAATGTCGGAATGAAGGTATAACGATACCGATTCTTCCCGGTATCAAGCCAATCAGCCGTAAGCAACATTTATCTATGCTCCCCAAAACTTTCAAGATAGACATCCCGGAAGCGCTGGCTGAAAGAGTAAGAGCTTGTAAGGATGATAAAGAGGTGAAAAAGGTGGGAATAGAATGGGGTATCAGGCAATGTCGCGAACTGCTTGAAGCCGGAATGCCCGGCATTCATTTCTATACTATGAGTGCTGCCGAGTCGGTTGAAAAAATAGCTTCACAAATTTTCTGAACAATAGTTACAAATAAGACTCACATTACGATTCCATACATAAATTAGTTTATGATAGCTTCAATGACCGGATATGGTAAGGCAAGCTTTACCAACGACAAGATAAGAATAAATGTGGAAGCGAAATCGATCAATAGCAAGCAGCTTGATCTATCCCTTCGCTTGCCTACAATCTTTAGAGATCAGGAAACTATAGTGCGCAACCGTCTTGCCCCAATTCTGGAACGCGGTAAGGTGGAAATTACAGTCACCTATGATTCTCTCTCAGGCCAATTGCCGGTTAAAATAAACAAGGATGTTATCAAAGCTTATAAAAATCAATTGGAAACTCTCGCTTCCCAACTTGATATATCAAGTCCCTCAGATTGGTTGCCTATGCTAATTCGTTTGCCGGAGGCTATGATATCTGAGATTCCGGAAGCTGATGAAAAGGAAAAAGATATCCTTGCTAAAGTAACAGAGGAGGCTGTATATGAATTGATAAATTCACGCATCAAAGAGGGGAGAGGACTTTATGAATTCTTTTTTGAAAAGATTGAAAGGATCCGTCAGTACCTGGCTCTAACCGAGACATATGAAAGCGGACGTATAGATAAAATCAGGGAAAAACTTGAGCAGCAATTAAACCGGCTTCAAGGTGTGGAAATAGACAGGGGGCGTTTAGAGCAGGAATTGATTTTTTATATTGAGAAACTGGATGTCACTGAGGAGAAACAACGCCTTGCCAGCCATCTTAATTATTTTGAAGAAACTCTTGGTGAGCCGGATGAAACAAATGTTGCCGGAAAAGGAAAGAAACTCGGTTTCATAAGTCAGGAAATAGGTCGGGAAATTAATACTCTTGGTTCAAAATCCAATGATGCTGAAATGCAGAAGCTTGTCGTGATGATGAAAGATGAACTGGAGCAAATCAAGGAACAGGTATTAAATGTATTTTAAATGCGTTTTTAGAATGCTTTTTATCCAAATTTATAAGTTGTGGATTGGTAATCTAACTCAAAAAAATTCGAACCTTAAAATCAATGCCAAAGGGTAAAATCATAATATTATCGGCGCCTTCGGGTAGTGGAAAATCCACCATCATCGGGCAACTCATGGAGAAACCGGAATTGAAGCTCGATTTTTCCATTTCCGCAACCAGTCGTCAACCCCGTGGTGGTGAACAGCATGGGAAAGAATATTTCTTTCTTTCTCAAGAGGAGTTCATGAAACAAATAGCCGAAGGCAATTTTGTGGAATGGGAAGAGGTATATGCCGGCGTTTGTTACGGGACATTGGTGAGTGAGGTGGAGAGGATCACCGGCTCGGGCCACAACCTCATTATGGATGTTGACGTTAAGGGTGCGCTGAACATCAAGAAAAGATATGGAGATGATGCTATAACGATATTTGTTATGCCACCTGATAAAGCTACTCTCGAGCAGAGATTGCGTAAGCGTGGCACAGATTCTGAGGAAACTATCGAGAAACGTCTACATAAATCCGAATATGAGATGAGTTTTTCACCTCAATTCGATACGGTTATAATCAACGACCAACTTGAAGAAGCCGTAGAAAAGGTAGAATCTGCTATCAAAAAATTCGTTGGCATCAAAGACGTTTGAAATCCTATATTTTCTTACAATGACAATAGGACTTTACGGAGGGAGTTTTGACCCTATTCATACCGGCCATGCCATGGTTGCTAACTTTGTTGCGCAGTGTAATGTGGTAGACGAAGTGTGGTTTATGGTAAGCCGACAAAATCCTCTTAAACCGAATTCCACAATTGCCAACGATAGCCAACGTCTTGAAATGGCCACTATAGTTGCAAATAAATGTAGGAATGTAAAGGTGACGGATGTGGAAATGCACCTACCTTCACCTTCTTTCACAATTAATGCCGTCAAGGAGTTGAAAAGGATTTACCATCATTATAATTTCAAGATTATTATAGGAAGCGATTCCCTCGAGAATTTTAAATTTTGGAAAGACAGTGAACAACTGTTAAATGATTTCGGAGTGATTGTCTACCCTCGTCCCGGTTTCCCTTTACCAACCGAACAACCGGAGAATATGATTTTCCTTAACGGTGCTCCCGAATTTTCAATTTCTTCAACCCTTATCAGAGAGTATATAACATCCGACTGGAATGTCAATTATTTTCTGCCTCCTGAAGTGGCTGAATATATTTCACGAAATAAATTGTATAAACCATAAAGTTGCCTGAAACGGCAATACGCTCTCAGAAACCTATGAATAAAGACACTAACAGACTATTGGAAGTTGTAGGCTTGGCAAAATCATATTGCGAACTCTGTGAAAGTGCACTTGAATTTTCAAGAGAAGAATTCATTGATAGGACTCTTGATTTGCTTCCAAGAATATATTGGAATTTCTTCGATCTCTCTTTAGGAGTATCCCTCGATGAGACTGAATATTTCTCAGATTATGTCGACGAGACTCTGTATGGACAAATAGAATCGACAATATCCGGGATTATGGGGGGAGCTGACACTTTTCTTGAAACATTCGAAGAGGATATGAAATACAGTGATACCCCAATCACTTCTTCTATCTCTGAATGTCTTGCCGATATTTTTCAACCGCTTTTCAATTTCATTTCAATAGTTCATGACTCGGATGGCACACAATTAGAAGAGGCCTTTATAAATTGTAAGGAGGATTTTGAAAGCTATTGGAGCCAGACCCTCTGCAATGTGTTAAAGGCCCTAAACAATATTAAATATAATAGATCAGAGGAGGATTTGGTATGACTAAAATAAAAAGATTAATGGATTGGCTTGATAAGTCCACTTGTAATTACCTGGCAGTAAAAAATGTGGCCTCTGAATTGCTTAAGTCGGGCTTCCTGCAGCTTCATCAGAATTCACCCTGGAAGATACATCCCGGAGGAAAATATTTCATGATTAAAAATGACAGTGCCATCTTTGCTTTTTCAGTAGGGAAAGGGATTTCTTCCTTTATCAATGGCTCTTTTTTTATAGCTGCCCACTCTGACAGTCCATGCCTTCGCGTCAAACCAAATCCTGAAATTTATGGAGAGGGGGGAGTCGTGAGTCTAAATGTTGAAAAATATGGAGGGGGAATTCTTTCTACATGGTTTGATAGGCCATTGTCAATGTCCGGCAGAATTACCCTTAAAAGTGAAAACCCATTATATCCCTCTACTGATCTCTTTGATTATGAAGCGCCTATAGCAGTAGTGCCGAATCTGGCAATTCACTTCAACCGTGGTGTAAACGAGGGTTATCCGATTTCAGTGCAAAAAGATATGAAACCGGTGATAGGATATTTCCCAATAGATGAAATACTAAGGGCACGGGAAAAATATGGTTTTCTACTTCCTATAATTGCTTCCAAAGCCGGATATGAGCCGGATCAGATCCTTGATTATGACGTAAGTCTTTATCCTTGTGAGAAAGCTCTCCTTTGTGGTCTTAAAGAAGAGTATATCATGTCAGCCAGAATAGACGACCTCTCTATGGTGTTTGCCGGTCTTGAAGCCCTTTTAAATACAACTACGGAAGAGGATGATTTTGATCATATAAGATTCCTGGCCATTTTTGATAATGAGGAAACCGGGTCAGGCACACGGCAAGGTGCAGCTTCTCCTGTGCTTCGCGACATGTTAGAAAGAATTGCTTATTCTCTTGGATGTAATAAAGAACAATTTCATCAGGGAGTTGCAAATTCATTTATGATTTCAGCGGATAATGCACATGCTTGGCATCCCAATTACAATGAAAAATATGATCCCACAAATCATCCCGTTATAGGTGGTGGACCTGTTATCAAGATAAATTCCAACGGTAAATACATGACTGACAGTGTAGGAGCAGCCGTTTTCAAATCTCTTTGCTATAAAGCCGGAGTGAATTATCAAGTTTTTGTGAATCATTCTGATGTGGCAGGAGGCTCTACTCTTGGAAATATTCTAACCTCCCAGCTTGATATCAATGGGGTGGATGTAGGTAACCCCATCTGGGCTATGCATTCGGCTATTGAAACGGGTGGTGTGTCCGACCATCTCGATATGATTAAAGTTTTTGAGACTTTCTGGAGGAAGTGAGATTTGAATATCCCCCCATTTTTCAATAACTTTGCAATCCCAATCCACCCTAACTTACAGGGCGGAGAAAATAAAAATAGAAAATTCAAAAAAACAAAGATATGAATGTAGATTATAAGCAACTCGATAATGTCAATGCTGAATTGACAATCACACTCGAGGAAAAGGATTATGCCGACAAGGTAAAGAAACAGCTTAAGGAGATTGGGAAGAACCGTCCGGAACCGGGTTTCCGAGCCGGTCACGTTCCTATGGCCATGCTTGAAAAGAAATATGGTGCAGCCGTAAAATATGATGTAATAAATCGTGAAATTGGTGACGCTGTATATGATTATATTCGCGATAATAAACTTCGGGTGCTTGGTCAGCCTGTAGCAGACAACGAGAACCAGTTTAAAGAGGGAGAAACTGAATTCACCTTCAAGTTCAAAGTAGGTCTTGCTCCTCAGATTGATGCCAAAATAGGTAAAGACATGAAGATACCTTACTATACAATCTCAGTGACAGATGATATGGTAGGGCAGGAAATTGACGCTCTCCGTAAGAGATTCGGAGTTCAAGGCCCCGGTGAAGAAACTGAACCTGATGCAGTCATCAAGGGAGTTATCAGTGAGCTTAACCCTGACGGTAGCGTTAAGGAGGGTGGTATTGTAGTTGACAACGGTATCCTTGCCCCGATACATTTTACAAGTGACGAACAGAAGAAACTCTTTGAGGGTAAACACCCGGGAGATGTTGTAGTGTTCAATCCGGCAGCTTCATGCAACAGCAATGTCACCGAGATGTCTTCCATGCTGAATATTGATAAGGAAGATGTGGAAAATCACAAGGGCGACTTCAACTTCGAAATCAAGGAGATAATTGTGCTTAAACCGGCAGAACTTGATCAGGAATTCTTCGATAATGCCGTAGGCAAAGATAAGGCGCACAATGAAGAAGAACTTAAGGCAGCTGTGAAAGATCTTATCAAAGATCAATTAAAAGGTGAGTCTGATTTCCGGTTCTCGATCGATGCCAGAAATGTCATCTTGCAGAAGGAGGGCAATGTACAGCTCCCCGAAGAGGTGTTGAAGCATTTCCTGATATCTCAAAATGAGCAACTTACCAAAGAAAATATTGACGAAGAGTTTGATAAACTTCGTCCACAACTTGTCTGGGACCTTACAAGAGATGAAATCACAACTAAATTCGATATAAAGGTTAATGATGAAGATCTCCTTAATGAGGCAAGAATAGCTGTTTACAGGCAATTGAGCCAGTATGGACCAGCTTCACTGACAGAGGGCCTCATCGATCATTACGCTAAGGAAGTGGTAAAAGATCCAAAGAATCGTGATTCTTTCGAAAGAAATGCTCTCAATAAGAAGGTGTTTGAAACGATCAAGGAAAATGTAACTCTTGACAATAAGGAACTCTCGATTGAAGATTTCAGAAAACTCTATCAGGCTTAAGGAAAATTAAACCGAAGGGTTCGATAGTTTTTTGGCATACAATTTGCTTATTAACAACGGATGCGAGTATGCATATCTGCTAAGCGGAAATCATATTCGCATCCGTGCCAACTATCAAATAAGAATTACGATTAACAAAACTACTTCTTTTATATGAAAGATTTTAGAAACTTTGCTGTGAATCACCTTGGCCTTAGTTCAAGCGAGTTTGACAGCTACATGAAGCATGTAAACATCTCAAATCCGGGTGTCAATATAGCGATGCCCCATGCTGATTATATGAACCCATACATTCTTGAGGAGCGTCAGCTGAATGTAACTCAGATGGATGTTTTCTCACGTTTGATGATGGACAGAATTATTTTCCTTGGGACACAAGTGACCGATACTTCAGCCAACATCATCCAAGCTCAGCTCCTTTACCTTGATTCAATTGATCCTGAAAAAGATATTTCAATCTATATCAATTCTCCCGGCGGATCTGTTTATGCAGGATTGGGTATTTATGATACTATGCAATATGTTTCAAGCAATGTTTCCACAATCTGTACTGGAATGGCAGCATCGATGGCAGCAGTTTTGCTTGTGGCCGGTGAAAACGGCAAACGCTTTGCTTTACCTCATTCCCGTGTCATGATCCATCAGCCGATGGGTGGAATTCAAGGTCAGGCCTCGGATATAGAAATCACAGCTAAAGAGATTCTCAAATTAAAGGATGAACTTTATAGAATTATCTCCGAGCATTCAGGTCAGCCCTTTGAGAAAGTGGAGAAAGACTCCGACAGGGATTATTGGATGACGGCTGCCGAGGCTAAAGACTATGGTATGATCGATAAGATTTTGGTTAACCCCAAGAAGAAAGATTGATATAATAAAGGTAAATTATGGCAAACAACCGTACCGGGTTGATATGTTCAATGTGTGGCGTACGTGAAAACTCCGCCACACCTGTTGTTAAGGTGCTTGAAGGCCTTAATCTCTGTCTTGACTGTATTTCTTTTATCGATAATGCCAGAGATAGCCAGATAAAGAAAAAACCGTCAAAAGGCAAGGTTAAGAATACCGGGGTTACTATTCCTAAACCGAAGGAGATAAAAGAATTCCTGGATAAATATGTTATCGGTCAAGATGAGGCTAAAAAGTATCTTTCTGTAGCTGTCTATAACCATTACAAAAGGATTAATCAGCCTGATGATGATGAAGTGGATATTGAGAAATCGAATATTATTCTCGTCGGGCCGACCGGAACCGGTAAAACCCTCCTTGCAAAGACGATTGCCAGATTACTTGATGTGCCTTTCACAATAGTCGATGCTACAGTCTTAACAGAAGCGGGATATGTGGGAGAGGATATCGAATCCTTACTTACACGCCTTTTGCAAACTTGCGACTACGATGTGGAGAAAGCGGAAAGAGGGATAGTCTTTATTGATGAGATTGACAAGATAGCGCGCAAGAGCGATAATCCCTCCATAACCCGGGATGTAAGCGGGGAAGGAGTGCAGCAAGGTCTTCTCAAACTCCTTGAAGGTTCAGTGGTGCTTGTGCCCCCTAACGGTGGTCGCAAACATCCGGAACAGAAAATGATTGCAGTCAACACAAAGAATATTCTATTTATTTGTGGGGGCGCCTTTGACGGAATAGAAAGGAAAATTGCTTCTCGCCTTAACACGCATGTGGTTGGTTACGGTCATGATGAGTCCGGACGTAAGAAGAAGCGTGAAAACCTGATGAAATATGTTCTTCCGATGGATCTAAAATCTTTCGGGCTTATTCCGGAAATTATAGGTCGTTTGCCCATTCTTACCAGTCTTGATCCACTTGACAGGGAGGCTTTGAGAAGGATACTAACAGAGCCTAAAAATTCGATAATCGGACAATACAGGAAACTGTTTGAACTTGATGGTGTGAAACTGGAGTTTACCGAGGAAGCACTGGATCTGATTGTTGATAAAGCAATAGAATATAAATTGGGAGCCAGAGGATTACGCTCAATTGTGGAAACAATTATGGTTGACTCGATGTTTGAAATTCCATCGATGCCATCTGAAACATTTACAGTTGATGTAAACTATGTGAATGAGCAACTTGAACGTGCCCACTTTGAAAAAACGGCAATAAAAGACTAAGAGGAAATTTAATGCCATAGAGGGACAGCTTTTTACAAGGTCTGTCCCTCTTTCTTTTTATAGTGAAATGTCTTGAAAAGAGGCTCTGTAAATTTGTTTTTTTAGAAAGTTTTTCTTAACTTTGTAAGGAATACCCCCTAAAAATCGCATATTGCAATTCAATGGCAGACCGTAATACGATCTTCGAGGCTTTAAAAACAAATTTCGGATTTGATACTTTCAAAGGCAATCAGCTGGAAATTATCGAAAGTCTCCTTGATGGTCACGATGTTTTTGTACTTATGCCTACCGGAGGAGGAAAATCCCTCTGTTATCAATTGCCGGCTATTCTTTCAAGGGGTACTGCTATCGTGATTTCCCCTCTAATAGCACTTATGAAAAACCAAGTCGACGCCATGAGAAATTATGGCGAAGACGATGGCATAGCTCATTTCCTTAACTCTTCGCTAACCAAGGCGATGACCGAAAAGGTTAAAAGGGATGTGGTGGAAGGAAAGACAAAACTACTTTATGTTGCCCCGGAGTCCTTTACCAAGGAAGAAAATATGGCTTTCATCAAGCAAGTGGAAATATCTTTTTTTGCTGTCGATGAAGCCCATTGTATCTCTGAATGGGGACATGATTTCCGACCGGAATATCGACGTATACGCTCAATTATTAATGAGATTGGCGTGAGACCGGTGATTGCGCTCACAGCAACCGCCACTCCAAAGGTGCAACATGATATACAGAAGAACCTCGGAATGCTTGATGCCGACGTTTTCAAATCTTCTTTCAATCGCCCTAACCTATATTACGAAGTAAGAGCCAAGACTAAGGAAATAGATCGCGAAATCATAAAATATATCCGAAATAACCCTGGAAAATCCGGCATCATCTACTGCTTGAGTAGGAAGAAGGTTGAGGAGCTGACGGAGACATTAAGAATCAATGAGATTGCTGTGCTCCCATATCATGCCGGGATGGATTCTGTGACCCGGTCAAAAAATCAGGATGCTTTCCTCCATGAAGAAGTACAGGTGATTGTGGCCACTATTGCCTTCGGCATGGGAATCGATAAACCAGATGTCAGGTTTGTGATCCATTATGATGTTTCCAAAAGTCTTGAAGGTTATTATCAAGAGACCGGAAGAGCCGGACGCGATGGTGGCGAAGGTCGGTGTATCGCTTTCTATACTTATAAGGATCTTCAGAAATTAGAAAAACTCATGCAGACAAAGTCTGCCATGGAGCAGGAAATCGGTCGACACCTTCTTGCTGAAACTGCAGCTTATGCGGAATCGAGCCTTTGCCGCCGTAGAATCCTTTTGCATTATTTCGGGGAACACCATGAGGAAGAACAATGTGGAAATTGCGACAATTGCATTAATCCTCATGAAATGATCGATGCCACCGAGGAATTGAAAACAGCTATCGAAGCTCGACTCGAAATCTCGAAGAAGGTAGCTCCTGAATATCTTATGAATGTATTAGTGGGAAGAGCAACTGATGAGGTGAAGTCTTACGGTCATGATAAACTTGAATCATTCGGGGCCCTTTCAGATAAAGAGGATAAGTTTGTTCTCGGTCTCATTCGCCAGGCATCTGTCGATGGATATTTTGAGAAAGATATCGAGAACTACGGATTCATTGATGTCTCATCAAAAGGAAAGGAGTTCCTTAGTTCAAAAGAATCATTCAGGATAGCGGAAGACCGTGAATTCATTGACGTGGATCTTGAACCGGTTATGAAAGCAGGTAGTGGAGCCGCTGACCCTCAACTGTTCGCAATGCTTAAAGATCTCCGCAAAGATATGGCAAGAAAACTTAAATTGCCACCTTATGTCCTTTTTCAGGAGACATCCCTTGAATGTATGGCAACAACCTATCCGGTCACTTTACAGGAACTTTCAGGTATTCCCGGAGTGGGTGAAGGAAAGGCCAAACGTTATGGTAAAGAATTTATAACTCTTATCTGCCGTCATGTGGAGGAGAATGAAATAGAACGCCCTGTAGATATGAGGGTGCGGTCGCTTGCCAATCGCTCCAAACCACGAGTAGACCTTATTAGGTGTGTTGACAAGAAAATAGACCTTGAAGAGTTTGCCCGTAGCAAAGGTCTTGAGTTTGAGGAACTGCTTGATGAACTTGAAGCTATTGTGGAGGCCGGAACAAAGATTAATATTGACTATTTTATAGACAATATTATGGATAATGACCATAAACTTGATATTCTTGACGTGTTAAATGATCTCCAGGAAGACAACATAGATGATGTGCTTGATGAACTCGGTGATGATTACACTGAAGAGGAGGTCAGGTTAGTAAGGATCAAATTCCTCTCCGAAATGGGAATATAGTCAAATAGAGAGACAACAAGCCTTCTAAACGCAATAATATTTAATCGTAACTCGTTAAACGAATAGTAAAAAATATTCTAACACGAAAAACGAACCACCGATAAAATAAGGTATGAAACTGAAATTCTTTTCATCCTTCCTTTGTGCCGCTCTTGCTTTTTCAGCTGCAGACGCCAAGACAAAGGAGGGAGTTATTATGACAGTGGATGGCGAGGAAGTGCCCTCCTATGAATTCATCTATCTTTTTAATAAGAACAATCTTCAGCAGGCTCAACCTCAGACCCTCGACGAATACATGGAACTTTTCAAGGTGTATCGTCTTAAGGTGGCGGAAGCAAAGAGTCAGGGAGTAGACACGACAGCATCTTTCCGCTCTGAAATGGACCAGTATCGTCGGGAACTTTTAGAACCTTATATTTCTGACGATAACTTTTTCAACAAGCTTGTAGATGAAGCAGTGGACCGTGATAGCGTGCTCGTTGAGTCAAGCCACATTATGATAATCCGCACTCACGATGAGGAGACGGATGAAAAAAATCTTCAGCAATTAGACTCTATCCGCAACGAACTTCTTAATGGGGCAGACTTCATACAGATTGCAAAGTTATATTCCCAAGACAAGTTTTCCTCGGAGAAGGGTGGCTATCTTGGCTATGCCCCTGCAGGCACATTCCCTTACGGGTTTGAGACGGCTGTTTATGAAACTCCCGAAGGTGAGATTTCTGAAATTGTAGAGTCTCATGTGGGATGGCATATAGTAAAACCGGGAGGAAGAAAGTCTTCAGCAGATTTCAATCGCCCGCTTCGTTCTTATGAAACCATCAGGACTGAGGTAGAGCGTAAAGTTGCCTCTCCTTTTGATGCCCGTTATCACCAGATAAGGAAAAATAAATTCGATATGATGCAAAGTCGTCATCCGGAGCTTAATATCGAAGGACTTTCTGACGAAGAAGCTTATAACACACTTTTAGAAGCAGAAGAGAGAAGTCAGTATGAATTGAATGCAGACTATCGTAATCTGGTTGACGAATATGTCAACGGAAGTCTGCTTTATTCAGTGAGTGTAGATAATATTTGGGATAAGGCAGCCAATGACACTGAAGGACTTAAACAACATTTCGAAGCCAACAGATCGAAATA
>JAFLTR010000013.1 GCA_022509205.1 Muribaculaceae bacterium | reverse complement strand
AGAGGAGCAACCGTGGCATCTTCAGCCACTTCGGGAGTCTCTACTGGGTCCCGCTCCGGAAGGTGGTATAAGGAGAAAATACACAAAAATATGATAATCGCTATAGAAGCTACAGCTACAATCGCTGCGATGGTTTTCTTATTATTTTTCATTTGTTTGTTTTGTATGAACACTACCCGAAATACGATGCGTGCGGCATCGTATTTCAGCTATTATATATTATCCTCTATCAAATCTTTTACCAAAGAGCCGGTATCTTCCTTGGATTTCCCATGATCCCCCTCCGAACCCGACTTGTGGGTGAGATATAATGCTCCCGAAATCAAGAGGATTCCGATAGCGAGATAGAGAAGGGAGATAGGGGTCCAATGTTCGCTGTCGATTTCAAGGACATGCTTGAAGAATGAAACTATAAGCACCATCAGAATCACCTTTCCGAGGGATGATTTAAGATCATCTACAGAACTAATTTTCAACCAGGCCGGCCGGGATTCCGCTGGTTTGTCTTCCGGATCTACATTGGCGATGAAAAGTTCGTAGACACCCACACCGAAGATGATAAGCACCAAGGCAAAAAGGAATACATCCACAGAAGACACAAGTTGCTCAAAAAGTATTTCATATTTGGCGTATGGATCCTGGAAGAAACCCACCAATCCTCTTACAATCAATCCGAAACCTTGAATAAAGAGGATAAAAGAAGACACCACGGCCCCTACCACTGCTGCTATGGCAAAATAGCGGCTATAATAAAGGAGGTCTTCAAATTTGGATATCCATGGATTCTTTTTCTTCAGATAGTCAGGGAGAACCATGTTAACATTGTCAAGCCTGTTGCTCAATTCCTCAAGCAGCGCCTTGTCATACTCATCACGGTTCATTATCCTGCTTCTGAGCCATTTGCCGTCTTCCTTGGCAATCTGACCTTTAGGCTCAGTATGGTCGAGCACAAAGGTGGCTATCTTATCTACGAAGAATCTTTTATATTCCGGAGGAAGGTCGATATTTTCAACCTGCTTGATTTTGAATAGCACTTCTGCCTTCTCCTCATCTATATGGGCGATATCAGCATAGATCTCCTCGAGCTCATGCATAAGCTCCGGGGTCACTTTCTTGATTCTCCTTATTTCACTTCTTACAGATTGAAGATCTCGCATAAGGTAAAAATATGGTCTTAGTTTTCTGCTCTAAAGCAACTATAAATTAAAAATGAGGGGGATGTAGCAGGGATTGCCACACCCCCTCGGGGTATAAGGGTTAAGGTTTTAATTATCTGAATCTGCGATTACCCTCAAGGCGTGGCTTGCCATTGTTTTCTTCCTTGTTGCGCTTACGGTCGAGATTGAATCTTACGATATGGTAAGCAATCGGGGCAGCGCAATAGAGAGAACAGAATGTACCGACGATCACACCGAATATCATTGCGAATGTGAAGCTGCGGATTGTGTCGCCTCCAAGGAAGAAGATACAGCCGAGTACGAGCAATGTTGAGAAGGATGTCATGATCGTACGGGTCAAAGTGGTGTTAAGCGACTTGTTGAAAGTCAAAAAGCGGTTTTCTTTCGGATAGACCTTCATCATTTCTCTCACACGGTCGAACACCACCACGGTGTCATTAATCTGATAACCGATAATAGTCAAGACTGCAGCTATAAACGACTGGTCGATTTCCATAGAGAATGGCAGGAATCCCCAGCAGATTGAGTAGAATCCCACGATGAGGAAGGCAGTCAGAGCCACGGCACATACAGCACCCACTGAGAATGCTATGTTGTGGAAACGTAAGAGGATGTAAAGGAACATACAAACCACTGCAATGCTGACAGCCCAGTAAGCATCTCTCCTCATGTCGTCGGCCACAGACGGTCCCACTTTCTGGATTGAAATGATACCTTGATTTTCATCAGCCATGGAGAAGGCATTATAGTCCATCAGGTTTCCGTTTTCATCGGTGAGCTCCGGAGCAAGTTTGGTATAGAGAAGACGAGTCACATCATTGTCGACATTCTGACTGTCATCCTTGATACGGTAGTTGGTTGAGATACGCACCTTTGTGGGATCATCGATTGTGATAACACCTACACTTACAGTTGGGTCGTTTGCCTCAGCCTGGAGTTCAGCGCTTAGACGTTGCTGCAGTTCTCCGGGGTTCACCGGATGGTTGAATTGCACCACATAGTTACGTCCTCCGGAGAAGTCGATACCCTGATTCATGCCGCGAATTGAAAGAGACGCGATCGAGACAACAATCAGGGCAACCCATACACTTGCCGATATTCTCCAGTTGCCAATGAAATTGATTTTGGTTTTGGAGAAAAGGTTGCGGCTGATCTTTGTATCGAAAGTCATGTTTGCGCAACGTCCGTTCTTAGTGATAAGATCGAAAGCAAGACGGGTGAGGAATACAGCTGTGAAGAATGAGCAAACAAGACCGATGATCAAGGTAGTAGCAAAACCTTTGATAGGACCTGATCCAAAGAGGAGCAGGATGACACCGGTAATGACGGAGGTGATGTTAGAGTCGAAAATCGCAGAGAATGCGTTGCTATAACCTTCGGAGATTGCCTGACGTAATTTTTTGCCAACTTTGAGCTCCTCTTTCGTACGTTCAAAGATAAGCACATTGGCGTCAACAGCCATACCAAGTGCCAATACGATACCGGCAATACCGGAAAGCGTCAGCACAGCCTGGAATGATGCCAGGATACCTAAAGTAAAGTAGAGGTTAAGTATAAGGCCGATATTTGCAACAAGACCCGGAACGATTCCATAGATAAGAATCATAAATACCATCAGGATTGCGATGGCAACGATGAATGAAAGGAATCCCTGGGTGACTGCTTCAGCACCGAGGCTCGGACCGATAACGTTGTTGCTGACCACGTCTACCTTAGCGCTCATCTTACCAGACTTAAGCACGTTGGCAAGGTCATTGGCCTCTTCCGGAGTGAAATTACCCGTTATTTCCGAGCTTCCGCCTGTGATTTCATTATTTACGTTAGGATATGAATAAACATTGTTGTCGAGTACGATAGCGATCGGTCTGCCGATATTGTTGCGGGTGAGAGTGGCCCATGCCTGAGCTCCGGTATCGTTCATTCTCATGTTTACGGTGTTGCCGCGAAGGTTATCGTATTCGCTGGTGGCAGAAACCACTGCATCACCTTCAAGAGCCGCGTCGCCTTTGAGAGCAACCAACTTATACACCGGGGTTGTGAGAGGCTCACCGTTAGCTTTCATTCTCGGGTTGCCATTCTCATCAAATACTTGTTCGCCTGTAGCCTTAACCTCCCATACAGCTGAAAAATCGCTTGGAAGTTTCTGCTTGGCGAGGGGTGAGGTAAGGATACTGTCTACAAGAGCACGATTCTGAGGAGCTACAACACCTATCACCGGGCTGTTGCCATACAGTTTATTAGTCTGAAGAAGAGCCAATAGGTTGGTGTGGTTGACCGTGTCTTGCTGCATCCACTGTTGAGCAAAACTGCTCAAATCATTTGCAATCTCACTATAGTTGTAAACTTCGTAAAATTCAAGGTTTGCAGAACTCTTGAGAAGCTCAGTGACACGTTCCGGTTCTTTCACGCCCGGGAGTTCAAGAAGAATCTGTCCTGACTTATCCTGAAGTTTCTGGATATTCGGAGCCACAACGCCGAATTGGTCTATACGGGTGCGGAAGATATTGAAAGCGGCATCCACCTGACTGTTTACCTGATTGTCGAGCGCAGCCACAACATCGGCATTTGAAGAATTGCTTCTGAGTTTACCCAGATATTCCCCTTCACGCTGGAATAGACCTGCCATAGTTCCGGGTTGGAACTGTGCCGCGAATTTGGAAATAAAGTCTTTGTCGCTGCCTTTTGCGCCTGCAGCCTGAGCTGCCGCAATTGCTTCATTGATTTGTTCGAGCTGACGAGGACCGGCTGCATATTGACGAAGGATGTCGGGCACTGAAATCTCGAGCACGACGTTCATACCGCCCTTAAGGTCAAGACCCATTCCGACTTCAAGTTTGCGCACCTGGTTGTAGGTATAACCCAGGTAAACTTTTTCCTGATCGATAGAGTCGTTAAATTGTTTAAGATTTAATTTGTAAGCATCGCTGGTGACATCATCGGTGCCGGCCATTGCGATGGCATACTTTTTCGCTTTCTCCTGAAAATGGTGGGTCACCACTGAAAAGGAGATGTAGAATCCGCTGATTAGCACCAAAAGGATGGCAATCGTGCTAATAAACCCTTTGTTCTGCATTGTTTTATTAGAATGTTTTTGATTAAAATTCGGTTAGTTTGAGGAGCTCATTGCCGGGCTCCGCTAATTTTCAACTTGCAAATATACTGTAAAAAATTCAACTAATAGCTAAAGTGAGGAGTAAAAGATTAATTTTGCAGATTAATAGGGGATTTTTCGCCCGATTCACACAGGGCTAATCATTTTTGACTATATTTGAAAAAAACTACGTAATGTTTTGGAGCGAGAACGGAATAATTTTCCCCTCCCCGCTAAAAAGCGGCGACAAGATAGCTTTGATTTCACCTGCATCTCCCGTGAAAGAGGAGTATGTGGAAGGTGCTATGAAGGCTTTGATTCAAAGGGGATATGAGCCTGTATTGACGGACCATGCCTTGGGGTGTCAAAGTGGCACCTATTCGGCGTCTAAGGGAGACAGACTGCTTGACCTTATTGACTCTCTTCAAGACTGGGAAATAAAAGCGATATTATGCACTCGCGGCGGCTACGGGTGCTGTCAGATGCTATCAGATCTTCCAAATCCACTTATATCCTCAAATCCTAAATGGATAATAGGATTCTCCGATGTCTCGGCCCTTTTGGCCGCCTGGTATCGGAGTGGGGTTGCATCAATTCATGGCCCTATGTGTAAACATCTTGCCACACTTCCCGGCGATGATCCCTGCACCCTGGCTCTTTTTGATATGCTTGAGAACGGGGGTAAATTCGACTACAAGGCAGCGCCACATAGATACAACCGGGTGGGAACGGCACGTGGAGTATTGAGAGGAGGCAATCTGGCGGTCCTGACCGACCTGGCAGATACGCGCTATGATATCCTTGATGTTGATGAGAATGACAGGGATGTGATCCTCTTCTTCGAAGATATCAGCGAACCTATTTATAAAGTGAACCGAATGCTTTGGCGTATGCTACTATCAAAGGCTCTCCTCAGAGTGAAAGGAATAATTTTCGGACAATTCACTGAATACAGGCCGGATGCCAATTTTGAGACTATGGAGGATATGATTCATGATCTGGTGGATCATAGCCCTATATCCACAGATATACCAATTGCCTACAATTTTCCGGTGGGGCATGTAGATATGAATTATCCTCTGATTGAAGGTGCCTTTGCAGAACTTGTGGTTACGGATACTCATGTCTCTCTGAAATCTTCAGAAATATTGTAACCTCTAATCCTTACCCCTGAAATATAGGATGGTGTGTCAAAATATTGATTTTTGACACACCACCATCTTTGAAAATATTCGAGTATCAGTGCTTTATCAATGAGCGGCCTTTTTCGATAGCCTGTTCATTTAGAGGTATCAGATTGTGATAGCGCTCCGGCAATGATTTCTTAAGGCCCTTCACCACCATTTCCATTGGAATTTTATAGGGCATCACCTCGAGCAAAGCACCCATCACCACCATATTGTAGGCTTTAGGATTCCCGATTTCCAAAGTAGCCCCAATGGCATCTATCGGGAAAACACGTATATCGTCGCGTGTGGGAGGTTTGTGAATACCGTTGGTATCATATATCAATACTCCCTCGGGCTTCACTTTTGAAGAGAATTTATCAAGACTCTGCTGATTAAGGGCTATTACAATGTCGTAGGCATCGAGCACCGGCGATGAAATTTTTTCATCGGAAAGCACCACAGTGACATTAGCTGTGCCTCCTCTCTGCTCCGGACCATAGGCCGGAAACCAAGTCACTTCCTTATCGTCCATCAATCCGGAATATGCAAGGATCTTACCCATCGAGAGCACTCCCTGACCTCCGAAACCTGCAATGATTATTTCTTCTGTCATATCATATATCCTTTAAATCGCCCAGCGGATATTTTGCAAACATATTTTCGGCCATCCATTTATTGGCCGCTTCAGGCGACATTTTCCAACCTGAATTACAAGTAGACACCACTTCCACCACTGATGTGCCTTTCTTTTCGAGAGAGTTCTGGAAGGCTTTTTTAAGAGCGGCCTTAGTTTTTCTTACGGCTGCCGGGGTGTGAACCGCCTGACGAGTCACATAGCATGTGCCGTCAAGAAGTTTCATAAGTTCGGTGATTTCAAGCGGATGGCCGTTCAGATCCACACGGCGTCCATAGGGAGTGGTAGCCGTTTTTTGTCCAATCAAAGTGGTGGGAGCCATCTGGCCTCCTGTCATACCGTAGATTGCATTGTTGACAAAAATCATCACTATGTTCTCTCCGCGATTAGCGGCATGGATGCTTTCCGCAGTGCCGATTGCAGCCATATCTCCGTCGCCTTGGTATGTGAAAACCGTGTTGTCGGGCCATAGGCGTTTCACTGCCGTGGCTACAGCCGGAGCCCTGCCATGTGCAGCCTCTACCCAGTCGACATCTATGTAGTTGTAGGCAAATACGGCACATCCCACCGGAGAAACTCCCACTGTGGTTTCAGTCAGACCCATCTCATGGAGCACCTCGGCCACGAGTTTATGCACCACGCCGTGGCTACACCCGGGGCAATAATGCATGTCGGTCTCCTCAAGTAGATGTGGGGTGGCATACACCTTGTTTTCTTCTTTTATAATATCTTTGATATCCACTGCTTTATGCTTTAATTTATTTTGAATAGGACTTTTCGGGATGTGGGTCCTATATTAATTTTTCCTGAAGAGCATCGACAATTTCAGAGGGTGACGGAATGATTCCTCCCAGCCTTCCGAAATGTTCTACCGGCAGGCTGTCGTGTACGGCAAGCCTTACATCCTCAATCATCTGCCCCGCATTCAGTTCCACTACAAGAATCCCCTTCTTCCCTTGCGCCGCTTTCAACAGCTCTTCTTTCGGGAAAGGCCAGAGGGTGATAGGACGGAAGATACCGGTCTTTATACCCTTCTTTGCCGCCTGTTCGCGAGCCTTTTCGCAGATCCTGGCCACAGAGCCGAAAGCCACAATCAGATAATCGGCATCCTCAACTCCAACAGCCTCCCAGCGTGTCTCATTTTGCTCAATTTCATGATAAACAGCCTGCAACTTATGGTTGTTAACCTCCATCAATGCCGGCTCCATCTCAAGGGAAGTGACAACGTTACGTTTGCGCAAGCCGGTTCTCCCGGTGGCTGCCCAGGGACATTGTTTCTTCACTTCCTCATCCGTGCGACGCGGGCGCTGGGGTGGAAGCACCACCTTTTCCATCATCTGGCCTACGATGCCATCGGCAAGAATCATTGCCGGAGTAAGGTATTTAAAAGAGAGGTCAAAACCGAGTGCCACAAAATCTACCATTTCCTGTACCGACGACGGAGCAAGCACAATCAGATGATAGTCACCATGGCCTCCTCCCTTTGTCGCCTGGAAATAATCCGCCTGGGAGGGCTGGATAGTCCCCAGTCCGGGACCTCCTCTCATCACATTAAGAATAAGGGCCGGGAGCCTTGCCGCGGCAATATAGGAAATCCCTTCCTGCTTAAGACTTATACCGGGCGATGAAGAGGAGGTCATCACTGCTTTACCGGTTGCGGCGCCTCCATAAACCATATTTATTGCTGCCACCTCCGATTCGGCCTGCAGCACCACCATGCCGGTAGTCTCCCAGGGCATTTCAGCCTCCAGGGTCTCCAACACTTCACTTTGAGGGGTTATCGGGTAACCGAAATAGCCGTCGCATCCATACCGGATAGCAGCGAGGGCTACGGCTTCGTTACCTTTCATTAGGGTCACTTCTCCAGTCACTGCCTTACTCTATTTTTAAGTTTGTAATTGTTTTTCTTTTTTAATCATAAAGTATCAGGGGAAATGGGTCTTAATCCACTCTGACACGATAGACTTCAATGCATGCATCCGGGCAAACCCAGGCACATGAGGCGCATCCTGTGCAATTATCCGGTTTTTCCATATAAGCGAAATGGTAGCCCCGGTCGTTCACCTCGTTAGGCTGGAGACTTAAAGTGTCGGTAGGACACGCCACCACACACAGATTGCAACCTTTGCAACGGTCTACATTAACTGTTATAGCACCTTTTACTTTAGCCATGGTTATAGTTTTGCAAAATATCACGCAATAGACGAAGGCCTTCTGTTGCCTTTGCCTTGATTATATGCACATCGGGGGTTGTGATTGTGATGTTGGCCGGATTGGGATCTATGTAATATACAGGTATATCAGGACGCACATAATGAAGCAATCCGGCGGCCGGATATACATTGAGAGATGTGCCAATCACCACAAATATATCGGCTTCATGCACCCACTCGGCTGCAAGTTCCATATTTGGCACAGCCTCCTGGAAGAAGACAATATGCGGACGCATCAAATCACCGTTCTTGCCTCGGGTTTCCGGTGTTGTCTCAAGATGCTCCATATCGAGGGATTCAATATATTCCGGATTCCTGACAGAACGTATCTTCATTAACTCTCCATGGAGATGGAGAATCTTCGATGAGCCGGCTCTTTCATGGAGGTCGTCGACATTCTGGGTAATCACATAGACATCGAAATCTTTTTCAAGTTCGGCCAATATCTTATGGGCATCGTTAGGAAATTTGGAGGCAAGGTCTTTACGTCGGGCATTATAGAAATCATGCACGAGTTTCGGATTCCTTTCAAACCCGTCGGCTGAGCAGACTTCCATCACCGGATAGTTTTCCCAAAGCCCTCCGGCATCACGGAAAGTGGAGATCCCGCTTTCTGCGCTTATACCTGCTCCGGAAGATATGACAAGTTTAGGTTTTCCCATCTCAGTTGTTTTTTATAGCGGGAACTTAAAGATTTGCTTAAAATCGCGTCCACACTAATATTTTTAGCGAATATAAAAATAAAAACAAAGAAAAACCTAAGAATTGCACAAAATAATTTAATAGTGCACAAAATGGCCGTAGAAACAAGGAAAATCACCTGCCGGTGGCGATCAGATAGGCTGCACGGGCAGTGCAGAAATTACCGTATGCAGAGGCATAACGGTCGGCAGCCTCCTTTCGGTATGTCTCCGCTTCCAACAGGTCTGACAAAGTGCACATTCCGGCCTCATAGAACATTCTGTTAAGATAAAGATTCTCTTCACTTTGAGTTATTCCGAGCTTCTCGATCTCCATTTTTCGATGAGCTGCCGTAAGATTATTCCATTTATCCTGCATCTCTATCCGGAGCTGTTCGGAAAGATCTTCAAGCTCATTTTTTGCATTTTTAAGCTCAAGGTCTCTACGTTTTATACCGTATGCTCCACCCCACCATCCGGTCAGCGGTATGTCCACTCCAATCTGAATTGTTCCGAAATTATGATTCTGCTTAAAAAGATCGTGATAATACCAGCCCGCACCGAGAGCCACCGTCGGCAGATTCGACCCGATCTCCATCCGTTTTTCCAGCGTCTTGGCTCTTACATTCTTTTCCAGTAGCTGATAGTCGGATGTTAGAGGGAGGGCATTTTCCGAAGGAGTGTAGAGTTCGGAAGGATATTGGGGAACCTCTCCCGGCATTTCAGCAGCGATTTCAATGTTGCCTTGTGTTCCGAGTCCCACATACTGTCCCAAAAGCATCTTCACTAAAGCGATGCCGTTTTCCAGGTCTACTTTATCGGCCATATACCCGTTGCGCTTCAATTGCACCTTAAGCAGGTCGTTGCGAGTCACCAGGCCGGCATCCACAGCCACTTTCACCTGATTTTCCAGTGTATCGAGGAAAGACACGGCCGTCTCAACCACCTCCATCGTCGATTTCAGGGTGTTTAGTTTCCAGAACAAAGTCTCTGTGGTGAGCCTCAATTCATTCTCAGTTTGCTGACGTCGCAACCGGGCCACTTCCTCTCCCACCTCTGCAAGTTTGTTGCCGTTTACAATGAGGCCTCCGGTGAATACAGGCTGAAGTGCCTGCACTCCGGCCACTTTCCCGTTTTTGATTATCCCGAGTTCTATAATATCAAGAAGATTATATTGGATGATGTCATGGTTTGCCCAGAATGCCATTCCTATAGCCGAAATTTCGGGGAAATACTTCGTGAACGCTTCCCTCCGCAAATTCACAGCCGCTTCTACATTGTTGCGCGCGTTGACGGCTTTCCGATTGTTTTCCAAAGCCATTGCCACACATTGGTTGAGGGTCAGCAATGTATCACGCTGTTGAGACATGGCTCTGAAGTGGCCGCCAATTCCCGGAAACATAAACAGCAATGCCATTGCTAATGCCCTAAGACCGGACGGATATTTCCTTTCAGTTCCTCTTTTCATAAGCTTACAACAAATGAGTTTCAAGGGGTTCAGCCAAGGGTTCATTGGCCTCCTTCCCACGGTCTTTCACCATACAGTAAGCCACAGGTATCACTGTGAGGATGAAAATCATGGTGATCGGAGTGCCCCAGAATATCACCACACCCATCGGTTTCCAAAGGGCGTTGCTTCCGATAATCATAGGGAGCACACCCATTGTAGCGGCTGCCGACGTAAGAAAAATAGGTCGCATCCTTCTTTTGGAAGCATTAAACACAGCATCCTTGGCTGTCTGTCCCTGATTCCTCAGCTCTTCTGCGTAATCAATCAAAACGATGGCATTCCTCACCAGAATACCCATAAGAGACACAAGACCGAGCACACAGGTGATCGATAAGGGGGACGGCTGTATGCGAAGGCCTATACCGGCGCCCGGCAGAGCAAGGAGCAGACTCACCAAAAGAATAACCGAAGTGCTCACCTGCGCATAGTGCAATAAAATAATAAAGAATATTATGACCACTGAAATCACAAGTCCCAGTATGATTTCCGGGAGAGTGCTCATATTTGTGTCGTATTCGCCGCCAACTTTCATCTCTACTCCCTCCGGCAAAGTGATATGCTTTGTTATGCTGTCAAGAAGGGCATTCGTACGGTCTACGGCGTTCAGATTTCTCTGAAGATCGGCGATTACCTCCACAGTGGGTAAACCTCCGTAGTGCGTGAGAGTCCCATAGTGCAGTTGGGGCTTGATACGGGCTATCTGGCTCAGCGGGACATTACCTACTATAGTTGCGGGTATGGGTTCATTCAGAAGTTCTGAGGGATTCCCGGCTTTAGATGCGGATGTTTTCAATACCACCGGCACCCCATAGTCTCCTTCCCACATTGTAGCCACCGGCACTCCGGGGCTGTAGCGCATCCCGAGTGTGGTCTCCAGAATCACACTGTTTATCCCCAAACGTTGAGAGCGGGTAGGATCCGGTTCAACCAATACCGACATAAGAGGATTACCCAGGGAGGTGTGGACATTTCTGAGGCCGGGAACAGTCTGTGCCAATACCATTACTGAATCCGCCACATCTTGCAGTTGAGGATAGCTTTGACCTGAAAACCTTACTGCCACCGGATTCTGTGCCGGCGAATAGTTCAATTGCTTGAATCTGATCAGAGCGTCGGGAAACCATCCTTCATAAATAGGGGTATATTCGTTCAGAACATCTATTGTAGCCTGGTTGCTTTTTGTGTTCACAATAAACTGGGCGTAGTCCGGCCCTCCGATTTGCGGCGCGTATGTGGTCTGGAAGCGTGGCGAGGAACACCCATGGAAAGAGGCGATCGATACTACCCTCGGATCCTTGGAGAGTATTCGTTCCAGAGAGTCAGCCACTTCGGAGGTGCGTTCCACTGTCGTGCCGGCAGGCATGAAGATCTCTACTGCAAACTGGTTTCTTTCAGCTATCGGCATGAGCTGCAGCGGGGATGTAACCATAAGATAAGCTCCCAAAGCCACAAACAGAACCCCTATCGCAATTGTTGTTTTCCGCCAGTTAAAACATAGTGTTATGAGCCAATTGTAACCCTTCTGCATCAATGAGAAGATCGAAAATTTCTTTCTTCCCGATTTCAATGCATCTTCCTGGAGCTTATAGATCGGTTTCTTGATAAGCTTATATTGCAGGAAAGGCACCAAAAGCTCCGCTATTATCAGGGAAACAAAAAGGATTATAGTCAGACCCCAGGGGAAATCTGTGATGAAATCACGGAACATGCCTTTCACCGTCATTAAGAAGGGGAAGAATGTGATTGAAATAGCCAGAGTGGCCGAGAAAATTGCCTTGAAGAACTCGGTGCCGGCCCTTAATGTGGCTGTGAAATGGTCTATTCCTTCTGAAATGAGTTCCACATAATCATCGATAATCACAACAGAGTTGTCAACTATCATACCTAATGATAGGATAAGACAAGCCAGAGTCACCGTATTCAGTTCAATTCCGAATGCATAAAACAGGCCGATTGATATGAAGATCGATATTGGAATTGTCATTGCGGCGATAATAGCCACTTTGAACGGAAGCAGAATCATAATCACCACCAGGACGGCTATAACTGCAATGAGGAGTTCCACAAGAAAATAATTGACAGAGTCGTTCACCACAACAGGCTGGTCGGTGATATTGAATAGAGTGACACTTTCGGGAATGGTTTCTTTGAACCTGTCAATTCGTTTTTGCACCTCCTTGCCCATTTCCACCACATTGAAGCCTTCTTTCATTCCGATACTGAGGAGAATGCTGTTTTCAAAATTGTTGGTGATATAGCTTTCCGGATCAGGATATTCTCTGCGGATCTCTGCCACATCCCGCAGTCTCACTATCGAGCCGTCGGGTGTCGACAACACTATCATTTCCGCTACATCCTCAACAGAATTGACAGCTCTTTCCACATATATCGGCCGAGAATAGTCGTGTTGACGGAGGCTCCCTCCGGCTGTTTTGAAACCCTGGGCCAGAAGCGTCGCGCCCAACACCTCCTCACGTAGTGCGTAATGCTTTAATTTCAAGGGGTCTAAATATACTGCAATCTGCTCCATCTGCTTGCCATAGACAGTCATGCTTCCTACACTCTCTACGGGGCGGATGGCATCCATAAGACGGTCCATATATTCGCCAAGCTCACGATAAGTCTTGTCGGAGCTCTGCATGGTTATTAGAAGAGACGATGTTGCCCCGAAATTGCTTATTGTCTCAACTCCAAGTACTCCGGCCGGAAGTTTCAGCTTTTCCATCTCCATGCCGAGCTTGAATTCATTCCAGAAGCTGTCAGTGTCTTTCACATCGTCGTCCAGTTCCACGAAGATTATCACCTCCCCAGCTGTGACCTGGGCATGGGTTTTTCCTTTATTCACCTCCTTATAAGAGAAAATGTAGTCCTCAAGAGGTTTGAGCACCTCCTGCTCCATTTGCTCGGTTGAGGCTCCCGGATAAAGAGCTGCCACCACACCTTCGCGCACTGTGAAAGCGGGGAATTCCTCTTTATTCATCACTTCAAGGGAATAGACACCGAAAGCCATGAGGAGAGATAGGATGAGGATGATAAGATGGCTGTATTTCATCCCCATCGCCACAATAGGATTGGGACGCGGAGCCGGGGCCGGAGCTGACGACAGACTCTGGCCGGTAGAAGATGAGTTTGTTTCCTCGGCCATGGTTTCTTTAGTAATTTAGACGTGTGCCTGTGCCCACTTTCTGCATACCTTCCACAATTACCTTGTCGCCCGGGTTTAGACCGGACTCCACTGTCACACCGCAGGCTACCGGTCGTCCTGTAGTGATAAAGCGTCGCTCTGCCACGCTGTCGTTTGCTATCCACACAAACCAACGATTATCATTGTTGAGCAGTATAGCTCCCGAGGGCAGTGTGATTTCCGGAGTTTCAGAGAGCTTCTGACCGGTGATGCTTTCAAATTTAACATCTCCGATCATCCCCGGTAGTATCTTGCCTTCCTTATTGGGGATGGAGACCTTCACCGTGTAAGACCTTGTCAGTGGATCGGCAACCACTGCTCTTTGTGACACTTTCCCTTCTACAGGCTCCGTGCCGGTAGTTTCGAGATAAACCTGCGCTTTCTGACCTTGGGAGAAAGAACCGATCTCATTCTCTCCCACATTTATGTCGATGGTGAGATTGTCGGTAGAAACTATCTCATATACAGGCTCCACCGGAACAACGGTCTGCCCTACATCAGCAAATTTCCGGGTGACAGTACCCGAAGCAGGGGAATGGAGACTGGCATCATCGAGCGCTCGCTGCGATATTTCAGCCGCATTCCGGGCCTGTTTAAGTTTTTGCTGGATTTCCACCCATTTCACTTCGGGCAGTGCATTTGCATCATGAAGCTTCTTCAGCCTGTCATAACCGTCTTGTGCCTCTGCAAGTTCCGCCATTGCGATATTGTAGGCGTTCTCATAATCGCCACTCCTGACTTTTCCGAGAAGTTGCCCTTTACTCACTTTCTGTCCCTCTTCCACATAAAGATTCGTTATGGTACCCGCCACTGCAAAACTTACATTCGTGGTGGAAGCAGACGACACCGTGCCTGAAAATTCACGAGTTTCTGACAAACCGGAAGGCATCACTTCCAGAATTTTCACCTTTACCGGGGGTTGAGGCGTTGGCTTTTCTTTATCTTTACATGAAACAAAAGCTAAAGAAAAAGTCAAGGCAAACAATATGGAATATATGAATGGAAATCGCATGTTCATAAGCAATTAGTTTGCTGTTCTATATGCAAATATATGGATTTTTTCCAAATCCCTGCTCCCGTGTGCTTATTGGGCATTTACAAGGAAATAGTTTTTCTTTCCTTTCTGCAATAGGATATATTTGCCGTTAAGCAACCATTCAGCATCTGTTGAGGCATTCGGGTCGGTCACTTTTTTCTTGTTGACGCTCACACCTCCTTGTTGCACCATCTTGCGGGCTTCTCCTTTTGAAGGGAAAACTTGTGTTTCCACTGCCAGAAGGTCTAAAATAGGCACTCCGGCCTCTATTTTCTCTTTGCTAACTTCAAAAGTTGGCACTCCCTCAAAAACCTCTAAGAATGTCTTCTCATCAAGATTTTTCAACGCATCGTCAGTGGCATTCCCAAACAAAATGCGACTGGCTTCCAATGCTTTGTCGTATTCTTCACGGCCATGCACCATCACTGTCACCTCTTCTGCTAATTTTTTCTGCATCGGGCGCGCACCGGGATTCTGGTTATGCTCCTCCACCAAAGTCTCGATTTCCTCACGTGTCAGTGATGTGAAGATCTTGAGATATTTCTCGGCCTCCGCATCACTCACGTTGAGCCAGAACTGGTAGAATTTATAGGGGGAGGTGTAGCGGGCGTCAAGCCAAACGTTTCCGCTTTCTGTTTTTCCGAACTTACTGCCGTCAGGTTTGGTGATTAGGGGACAGGTCAGGGCATAAGCCTCGCCACCCAATTTGCGCCGTATAAGTTCGGTGCCTGTTGTGATATTTCCCCATTGGTCGCTTCCTCCAAGCTGAAGCTTGCAATTTTTATCCTTGTAAAGGGTAAGGAAATCAAACCCTTGTAGCAACTGATAAGTGAACTCTGTGAAACTCAGCCCGTCGCGTGCCTCACCGTTGAGACGCTTCTGCACAGAATCCTTAGCCATCATATAGTTTACGGTGATGTGTTTGCCGATTTCACGGGCGAAATCCAGGAAGGTCACATCCTTTGTCCAGTCGTAATTATTCACCATCTCTGCCTTATTGGGAGCATCGCTGTCGAAATCCAGGAAACGGGACAATTGCTTCTTTATGGCTTCCTGGTTATGACGCAAAGTGGCCTCGTCAAGCAGGTTGCGTTCCGCGCTTTTCCCCGAGGGGTCTCCGATCATTCCCGTAGCCCCTCCTATAAGAGCTAACGGTTTGTGGCCGCAACGTTGGAAATGGCGAAGCATCATAACCCCGCACAAGTGTCCTATATGTAAGGAGTCGGCTGTCGGATCTATACCAAGATAGGCAGTTGTCATCCCTTTTTTAAGTTCATCTTCAGTGCCCGGCATAACCGTATGTATCATTCCACGCCAGCTTAATTCTTCAATAAAATCCATTGTTATATAATGTTTCGTTAAATTTCTATTTTTATTTTTCGGACATCCCAGCCTAAAGTCACCCAATTCCCATGACCCGATTTGAGATGTCTTCTTGTTGCAAAATTAAGTTATTTACCCAACCTCTGCAAACCTGTTTATCCAACCTCTGTGACTGTCGGTGAACTATTCGTGAGTCTGACTGTCTGAGGCCATAGAAATACAAGTATAAGACCTCGGAAAAGGAGGTAGGTGAGAAAAGCGGTCCATATCACTTCATTCCCCTCGAAAGGAATAAGGGATAGATAGTTAAGAGATAATATGGCAAAAAAGGCAATCCCGCCTATGAGCGTGGATAGCATCATCCGGAAAGTAGCGGTCACTCCGATATAAAATCCGTCATATATGAAACTCCAGCACGAGATTATTGGTATCAGACATACCCACAAGGTCAGATCTTCAACACCTGCTATAACGTTTAAGGAATCTGTCAGTAGAGATGTTATGGCTTCTATGCCGGCAAAATACAGTAAGGAAAAGAATATGCTGACGCCCATAGTCCATATCAGGAGGCATCTGACGCTAAGTCTGATCATCCTGAGATTCCTTTCCCCGCAATAAAGTCCCACCATTGCCTCTCCGCTATATGCGAACCCATCCATGAAGAATGAGAAAAATTGGAAAAATTGCATGATGATTACGTTCACTGCAAGCGTAAGGTTCCCCAGACGTGCTCCGGCCGCTGTCACCCCCATCGTGACGCAGATGATAAAAAATGAACGCAAAAACAGGTTCCCGTTAACAAAGAAATATCGTCTCCAGTCCCCGTTTAGAAGGTTGGACAAAACACATTTCAAAGGGCGTCCTCGTCTGAACCAATATATGCACCCGACAGCCACAGCCAACCCTATCCAATTTGCGATCACGGTGCCAAGAGCCACCCCTTTGAACCCCAGGCCGCATGGGAAGGCCAATAGATAACTCGTCAGGATATTGATGATATTGGTAACTATCGCTATCACCATGGGATAGAAGGTGGATTGCATGCCGACAAACCACCCGCTGATAGCTATAATTGCAAGAAGGGCCGGAGCATCCCAAATTCTGATTGCAAAATATTCTCCCACGAATCCTCGGATTTCAGGGCCAGCTCCGGTTATCATCCACAGAAAGCTGAAAAGAGGATATTGGAAAATGACAAGGAGAAAACCCGCTGTGAAGGCAATGATCAGTGAACGATAGAACACCTTTGAAATTTCTGATTCGAGACCCGCTCCCAAAGCATTTGCCGTCAGTCCCGTGGTGCCTCCCCGAAGGAATCCGAAGATCCAGTAGACCACATTGAACATCACAGATGCAACGGCGATGGCAGACAGATAAAGATCGCTACCGAGATGACCGGAAATGGCCGTGTCGCAAATACCCAGCAACGGCACCGTGATATTGCTCACGATTGTCGGCACGCTCAATCTTACTATATCTCGGTTTATTCTTCCTACAATTCCTTTCACAATTTTTCTGCCTTATGACCCATCGAAAAGAAGTTTCTTCAAAATTAAGAAATATAGAATTCCTCACAAAACCCATTACTCCTCTCCTATCTCCCCAAGTCTCTATCCATCAATAAAATCCCTGCTATAATAATTTTCTCGATTGCTTTTTTAACAAAATATGAATGAACCATACTCATTGTTCTTCGTTATAAAAAGTAGAGAAACATTCAAAAATAATCACATTCTAAAAAAACAAAATTATGATTGACCCCAATTTCAGACAAGGCGACGCTAAGAGCGATGCTTTCGGCACAAATGCCATGCTAAATCCCGCTCCGGAACAAAAAATACCCGATGGCCCGACTATTCCTTCAGTGGCTTATCAGATGGTGAAAGACGAGACTTACGCTCAGACTCAGCCACGTCTAAACCTCGGTACTTTTGTAACCACCTATATGGATGATTACGCCACAAGATTGATGAACGAAGCCATCAATGTTAATTATATCGATGAAACTGAATATCCACGCGTGGCCGTGATGTGTCAGAAATGTATCAACATTGTTGCCAATCTGTGGAACACTCCGGAGACCAACCGTTGGAAAGCCGGTGCGTTGGCAATCGGTTCTTCTGAAGCATGTATGCTCGGTGGTATCGCTGCCTGGAAACGTTGGATAGAACGCAGAAAGAAAGCAGGCAAACCTTACGACAAGCCGAATTTCGTTATCTCTGCCGGGTATCAGGTGGTATGGGAAAAATTCGCTACCCTTTGGAACATCGAAATGCGTCAGGTGCCTCTCACTGAAAAGAGCATAACTCTCGATATCGATGAAGCCATCAAGATGTGTGATGAAAACACAATATGTGTAGTGGCAATACAGGGTGTCACCTGGACCGGCCTTAACGATGATGTTGAGGCTCTCGACGCTGCTCTCGAAAAATACAACAAGGAGACCGGAAATGAGGTATGTATCCACGTTGACGCTGCCACCGGTGGTTATATCCTTCCGTTCCTCTTCCCGGAAAAGAAATGGGACTTCCGTCTTAAATGGGTGCTTTCCATCAGCACATCGGGCCACAAGTTCGGTCTCGTTTACCCGGGTCTCGGTTGGGTTGTCTGGAAAGACAAACAGTATCTCCCCGGCGACATGGCATTCACGGTAGACTATCTCGGCGCCGAGGTTACACAGGTTGGTCTTAACTATTCACGTCCCGCAGCTCAGATCCTTGGTCAGTACTATCAGTTTATCAAACTTGGCTTCGAAGGCTACAAGGAAGTACAGTATAATTCGCTGACAATTGCCAAGTATCTCCACGACCAGTTGGCTCAAATGCCTGAATTCGTAAACTACAGTGATGAGGTTCCAAACCCGATCGTGGTCTGGAAGATGAAACCGGAAGTGCAAGCCACAGCCAAATGGACGCTCTACGACCTCCAGGACAAGCTTCAGATGCACGGCTGGATGGTGCCTGCTTACGCTATGCCGGCTAATATCGAGACAACCGTAGTGATGCGTGTGCTTTGCAAGCAAGGGTTCAGCCGCGATATGTGCGACCAGCTCATCGGCGACATCAAAAGTTCTGTTGCTGAACTCAATGCACTCGAGTATCCTACAACAACTCGTATCGCTATGGAGAAGAATATTCCTCTCAAGAAGAGGGCATTCAACCATACGGGCAAATAAGTCTAAACCTTTACATAGAAAAATTTGTTATATTGACAGTTCGGAAAGTCTCCGGACTGTCAATTTTTTTATTAA
Organism: Muribaculaceae bacterium; assembly: GCA_022509205.1. Classification (GTDB taxonomy): domain Bacteria; phylum Bacteroidota; class Bacteroidia; order Bacteroidales; family Muribaculaceae; genus Lepagella. Next base: position 27,329 of record JAFLTR010000013.1, on the reverse strand, counting down.
CTTTACAATTGCATTATGGAAAAAAACCTGACCATTTCCCAAATAAAAAACGCCGCAACCGAAGCCTACCAGGAAGTGAAAAACTTGACAGGCGGTAAAAATGCCAATTATATCCCATATCTTGCCAATGTCGATTCGAATCTCTTCGGACTTAGTATCACATTACTCGACGGCACATGCTTTAATTTCGGCGACACAGAGTTCAAATTCGGCATCGAATCGGTTTCCAAAGTTCCTACGGCTATTCTGGCAATGATTCAACACACTCCCGAGGGTGTGCTTGAAAAGATCGGAGCAGATGCCACAGGGCTTCCTTTCAATTCGATTTTTGCACTCTTATTGGAAAACGATCATCCCTCCACACCTTTGGTGAATGCGGGAGCCATTTCAGCTTGTTCCATGGTAGCCCCGCAAGGCGATTCCGAAGACAAGTGGAAAGCTATCACAGAAAATATCTCGGCTTTATGCGCTTCTGATCCTGTCTTGATCGATGAACTGTATGAAAGCGAGACCGCCACTAATTTCAACAACCATGCAATAGCATGGCTGCTTAAAAACTATAATAGGATCTACGACGATGTGGATATGAGCCTTGATCTCTACACCCGTCAATGTTCCTTAGGCATCACATCCTCCCAGCTTGCCATAATGGGCGCTACGATTGCCAACGGTGGTTTCAATCCGGTGAGCAAGCTGCAGGTGTTCGACAAGGAAATCGCTCCCAAGATCACTTCGATGATTGCCAGCGTTGGATTCTATCAGCACACCGGTGACTGGCTTTTCACTTCAGGCATACCGGCCAAAACCGGAGTAGGTGGTGGAGTGATGGGCGTGATGCCCGGCCTGTTTGGTATTGCCGCTTTTGCTCCTCCTTTGGATGATGCGGGTAATTCCGTTAAGGCCCAGGCTGTCATTAAATCATTTATGAATAAGCTCGACCTCGGCATCTTTAAGGGCGACAAAATAAAAATCGTAGCAGATTAATACTTTTAGCCTTTATTATTGTTATAAAAACAAACCAATCAACCACAAACTATAAACTACAGTCTAAAAATTAAAACCCGATCAAATATGGCGACAGCAGTTCAATCAAAAGGCACCATAAAGCAAGCTGCCAAAATGGGAGTTTTCACTCTCGCTATGATGAATATCGTTGCAGTGGTCTCCCTGCGTGGTCTCCCTGCGGAAGCTGAATATGGAGTGAGTTCCGCTTTCTATTATATCCTGGCTGCTATAGTGTTTTTGGTACCCGTTTCGCTGGTGGCGGCAGAACTTGCTGCGATGTTCCCGTATCAGCAAGGCGGTATGTTCCGCTGGGTGGGTGAAGCCTACGGTGAAAAACTGGGATTCCTTGGCATCTGGCTCCAATGGGTGGAGAGCACTATCTGGTATCCCACAGTTTTGACCTTTGGCGGTGTCGCCCTGGCTTTCATTGGCATGGACCATGTCTACGACAGTCATATAGCCGCCAATAAATGGTATATGATCTGCGTGGTGCTTGCCATCTACTGGATAGCCACCCTTATCTCCCTGCGAGGTATGACGTGGGTAGGGAAGGCTTCCAAGATTGGTGGTTTGATTGGAACTATTATTCCTGCCGGAATCCTCGTGGTGTGTGGCGTCATCTTCCTTTGCATCGGCGGTCACTCTCAGATGAACTGGCACGAAAGTTTTATTCCCGACTTTTCTAATTTCAACAATATAATATTTGCGGTGTCTATCTTCCTCTTTTATGCCGGTATGGAGATGAGCGGTGTCCACGTAAGGGATATTAAGAATCCTACCGTTAATTATCCCAAGGCTATCCTCATAGGCACAATAGCCACCGTCTTGGTATTCGTGCTTGGCACGTATGCCCTTGGTGTGATTCTACCGGTTAAAGACATCAATCTCGTGCAGAGTCTTCTTCAGGGGTTCGACATGTATTTCTCGGCCCTTCATATTAAGTGGCTTGCTCCGATCATGGCCGTGGCTCTTGCTATCGGTGTGCTCGCCGGAGTATTGACATGGGTTGCAGGTCCTTCCAAGGGAGTTTTCGCTGTAGGTCAGGCCGGGTATCTTCCAAGATTCTTCCAGAAAGCCAACAAACATGGAGTTCAAAGCAATATGCTTTATGTACAGGGTGCTTGCGTCACTGCTCTCTCTTTCATAATGGTGCTTATGCCCTCTGTAGAAAGTTTTTATCAGATTCTGTCGCAGTTGACCTGTCTGTTATATCTGATTGTGTATTTGCTGATGTTTGCATCTGTGATACGTCTGCGCTACACAATGAAAGATACCAAACGACCTTTCAGAATCGGTAAAAAAGGTAATGGTTTCTTATGGATCGTAGCCGGTGTGGGATTCCTTGCTTCTTTGGTGGCCTTTATCTTTAGCTTCTTCCCTCCGGGTCAGATTGCAATGGGTTCTAAAGCTGTATGGTTCACTGTCCTTATTCTTGGATGTATCGTCTTTACAGTGCTTCCTTTCATTATTCTTGCTTGTAAGAAAGCAAGCTGGCTTAATCCCCAGAACGCATTTGTACCCTTCCACTGGGATAAGTCTCCGGAAGCACAAGCTGCCCTCGCTAAGGCTGCAGAACAATTTGCGGAGGAAGAAGAGGAAAATGCCAAAGAAGAAGCAGCAGTGGCCCAGCAAAAGGCCGCTAAACTTCAGCCGACCGTTTCAACTCCTGCTTCCTCAGCTACTGAGACGACCGAAACTCCGGTCGCTACGACCCCGGCTCCCGCTCAAACTGAGGCTTCAAGCGCTCCCAAAGCTGATGATGATGTCAAATCAGACGCTTCTTCAACTTCAGAGAATAACAATCCATCTAATCAACAATAAGTTATGGTTAAGACCGGGAAAGTTCCAGTCACAATGATGACCTATCTGGCCATCATGTCGATTTCGCTGATCGTCAACCTCCCCGGCCTTGCAGTGGCCCCGATGGAGGGTAAGCTAAAGGAGATTCTTCATGCACCGGAATTGGAAGTGCAGTTGCTCACAACCCTCCCCAATTTCATAATAATTCCCTTTGTGCTCCTTTCAGGTAAACTATCCGAAGCGAAGCATAAAATCCCGATTATTGTCGGTGCATTAATCCTCTATTCCGGGTGCGCTATATGGTATCTGTTTGCCGGTGATATGACATCGCTTATCATAATCAGTTGTCTTTTAGGATGTGGCGCCGGATTACTTATACCTTTTTCTACCGGACTTATTGCGGAAACATTTGCAGGAAAATACAGAATGAAACAGATGGGCTGGCAATCCGGCATCTCAAATTCCACAGTCGTTATCGCCACATTTGCTGTAGGATGGTTGATTCAAGGCAGAAACTGGCATCTACCGTTTGTGGTGTATCTTGCCGCCCTGATACCCCTCTTTTTCTCCCTATGGCTAAAGAATGTGCCAGGCATCAGTACTTCAAGCCGACAGGAACAAAAGGAATTGCAAGAAGACAAGGATTCCGCTTCTTCAATGGAGAAGACACCGGAAAGCACGGTTAAAGCCGGACCCGGCGGTTTCAACATCGGTCGCATCTGGGGTCTTATCGGAGTTTATTTCCTTGTGACTTTCACATCTATTGCCATCACCAACTATAGCTCGCAGCTCACCGTGCAATATGGCTGGCCAAGCAATATCGCCGGCGACGTCACTTCAGTATTTTTCCTCCTGGTGCTTATCCCTGGTTATGTGCTGAGCTGGTTTGTGAAACGACTCAAAGGGGGCACTTTCCTTTGGACGGCCCTTATGCTTGTGGTGGGTCTCGGTCTATTCGTATTCTTTCCCTACAAATGGGCTATGTTCGTGGGTGCAGGACTTACCGGACTCGGATATGGTATCTGCCAGCCTATGCTCTATGATAAGGCAAGCTACACCGTGGATAATCCGGAAAAACTCACTATGGCTCTTGCTTTCGTGCTGACAGCCAACTATCTTGCAATCGCTATCGAACCTTTTATCATAAGCGGTATCAGCGGTCTCTTCCATATCAAAAATGAAAATCTATTTGCGTTCATCCTCAGCTTCGGCCTCGTGATTGCCTACACAATTGTGATTCTCTTCACCCGAAAGAGTTTCGCCTTCTCAGTAGACAAATCATACTATGAAGAACCCTCCTCATCCAACCCCTCCTGAAAAGCCCGGAAGTGCTGTAGCCGAACTGTTGCAGCAGAAAAAGCTTCTTCAGATTGAATATGAGGAAGAAAAAAATGAGTTTACAAAGATAAAAGAACTTCAGGGAGTCGATAAACTTAAATCAAGAGGAAACGCCTGGACCGACATAAGACTGATCCGGACCTACTACAATTCACTCAATCAGCGAGTGATAGAAATTCAAAGACCGGAGGCAGATGAAGATGACGACCATAACTTTGAGTATGGCCGACCCGTGATGTTCTTTGCTGTTTCTTCCGGATTCAACGCCTCGTTCCGACCATTGTTTAAGGGTGAGGTAAGTTATGTGTATGGCAACAGGATGGTGGCCGTGGTTTCAGAAGAGGCCGATGTGTCTTTACTGTCTGAACGTCGGGATGCTGGAGTAATGCTTTCTTTTGACGAGACCTCCTATCGGGCCATGTTCGATGCCATTGATTACACTATCAATGCTAAAGGAAGATTGGGAGAATTGAGAGATTTTATTTATTCAAAAGCTCCGGTCAGCAAATTATCCTTGACTCCTATGCACTTTCCCTATCTGAATAAAGATCAGGAAGAGGCTGTCAATAATGTGCTGCAAGCCAAGGATGTGGCAATCGTTCACGGACCGCCGGGAACCGGCAAAACCACCACTCTCGTAGAAGCCATTTATGAAACGCTAAGACGTGAACCGCAGGTGCTGGTTTGTGCTCAAAGCAATATGGCGGTTGACTGGATTTCTGAAAAGCTGGTCGACCGAGGATTGAATGTGCTTAGAATAGGAAACCCGAGTCGTGTAAACGACAAGATGCTCTCATTCACATACGAAAGAAGATTTGAAGCCCATCCGGCCTACCCGGATTTATGGGGCTTAAGAAAAACTATCCGACAGCTTTATAAAGACCGGAACAAGACCGAATCGTGGCATCAGAAAATAGACAGGCTGAAAAGCCGCGCTACCGAACTTGAAATAAGAATCAACAACGACCTCTTCTCCCAAGCCCATGTGATAGCTTCGACACTTGTCAGTAGTTCCGGTCGTCTTTTACAAGGCATGACGTTTCCAACCCTTTTCATCGACGAAGCGGCCCAGGCGCTGGAACCTGCCACCTGGATTCCTATCCGTAGAGCCGGAAGAGTAATTTTGGCCGGGGATCATTGCCAGTTGCCCGCAACTGTGAAATCATACCAAGCTTTGAAAGGCGGACTCGGGAAATCCCTTATGGAAAGAATTGTAGAGAAGCATCCGGATTGCGTGAAACTCCTGACTAAGCAATACCGGATGCATCAAGATATCATGAATTTCTCAAGCAGATGGTTCTACGGAGGGAAAATGACTGCTGCCCCGGAAGTGAAATATCGCAGCATACTCGATTTTGACACTCCGATTGAATGGATAGACACATCCGACCCTGACATTTTCAGGAGACTGACCTGCACATCCGACCACGATGAGAATGTCTCTCCCTCTCCTTTTACAGATGAACCGGAGTTTGAAGAAACCGTAACCCGGAATTTTGGGAAGATAAACAAGGAAGAGGCACTGCTGACCCTTATTACGGTCAAAGGCTACATTGAAAAAATCGGTATTTCCCGATTTATAGAGGAAAAACTGGATATCGGAATCATATCTCCATACAGGGCACAGACACAATATCTTCGTATGCTTCTGAAAAGAGACAGGTTTTTCAAACCTCTCAGGAAACTCATTTCAATAAATACAGTCGACGGATTCCAGGGACAGGAACGTGACATAATCGTGATTTCCATGGTCAGAAGCAATGAAGAGGGTCAGATAGGCTTTCTTCGCGATCTTAGACGCATGAACGTAGCCATGACCCGTGCCCGTATGAAACTCCTTATAATCGGCAACAGTAAAACCCTGTCGACAAATAATTTCTATTCACAATTATACGGATATATCCAATCCTTATGAAACGAAGACTAAATTCATCTGATTCCCCGAACAACCCTTCCCCCTAACACCCTATTCCTGAACAACCTATCCTGACAAATTATTCCTGAGTAACCTATCCCGATCCACCCTATTCCTGATCGTCTGATTCAGTGGCATCCTATTCAGAAACAACCTATTCCTGTGTACGCTACAAAAAATAAATATGCCCGATTTTAGATATAAGAGTTAAAACATTAGGTTTTCCCCGATGCCTTTCCCGTTTTTTCAGGGAATAAAGTTTTTAATGCGTCCTTATACGTGCATTAGATTTATGAACGTATTAGAACCATGAACCTGTTAGATTTAAATGAGTATTGGCCAAATACCCAAAACTCTTTTTATATGTGAACTTTTGGAGAAATTTCTGCTCTCATTTTTCTTAAATATGAACTTTGGAAAAGTTCTTCCCATTATTTGCCAACTTCACTGCTAACGGGGAGGATTTTTCCAAAATCCTCTCAAACAGAAACCTTCCCCCTCTTTATGCGTATAATCATCCTTTATCAGCGCTATGTCCATATTATTCACTCCCTTTCCCCCTCCACCCATCTGAATGCAATATTACAAAGCTCTCGTAAAATTTTTATAAAAGGAGCTTCCCCTTTCATTGTGTAAAATATTAAATGAGCATAAATTTAAGTGATAATCGAGAACTATAACCAATAGATTTTTTCATCCAAATGAGGTAAAATAAACTATTAGGGCTGTCTTGGGTAAAAATGTTTATATTTTCAATCTTCCGGGTCAAATATTCTATCATTACCAAAATCAAATCTTATCCTTTCATAAGAGATATGATAGTTTCAAGGCGCAATATGACGTGTTTAAAAAGAAAAGTTCCCATTATCTTTCGACAATCGGAACCATCCATCTGAAAAATCAGCCAAATTTTAGAGAGACTAATGCTCTTAATCTTTTATTATAAAATGATTTTTATTTTTCCCTTTTATGGGAATCCAATAAACTTTCCAATCAATTAAGCACAGAGTTTATTCCCTTTGGAATCAGTTGTCATTCAAGGAATATACATAATAGATAGAGAACTATTCTATTTAAGCATACGACACTTCTACTTCAATTTCATTATCACTTCCAGCTTTCGTGTCTATGTTAACACCCTCTATGGGAACTGATAACTTAAATCCTTTGTCAGATTTAAGTTTTATTCTCATATTCTTAACACCTTGTTCTTTTCCTTTGAGAATAAGATCTTCCGCTATTTTATGTTGGTCTTTCATTGAACTCTGGTCTTTATCAATAACAGAATCCAAAATTTTTTTACCAAAATATAAAAGAGGATTAATACAGAGCAAGGACTCCATAGCATTATCTCTACCTTCCTTGGTAGTCAAATTGAAAAATTCATTTACTTTCATAATTAAATATAATTATTTGAAATATAATAAAACCGTCATCCTATCCTTTGAACATCAAGATATGCAGTATTCAAGGCTCCAAGTTTCTTTAGATCTATGCCATAAATTCTCATAAAAGAATCGTTGACCGACTGCCCTCCATTTGTCAAGACAGGATTACTCACTGAATTCGATACAACATCAACAGACATTCCTTTTTCAATACGAATTCCGTTGTTTATTTTCATCGTTTTTACTGTTACTCTAAAAAGTGGCATAATATAATTATTGATTAAATTAAAGATTCAGTTATAGTATAAATAAACTCTTCAATCTTCCTTTTTCGTGAAATTTTTAAAAAAGGAAGACAGCTTTTCAGAATTCACGCCATCAAGGATTTTATTTTTTATACCATTTAATCCTTCTAATATATTAGGAAGTTCTGAGGGCTCTTTATAAATATCATCAATTTTTGCAAATTTAATATCAACCGAAACTACTAAATTTGAATTAACTGAATACATTTCTTCTTCCTCTTTACTCCATTCTAGACCTACCTGACCATAAATACTTTTTATATCCGCTTTAAATTGCTTTAAAGTACTATTGCTTACTGCTTGTGCTTGACGGGTTTCAAGGATTTCTTTATGAGAAAGTAAAGAGCCTTTTAATCTTTGTTTTATTATTCCCTGCCAATTAATCTCACCTTGCAGCCAAATGGTATCTTCAGGTTCTTTTATAGAAGTTGGTTTAAATGTTTGATGTCTATTAAAAATATGGGAAAAATACTGGAAATCATTTTTATTAACGTTTTTGTTATAGTTTCCATTCCCTTCAAAGCCTATAAAATTAGCCGCAACAGAACCTCCATAATTTGTTGAAGTTCGAGTTGAATTGCCAAAATAGGTTTCATTAATTACTTTTACATCGATCTCCTTAGCGCCCAAGTCCTGTGCTATTTCTGTAAGTTCTCTAAGTTTATCCTTTATAAACTCAATCTCATGGTTTACATATGGTATATAAACTGAAGGATTATAGGGATGAGCCACATAAACAGTATTGGCAATTGGGTGACCTGTAGGAAACTTGAAGGTTTTACTCCTCGTTAGGCTTTCAAGGGGAACAATGGCAGCAATATTTGTTTTAAATTGATTGATTCGATAAAAATGTTCTACAGGACAAATGATTCGTAGTTCATTAAAATATTCGTTGACTCGAGATAGGGAAAAGTAATCCCTATACCAAGCTTCAAGTTTCCTTACATTTTCATCTTCGCAATCTGTTCTTTCAAACCAATTCTTTCGAAAGGGTGAATCTATAATTTCAATAAAAACATTCCTAGCAGAAATACTCAAAACTTTTTCCATTTGGTTATGAATAGTTTAAATATTTTTCAAAATGAAAAAGAAGACGCGAGACTTGTTAGCCCTGCGTCCATTTGTCAAGAGGTAAGCCGACGTTAAGATATTCTTTCTGCCGGCTCCTGCCAAGGAAACCTTCGAAAGAATGGACCGACTATAAATCTCACGCCTTGCCTACAATAATATCATCGATTGGCACACCTAGATAATTTATTTTGGGCACCAATGACAATTATAAGCAAAAAGTGAGCATCAGTCGCAATTCACTTTCGAACCTTGGCAGTGTTCCTTGACATGGACTGCTTCGCTGTGCCTTCTTCTGTCGCAGCGGCATTTCGAACTATTATATTCTAATGGCGCTTTGACTTTGTAAAGTTAAGCAAATTTTATTGACTGATACTCATTTTCAAATATTTTATTTTTCATTTCTTATCAAGTTTTCAACGACACAAAATTAAATTGACTATAAAGGGCTATCAAATTTTATATAAAAATAAGAGAGCAAAATCTTAACTTTGTACCAATATAAAGTCCCTATGATACAAATATCTCCAAAATAGATAATCTACTTTAAGATTTTGTAAAATAAAGTTTCAGTCATCATAATTTTGCAAGCAGGAATAATCGGAGTATATATGGTGAATAGCGAAATGATAAGTAAAATCATAATAAGCAACTTATTTGCGGCTTCTCCATCGAAATTAGCAGCTGATTTAGGTTACGCCGGAAGGATGACAATCAATCGCCTTCGCAACGGAACCGCCGGGGAAGAAGCCATAACAGAATTTTGCAAGCGCCTGAATCATTTAACGGGACTCTCCAATGAAGATCTTATTTGGCTTGGGAGGATGTTAGAAAATACTGATGATTTCACCACCCAAATGAAATCGGAATTTGGAGAACTGTCAGGATCCATTAAATACGATATCCTGTTTGCCTTTATATCCGAGGATTATTCAATTTTTTCTCCCGATTACAGAGATCTCAAACTCAACCGATGGCTTCTGATTAAAGGACATGAGAAAGAGTTTTTCTTCTTCATGCTATCCTTATTCCTTTTTGCTGATCAAACCAAATCTTTCTACGCCAAGCATCTCCCCACAAAGGATCGGTACAAGTTAATATTAGATCCCTTGCTTAGAGCTTTAAAAGATAGATATCCCCGACATTCTATAGGAAATGCTTTGTCATCAAGTATTCTGGAAACTCCTATGGCAAAATTGGCGTTCCCCTGCTTCCTGACTTGCCTCAGATTAGGAGGAGTCGTTCTAAAAAGTTACGCATCCGGTTATTCCGAGGTCTCAATGCATGATGCAATGATTAAGATTGACGGACTTCCCGACCGCACTTTCTGGAATGAAGGAGAAAAACAGAATGAAGTCACATTCTTAAAATTCGTTCCGGTTAATGATAAGGGAAACGGCATATATGAATATTTCACATTTAATTTCAAGACAGGCAAAACAGAAAATCCGGCACAGCTATATTTTTATGGCAACCAGGATTTAGGATTGTTCTTGAAAAAAGAAAGGAAACTCGTGTTCGGGAACTATTGCCTTGACGATGAAACAAAGCTCAAGATTATTTTATATGCTGACCGGGATAAGAAATCTGAATTTATTTGGCAACGATTGAGGCCCGAGAATTCGGAACGTGTAAGAGAGATTGACCGGCTTTTTACCGAAAGTTATATTAACAATGTGAAATATGAATCCTTGGGTATGGAGGTTTCTTGCGGTGTCATTATTTCCGAAGTTGCCGTTACAAAGACAAAACTGATATTAATGACTCCCGAAGGCAACAAGTACTTTATATCCCGAAACAGTTACCCATTCTTAACCTCTGTAACCCCGGACATGATACCTTTGACTTATCGGGATCTTGATGACAACAGGCTGTATATAGAATGGGAACAGCTTGGTTGCCGAATCCCTCTTCACGAATTTTCCGGGAATATCAAAAACAAAAAATAAAATGGTTATCCGCATAAAAAACCAAAGAAATGAAGGGTGACAGTGAAGATACTAAATTTTCTTGTTTGAGAATATTTTTTGGAAATATCCGCCCATTTATAGGGGATTTAATAAATAATGGGAAGAACTTTTCCAAAAGTTCTCATATAAAAAATGTTTTTTTTACCAGGATAATCACTAAAAATAAAGAGTGGATGGCTTTATCCCGATTTTATAAAAACCTTCTAATAACTTTCTTCAACCTCTCAATATATACAGGATCTGAATCTACAATTTGACGAAGTTTTTCAGCATCAATCTTATTCCCGGTTTCGGAATCCACAGAATATTGCGAGAAATATTCATAAGTTGCCATTGTTATGGAATAGATAATGAACTGATAGAAAGGGATCTTGATATAAGCGAGGAGTGCCATAAATAATCCAACCCAAAAATCTCCTAAGATTATCCGTACAGTAAGTGCAGGTATGACAGCAATCTATAAATTATCTTCTCCATTTTTATTATCATTTTTAATGAATTTTTTTCACTTTCTGAACGGTGGCCTGACTTTATCCCTTTCAGGAAACGAGCCTTGGAGGAATCGTAAATGACGAACATAGGAATATTGCACAGGTGGCACACTCCAAGTCTAGTTCCTTCTTCAATTTTTTCACTAATGTTTTGAGGGTGCATGGGCTGCATATTGTTTTCAATCTAAGACCCCTCTATCAATCTCTAATTGGTCGATAATCCCCACCCTTCTTTTTTCTAATCTTATCTCGAACTCACGTTAATTATTATCACTCTGTTGGTTAAAAATATTAACCTTGCAGTTGCATGCCTACTCTTGGAGCCTCATTGATAAGTGGGGAAAGAGGGTCGAAATTGCAAAGTAATTGTTACAAAAAAATGTTTTCGCACTTATTCTTGACGGTTTGACATCTGACCGTTTCAAATCAGAGTCAAGAATGCAGCAACGTGAGGCACCTGTTGTCAATTCTTACTTTGAAAGCAAGCCAAAGTCTCAAAACGTGGGAGCGAGTAACGATGATTAGCTCTCACGCTATTTTTTATTCCGACTGAATATTACAAAGTATAGAGAACTAATTAGTTGACATCTTCCATAATTGGAATTAAAAAAAAGACATTAAAAGACATTTAAAAGATTAATTTATTACCTATAATTTTGAAACCCGAATAGATATTAAAATTAAATATTTAAACCTACTATTTTTAATATAAACATGAAGAAAAGATTATTAATCAGTGTGTTGTTCTCCCTTTTATTATTCCTTAATGTAAACGGGGCTAAAAAATATAAATGGGAGTACAACTCAAATGTTCCGGAAGTTTATACAACATCTCAAGGACAACACGGGAAACAAATTGTTAAATCATGGGCTATAGCAAAAAATGCAGATAAAGCTATTATTCAAGCAAAAATGAATGCTGTATCGGCTGCTTTATTTAATGGAATAAGTTATGATCAATCCACCCATGGGATGGGAGTGGCCAATTTACCTCCTATAGTATCTCCAAAACAGTATGAAGAAAATAAAGATCTTTTTAATAATTTCTTCAAAAAAGGTGACTTTCTCAAATATGTTAGTGATGTTAATTCTTCATATCCTACAGGTGAAAATAATATGTCTGTACCGGGTGGGAGAAGAGTAGGGGTAAATCTATCGATAGATTATAAAGGACTTCATAACTGGCTTCAAGAAAACGGTATAGAAAAAGGAATCGGTAACCATTTTTCAAATTAAGTATCTATGAAAATATTAAGATTTTTATTTGCATTTTACCTGCTTCTAACTGTCAGCTTCTTCGCGGAAGCTATAGATGCTAAGAAACCAAAAATAATGGTTTTTCCATCCGATGACTGGTGCATCAGAAAAGGATATGTAGTGGAAGGCACAATTCCTGATTATGAAAAGGCATTACAAGATCCGGATATGGACGGAGCAGTTGCTGTAATGGGCGATGTTATGGCTGAACAAGGATATGAAATGTTCTCACTTAAACAAGAATTAAAACAGATTCATACCGAGGATGCTTATGGAATAGCCGTCCAATCAAAAGATGACGGATCTGTCATGGAGAGCGAAAGAGACTTGATAACACGTAATGTTGGTGCTGATTTCATTGTGGAATTATCATTAGATAACAAACCTTTTGGAGCAAGGAAATCAATAGAATTTAAGGCACAGACCATTGATGCTGCGTCAAAGAAAATACTGCATGGAGATATTGGTACCTCTTCCGCATCGAGTGCACCAACTCCTATTCTTGTAAAAGAGGCTGTGGGAGGATTTATTGAGAATTTCTGCCATAAAATAGACCTTGCTTTTACCAATATAGAAGAAAATGGAAGAGAGGGGTCAATCACATTTAAAATAGCCGACGACTGTCCTTTGAATTTTGAAAGCAATGTAAGGGTTGATGGTGAAAGTGGAGAACTGGCAGAATATATAACATATTGGATTGAAGAACATGCCGTAAACGGAAATTGCTCTTTAAATCAAAAGAGCCGTGAAACCCTAAGATATGATCAAGTTAGATTTCCATTGGTTTCTCAAGTTGCATCCGGAGGCTTTGGCTCAAAAAAGGGTAAAACAAAAGCACAGACAATGGAAACTTTTATTTCTCCTATTGCCAAAGAATTGGATAGATTCAACATCAGCATGACCACGGTGCCCATCGGGCAAGGTTCAGCATATATAGTTTTAGGCGGAAAATAATTATGTATATGAAATTACGAATATTATTATTTATTTTTTCTTCCCTTTGCATAGTAAAGTCATTGGCTCAAAAGCAAGATAAACCTGAAGTAGTGCTGACTCCGTATGTCTATTCTTCTTCCAATACCCCCAATGCCAATAAGGTGCTCGAAGATAAATTAAAAAGAATTGTCACAAAATATGGACTTGCTTCTTCCGAAGAAAATGTTAGTTCACCTTTTATTCTGACAGCCAATGCAATAGAGCTGAGAAAGGAAACAACCTCTACAGTGCCTCCTCATACTGCTATAGTGCTTTCAGTGACATTTTATGTAGGAAATGGTGTAGACGGCACTTTATTCGGAAGTTGTAATGAGGAATTGAAAGGAGTGGGAAATAATCTGGAACAAGCTTATGCGTCGGCTTATAAAAAAATTAATATAAATAATCCGGAGTTAGCTGCCACAATAGAGCAAGGTAAAGCAAAGATTATTTCATATTACGAAAAAACAGCGCCGGACCTTATAGCTAAAGCGAAAAGTCTTGCTTCTTCTCAAAATTATTCAGAAGCCTATGAGCTGCTGTTGCAGATACCCTCTATTTCAACCCATTATGCTCAGGCACAGCAATTGTTGGTGAGTCTTGTTCAGCAAGAAAGCGATCAAACTAATTCTTCAATTTTGGCTGCTGCTCGTGCCGCCTGGTCTGCTTCACCCAATGAAGCCGGGGCTGCCGAGGCCACAGCTTTACTTTCAAAGATGAACAATGTGTCTCCTAAATTACAAGCTGAGTCTACTTCTCTCATGATGGAAATTTCAAGTCGCCTTCAGAAGGTGGAAGATAGTGAAAGGGCATTTCAGGCTCAGCGTGAGGCTTATGAACATGAGCTGTATATGGAAACAGTAAAAAGTGCCACGGCAGTGGCTGTTGCAAGAGCTAAGCAACCGGTATATAGAATTTGGTGGTGGTAAAAAATTTAAAATATCGTTATAATGAAAAACAGTGTTTATCATTTAAGAGTAACAATTTTTGTGGGCTTTATTCTCCTAATTGGAAGCAATAATATATCCCATGCAAAAAAAATTTTTTATGATTCAAAGAGTTGGATCGTAAACGTAGCAGGAGACGCTAATATTCTTCAGGACGTAGGATTGGAATCAAAAATAAATCCTATAAAAGTGAATGTAGAGAATCCTTTGAATGACTCAAATTATTTAAAGCCGAAGACTCTGGCCTCAATGCTTACAAACGAAGGATATGGGAAAAAATTAATAAATGCCCTCACGGCTAATGGAACGAGTGATGAACTTTTAAAAAAACTTGCTTTTAAAAATGTTCAGAAACAAGACATAGAATTCGCAACTAATACTTTGATAGGAGGGGAAAATGAAAATGCTCTTACAACCTATCTAAAGGATGAATATCTACCGATACTGATGCATAATTATTATTGTTTCCTCTTTAATCATACCTACGAAGTTCCAGTTACAACTAAATCCGGAAGTAAAAAAACAGAAACAAGAAGTATTGAATACTACGCAATATATAAAGTAGATGTAGACTCTGAGGAAGCTTTCGATATTATTGCTTCAATTGGAGATCCTCAACGTTATAATTCACTAAATTTTCCTGTTTCTTTTGTTAGTGGTGGTTTAGTTAGTAAACTTGAAAAAAATCTTGAGAAAGACGCCCCTGATCTAATGTTGAGGGGGGTTCTAACTCAAAGGAATCCGGCCAAGATATCAATAGGTAGAAATGCCGGCTTAAAGGCCGGAGATCTTGTAAGCATTTATAGCCAAAAGACAGATAAAAAAGGACAGCCTTATTCTAAAAGAATAAGTAGAGCCCGCGTAGGTAAAGTTTGGGGAAACGAGGCGCAAATGAATTTTGAATCAAATCTTGCAGGTAATAGAAAAAATGGTGATGTTGTGGTTAGAACTCGGGATAAACATACAAGATTAGGAATTATGGCTACCTGGCAACCGCATGTATGGGGAGGACAAATTTTTTCAGACACCAAAGTAAGTTTTACGCGTTCGGGCATAATCAATCATTTTTTGTTTGACCTTTCATTTTCCATGACAGACAAACCCGGACAAAAATTTATAAGTCTTGAAGATGCAAATGATATCTATAAATCTCCGTTGTTTGCAAATGCCGGATTAGGTTATGGAATCAGTAAAACATTCTTAGGTTACTTTGATATCATGCCTTTCTTTTTAGCACAATACGAAATGGCTATAATGCCTAAAGTAGAAGGGAGCAACACTCCTCTTGGTAGTTCTGTCAGGATTCCAATAGGAATAAGATTTAGTTTTAATGTAGCCTATCCGGTTAAATTTATTTTAGAAGGAGGATATACGTTAAAATGGGGATTTGGTACAGACTACCAAAAAATCAAGCAGGCATGCGAATATTTAGATGCAAAACGCGACGGCCTTTTCATTAATGCCGGTTTTATATTCTAAAAGTTAAAAACACTTTATTTTAAGATTATGAAAATATATAATAAAATATTTCCGGTTTTCTTGGCTGTGATCTTTTTTACTTCATGTAAGACTGATGAGGTTAATTTTCTTCTGGATGATTCTCATCTAAATCTTAAGGTTACAGACATCGTAAAGGTTTTGAATGAAGAAAAAATGAATATCAGTGAAAAAACAGTGATAATCCCATATTTCAAATACACTTGGTCTTCAACTAATGAAAATGTGGCCTATATTGAAGATAATATAATCAAGGCTGTAGGAGTAGGAAACGCTACCATCACTTTTAAAGATGAGAAAGGTGAAACTTTAAAGTCAGTTGATATAACTGTAAGTCCCACTTATGAATTCTCGGCAGTTAGTGGTGAGACCCTTTATTTTTCATCAGTAATTCCTGATTATGACCCGAAAGAGGCTATTGTTTCCGAGTATAATCCTAAATTCATGAACGTTTGGAATAAACAGTATATTCAAGCCGCAATACCTTCAGTGACTAATTTCATCGGTCTGACCACAATTAATGGTATACGTTCATGGTCGGTATTCACAATCTTACCTTATGAAGGAGAAACTCCGTTCATAATGCCTGATGTAGTTTCTTCAATGAATATAGAGGAAGTTAAAGAGGTGATGGAAGGATATAATCTAAAAGAAGAAGGCGACAGCTATATTGGATATAGTCCTTATGGAAAATATTTAGTTTATTCTCCCTATGGTAATTCCAAGGATATAAAATTTAATTTTAAACCGGAAAGATACGACCAGCCGCCTTACCATATTTATAATTTTGTAATAAATCCTAATGTCACTTATGAACAAGTGTTAGGATATTTATTTACAAATTATGAATATGGATGGAGTTTAGAGATTGATGGGGTAACTGTTTCAAATATTTTTAATTTTAAAGGAACTAATTATGAGCCCTATTTCAAGATAGGAGATGAATGGAAAGTCTTTAGCAACCCAAATGACTTTGATAATAAATGGAGTTCTTTAGTGTTTGCAACGACCTATATCAATACTACAGGTGTATATTAAAAAATATAAGATTTAATACTCATAAATCAATTAAATAGATATAAAATTCCGATAAAGTTTATAAAGATAAACTTTAATTCCACTAATGGAGGCAGGTCGAAATGAAATGCCCGGGAAAAGTTAGACACTAAATTAACGTGAGTTCGATATAAGATTAGAAAAGAGAAGGCCAGGTATTATCGACCAATTCAAGATTAATAGATGGTTTCTTAGGTTGAAAACAATAAGCAGCCAAAGCTCCAAGTGCATTTGTAAAGAAATTGGTGAAGGAACGATGTCTTGAGTGTTCCACCTGTGCGATATTCTTAAGTTCGTCATTCACGGATTCCACCAGGGCTCTTTTCCTGAGGATAATCTTGTCATACATTCGCATCAGATTGTTCTTCATGTTGCTTTTAATCTTGGTTATGAGCTGGACCCCATCCAGAAACAGGAAGTCAAAAAGCCTTTTGTCGATGTATCCTTTATCCCCGCACAGTTTTCCACTTACTTTACGCATATTTACAAGTAAATCAACCAATTAGTTAAAACTAAAAGGCTGATTTATCCTTATATAATTATTGCGTTCTTATATCGAACTCACGTTAAAAAAGTTAAGGTTTGAAAATTTATCATTAATATTGCAGTCCGAAACACAGCAGGGATTGAGATTCTTATTTACAATATTGCTTTTATTATCGGGAATAGTGTGTCCGATGGCTCAGACATTGACCGACACTGCCGACTACAAACCAACCGATAAATATGAATTTCCCTATTCCTATATTCCCCCGGTGGCTCTGCCGGTGCTCCCCGACAGCATAGACGTGGAGAGGCTCCAACATAAAGTCTTCTGGAGAGCCGGAGCGGAAGTAGTGGGTCTTAATCTGGTGCTCAATGCCTTTGACCGTTTCGTGCTCAACGGTTCTTATTCAAAAATATCATGGACCTCCGTAAAGAACAATCTAAGACATGGTTTTGTATGGGATGACGATGCCCTCGACACCAATGTCTTCGGTCATCCTTATCAAGGTTCCTACGGTTTTAATGCCGGACGCAGCAACGGTTATAATTTCTGGCAGTCTTCTCTCTTTGCCCTGGGAGGGAGCCTGATGTGGGAGCTCTTCATGGAAACCACATATCCATCCATCAACGATTTGATATCCACCCCAATAGGGGGATCCGCTTTCGGTGAGGTGTTTTACCGCACTTCCGATTTATTGCTCGACGATAGGAGTTCGGGATGGGAAAGATTCGGCCGCGAAGCCGGAGCCTTTGTCATCGATCCCATGAGAGGGTTCACACGAATCGTTACCGGTAGAGCCTGGGAACATCGCACCACCTCCGGACGCCGTTTCGGAATACCACTCGTGAGGCTCTCTTTCTCTTTAGGAGCCCGTATGATTTTCTTCAACGATAGCCAGAATTACACCCGAGGGGGACTAACTACGAGAATAAAGGTGGAATACGGGGATAAGTTTGCAACCCACACCCGTTATCCCTACGATTATTTCACCGCACTCTTCGACTTCGACCTCATGAAGACCCAGCCCATAGTGAGCCGCGTGGATATCGTAGGAAGACTGCTATCCAAGGAAATTTATGATTCCGAATCAGGGCATATTTCTCTGGGTATGTATCAGCACTACGATTACATGGATTCCGACACCATAAGTTCAAAAAAAATCAATACCATCACTTCGGAATGTCTCGTGCCGTATAAATTAGGAATCCCCGCAAGTGTGGGGGGAGGCATAGTGGCTCGTCACACCCAGACTCCCGATTGGCAGATTGAGGGCTACGCCCATGTCAACGCCATCGCCTTGGGGGGGATGCTCACGGATTTCTACCGACACAGCAAAAGGAACTACAATTGGGGTTCAGGCTTTTCAGTTAAGGCCGGGTTCCATTGGTTTAACCGAAAATTGGGACTTAACACAGGAGCAAATTTCCGAATGTTTCAGCTTTACACCCTAAAAGGCTCAACAATCGACTATCACGATTATCCAGAGACAATGGCTCCCGACGTGCAGGGCGACAAAAGCAATGGTAATTTCATCAACCTTGGCGCCTACCTCAATTGTCGCGTGTGGAGAGAGCTGTATATCACCGGTATATTCGACTGGTATAGCCGCCACACTCATTATCTGGAACTGAATCTTAAAGAGGAGTTGAAGCTTTACTCCACCCGCGGACCTCGCTTTAAAAGTAATCAATTAGGCTTAAAGCTCATGCTCACCTATAATCTCTGATTTCCCCTGCTTAACCCTGCTAATTCCTGCTAAATACCGCTAATTCTTGATAAATCGGGGAAAAAAAGCTCCTGTTACCCTTCCGCAGCCCCGGATTTTTGCCTCACGGATAATTTAAATAAATTTTGTAATTTTGCAGAAACAATTGGCACAGATGGCCGAAGGCGACGCAATAAATGGAGAAAATAGCGGATATAATCGTTAGAGTATAAAAAAATAAAGCAGAAATGAGGTCTGTCGCTATGCCTAAACGGCGTAGAGGAAAGTCCGGGCAACAGAGGGCGGCATGCTTTCTAACGGAAAGCCGGCGGTGACGTCGGGGTTTAAGGTGACAGAAAAAAACCGCCCTGTCGGCAGAATATTGCCGCAGACAGGGTAAGGGTGAAAAGGTGGGGCAAGAGCCCACCGGAGCCGGTGGCGACATCGGCTGCCGCACCACCCATGTGTTGCAAGGCCAAATATACCGGCAAACAAGGATGGCCCGTCCTTTGCCGGGGGGTAGGCTGCTCGACTTTGCAGGCAACTGTAAAAGCAAGATAAATGACAGACACCGCCTCACCAACAGGGCGGCACATAACCCGGCTTATATCGTTTCTGCATCTCATGGTGTGTCTGAATTTAAAATCGGACACACCATCTTTTTACAGCTATTCTTCATTTATAGAATGGATTGCAACTGTGTAGCGGTCAGTTTCAAAATTTTTGTTAATTTTGCTTTCAAATGGCTGAAAAAACAGATAAAAAGAAAAAAAAGGGCTTCTTCACTAAGATAGGTGACCGGTTTCGTTATGTCGCTTCCGGAGTCTGGGACGATCCTCGCACCACTATGAAAGTGAAAGTGGTGAAGGTCATCAATCTCTCCTTTCGCAGCTTTATGGACCGCGACCTACAGACCAAATCTATGGCCTTGACTTTTTCGACGGTGCTTGCAATCGTGCCTGCTTTTGCCATGCTATTTGCCATAGGGCGGGGATTCGGATTTCAGAATCTTCTTGAAGAACAGCTATTTCTTAATTTCCCGGCACAGAAAAGTTTCATAACGTTCGCTTTGAAATTTGTCGACTCCTATCTCACAGAGGCCTCCCAGGGTGTATTTGTAGGGGTGGGTCTTATCTTCCTGCTTTATACCATGGTGTCGCTTCTTTCAGATATAGAGACTGCCTTCAATCAGATCTGGGATATCAAGAGCGACCGTTCTATTTATCAGAAAGTCACGGATTATATCGCTATATGTCTCCTGGTGCCCATAATGATGATCTGTTCTTCCGGACTGAGTATCTTTATGTCGAGTACTCTTCAGGGCAACGATCATTTCAAATTTCTGACTCCACTTGTCAATGTTGCCCTTGAAGCCTCACCGTTCATTCTTGCATTTCTCGCATTTTCAATATCATTCTGTCTGATACCGAACACGAGAGTGAAATTTAAATACGCGGCTACTGCCGGGGCTATCTGTGCTGTCATTTTCCAGATTCTGCAGATGCTTTTTATGAGTGGTCAGCTTTATGTCACCAAATATAATGCCATCTACGGCTCTTTCTCTTTCCTCCCGCTCCTCCTGATATGGCTGCAGCTTTCATGGTTGATTCTGCTTTTCGGATGCGTGCTCACTTATTCTCTTCAAAACATTTTTGCATTTAATTTCCTTGACAATTCCGTGCCTCCGTCGCGTAGCCTGGAAACTAAAGTGATGCTAGTTATCATGGCTGTCGTGGCACGTCGATTCCATGCGGGTCTTCCCCCTCTTTCTCCTCAGGAAATAAGCGTGCAATATAACCTGCCGATCAGAATGGTCAACCGGATGTGTGATAAACTCCGAAAAGCCGGGTTGGTGAATCAAGTGATGAAAGGAGAAGATTCTTTCGGTGTGACACCCGCCATTGATACGGAGGAACTGACAGTAGGCAATATTTTCAAGAGGATAGAGAATGAAGGTAACTCTAATTTCATACCGCGTTTTAACGTGATATATGCCGACACGATTAAGACGCTCGATGAATGGTTTGGAAAATGTTACAACAACCTTGATTCAATACCACTTCATGAAATTCCTTTACCTGAAAGATAACATAAATTAAATTTTGTGAATGTGATTTTTTAGATTTATCTTTGAAGGATAAAAAGGGATATTGCTTTTATATACCGGAAAAACTTAAAAAATCATACAATAGAATACCAAAAATAACATGAGTTACTTAAAATTCGACAAGAGTCTCATGATCAATCTGGAGCAGAGTCTCCCCAAGGAGATGCTTCGCACCAACAAGTCGGGGGCGTATCATTGCACCACCATCGTAGGGTGCAACACGCGCAAACAACATGGGCTTCTTGTTATTCCAATTCCTGAGATGGACGACAAAGCCCATGTTTTGCTTTCGAGTCTTGATGAGACAGTGATCCAACATGGCGCGCCTTTCAATCTTGGGCTCCACCAGTATGGCGAGGGAGTGTTCAGTCCCAACGGCCATAAGTATATCCGCCAGTTCGATTGCGAATCAGTGCCGACGGTTACCTATCGTGTCGGCGGGGTTATACTCACCAAGGAAAAGGTTTTTATCTCTCATGAAAACCGCATCCTGATTAAGTATACCCTTGTGGAGGCACATTCCGACACAACACTGCAGTTCCGGCCGTTCCTTGCTTTCCGCAACGCCAACGACCTCGTGATGGAAAATTCAGCCATCAATACTGAAGTGTTGCCGGTGAAAAACGGAATCTCCACCTGCCTGTATGAAGGCTATCCAAACCTTTATATGCAATTCTCAAAGGATGTTGAATGGGTCAACGACGGCCATTGGTATAAAGGTATTGAATACACAAAAGATAAAGTGAGAGGTATCCCGTATAAGGAAGACCTCTGGGTGCCAGGGTATTTCCAACTACCTATTAAGAAAGGGGAGAGCATTATTTTCTCTGCTTCCACCTTCGAGGCTAATCCTGATGAATTTGCGGCCACTTATGAGGATGAACTCAAAGTGCGTACCTGTCGAACCAGTTTCTACAACTGTCTTAAGAATTCAGCAAAACAATTCTATCTTAAGAAACCAGACGGGATGTATATCATGGCCGGTTATCCATGGTATAATGTCAGGGCTCGTGATGAACTGATGGCTTTGCCCGGATGTACGCTTGCAATCGACCATAAGGAAGACTATGAAAAAATAATGGAGACCTTTTTGAGTGCTCTCCGTAAATATCTCGACGAGGGTGTGAAAGATAAAACCATCGGCGAGATAGATCTTCCGGATATACCCCTATGGACTGTATGGGCTCTTCAACAATATCGCCGCAATTATGGCATCACTGCTTGTCGTGATAAATATGGCGACACAATTAAATGGATTGTCGACAAAATCAAGGATGAAAAAGTGCCGGGTCTATGGATAAATCCGAATGGACTTGTATCGGCCGACGGAAGCAATAAACCGGTGACCTGGATGTCGGCAGCCCTCGACGGTAAGCCGATTATCCCACGCACAGGATATATTCTTGAATTCAACGCTTTGTGGTATAACGCACTCCTCTTCCTCAATTCGCTTTATGAAGGAGTGGCCGGAATGGAGGCTTATCTCTCCGATATCACAGAATTGGCTGCAAAAGTAAAAGACTCGTTCGTAGCCACCTTCCTAAATGATTTCGGTTATCTCTACGACTATGTCAACGGCACATACACCGATCTTGAGGTGAGACCCAATCTTGCGATAGCAATAGGTATGGAATATTCGCCTCTCGACCGACGTCAGAGAAAGAAAGTGCTTGACCTGGTGACCCGGGAACTTCTCACTCCGAAAGGTCTGCGTTCCTTAAGTCCTAAGAGCTATGCCTATCGTCCCACCTATGTGGGCGATCCTCGCGAAAGAGAGTTGACCGTTCATCAGGGGCCGGCTCGTCCCTGGCTCTTCGGTTTTTATGCTGACGCATATTTCAAGGTGTTCGGAGTTAGCGGAGTCGGGTTCATCGAAAGGATGCTCATAGGATATGAGGATGAGATGACCGAAGGCTGCATAGGCTCACTCTCGGAGATGTACGACGGTAATCCGCCCTACACCGGTCGTGGAGCCGTGAGCACGGCCAAGAATGTGGGTGAGATATTGCGTACCCTAAAGAATGTAAAAGAACTTAACAAATTACAAGACTCCGATATATGAAAGCTCTAATGTTCGGATGGGAGTTCCCTCCCCATATCCTCGGCGGATTAGGCACAGCGAGCTATGGACTCACCAAGGGGATGCATGCCAACGGAAACATGGATATCACCTTCGTGATCCCGAAGCCCTGGGGCGACGAAGAAAGGGATTTCGCTACTATTATCGGCGCATGCAACACCCCTGTGGCTTGGCGCGACGTTAACCGCGAATATGTGGAATCCCGCATCGGGAAATTTATGGATCCGCAGCTTTATTTCGACCTCAGAGACCATATCTACGCAGATTTCAATTATATGCGTCTCAATGATCTCGGTTGCATAGAATTTTCCGGCCGGTATCCCGACAATCTTATCGAAGAGATTAACAATTATTCCATTGTAGCCGGGGTAATAGCCCGCACAGTACCTTGTGATATAATCCATTCCCACGACTGGCTTACCTATCCTGCAGGTATCCACGCGAAAAATGTGACCGGGAAACCGCTTGTGATTCATGTGCATGCCACTGACTTCGACCGTTCACGTGGTAATGTGAATCCTACGGTGTTTGCTATAGAAAAGGATGGCATGGAGAATGCCGACCATATCATCACTGTATCTAACCTCACGCGTAAGACTGTGATAGAGAAATATGGAATGCCTCCCGAGAAAGTTACCACAGTTCACAACGCTGTCATACCGCTCGATCAGGAATTGCTCGAGCTCCCTCGACGCACACATGGAGAGAAGGTGGTGACTTTCCTTGGACGTATAACCATGCAGAAAGGTCCCGAATATTTCGTGGAAGCTGCTGCCAAGGTGCTCCAGAAGAATAAGAACGTCAGATTTGTGATGGCGGGAAGTGGTGATATGATGAATGATATGATCAAACTTGCTGCAAAACGTGGAATAGCCGACAAATTCCATTTCCCGGGGTTCCAAAGAGGCAAGGAGGTTTATGAGATGCTAAGAGACAGTGATGTTTATATCATGCCCTCAGTGTCTGAACCTTTCGGTATATCTCCCTTGGAGGCCATGGAAATGGGTGTGCCGTCGATCATATCAAAACAGAGCGGATGTGCCGAGATTCTCGATAATGTGATCAAGACCGACTATTGGGATATCGACGCCATGGCTGATGCCATACATTCGATCATCACCAACAAGGCCCTTTATAACACACTTCGCGACAAAGGTATCGAAGAGATCCACGGGATCACCTGGGAGAAAGCCGGAAAAAAGGTTATCGATATCTATGAGAAGGTGATAAATCACGATTAAGGCTCGGCTAAACCTGAAAGAACTCGGGAATTTAATAAATAGAAAATTAAAAAGAACCAAAAAAATATGAAATCTGTTTGCCTATATTTCAATATCCATCAGCCGTTTCGTCTGAAACGTTACAGATTCTTCGATATCGGCAATGACCATTACTATTATGATGATTTCGCCAACGACGAGATCATCACCCGTCTGGCTGAAGTTAGCTATATCCCGATGATGCAGACTCTGCTGAAGATGATTGAAGACAATAACAGGGAGTTTAAATGTGCTGTCAATATTTCCGGCACTGCCATAGAGCAGTTGCAATTATATGTGCCGGAATGTATAGATTTGCTAAAGAAACTTGCCGACACCGGTTGCGTTGAATTCCTCGGAGCACCTTATGCCCACGGCCTTGCATCTCTTGAAGATGTGGAGGAATTTATACGCGAGGTCAAGGAACATTCCAATCTTCTTCGTCGCCTTTTCGGGGTAAAACCGAAAATGTTTGCCAACACGGAACTTATTTATGACGACGATATCGCTTCAGTGGTGGCATCGATGGATTTCAAGTCCGTATTGACTGAGGGGGCCAAACATATTCTCGGTTGGAAATCTCCCAACTATGTTTATGCTGCAGCTACAGCACCTAAGTTGAAACTTCTTTTCACCAACCGTAAGCTTGAAGAGGATATAACCCTCAATTTCAATAATCCCGGCTGGCCTGAATATCCTTTGACTGCTGACAAATATATCGACTGGATTGGCGCCCTTCCGGAAGAGGAGCAGATTGTAAATCTATTCTTCAGTATGGACACATTTGGTGGATTCCTTCCAAAAGATACCGGTATATTCGACTTTATGCGTGCATTGCCACGTTTCTGCAAGGAACGTGGGGTGAAATTCGCCATGCCGTCGGAAGCTGTGGCCAAACTCAAACCGGTAGGGGAGATGTCGGTGCCGTCACCGATCTCCGATATCGACGAGGCAAGGGACGTGTCGGCCTGGAAAGGTAACGAGTTACAGAATGAGGCGTTAAATAAGCTCTACGGAGTGGCTGAACGTGTAAGTCTGTGCCAGGATCGCCGATTGAAGCAAGACTGGAAATACCTGCAGAGCAGCGACCACTTCTATTATATGAGCACCAAGAATAAGGCCGATGGGGCAAGCCATGCCGCTTTCAGTCCCTATGATTCTCCGTTTAGTGCGTTCACAAACTATATGAATGTATTGGCCGACTTTCTGGTGAGAGTTGAGGAGCAGTATCCGGAAAACATTGACAATGAAGAACTCAATTCCCTCCTGCTTACAATCCGTAATCAAAGTCAGGAAATTAATGAATTGAACAAGGAGGTAAGTACTCTCCGCAATAATATCCTTCAATCGGATGAAATGAATTCTCCAAAGGTTGAGATGTTAGAGATCGCTGAGAAAGGCGACATCGAGAAACCTGCGGAAACTCCGAAAAACGACGTGGCAGAGGAGGAGAAACCAAAGAAGACTCGGAAACCTTGCGCCAAGAAAGCTACACCGAAGAAGGAAGAAGAGGAGAAGCCTGTGAAAAAGACTCGTAAAACCAAGGTATAACTTTGGTTTAACTGACAAATAGAGTTAAATAGGAGTGTCAAAATTAATTAATTTTGACACTCCACTTTTTTGAATTCGTTCAGTATAACACGAGTTTGATGTAAGATTAGGATAAAGACAGCTCCTTTATATTGAGGATTACTGATGTCTCCATTCTATGTTCACCTCTACTCACTCCTCACAACCCTCGATGGATTAATTATTCTATTTTATAGACAAGAACATACCTCAGTCAGTCTATTATATCCAATAAGATACTGTCAGCAAATAATGGGACTGACTTTTCAAAAAAGTCCTCGTAATTTAGGACTTAAAGAAAGTCCTTCCCGTTAACATACTAAGATGATTTAGACATAGGATATGATAAAGAATGCGGGACTGAGTTATCCTTAAAGGAATCACATTATTATATCTAACTCAGACTATGTGAAAATACAGGTTTTAATAATTCTCTATAAATCAAATAATTATAAAATTTTGCTGTTAAAAAATGTTAAATAATTAATTTTTTATGTTATATAGCATAGTTTTATAAAATTATTTTATAACTTTGCATTGAGTTTT
The DNA here is from genome assembly GCA_022509205.1 of Muribaculaceae bacterium. Taxonomy (GTDB): domain Bacteria; phylum Bacteroidota; class Bacteroidia; order Bacteroidales; family Muribaculaceae; genus Lepagella. Next base: position 564 of record JAFLTR010000013.1, on the reverse strand, counting down.
TCATGGTATTAGATTTTAAGGTTAATTAAAGATTGGTTGTCGGGACGACACCCAATTTTTTTTTAACCCTTACTTATAGACCTATAACCCATCTTTCTGACACTCCCGATAGACTTGAAATTAATTGATGGAGTCTTTGTAAATACTTATATTTTCCTTAATTTTGAATGCCGAAAATCGGAGGTCTAAACTCTTGACTTTCATTCTGATTTTCGTCTCCGAGGTTCACCAGTTTCAATGGACTCTATAACATATCTAACCAACATGCATTATCGTTCCCATATAGCGCTGAGTGCTTTAAGAAATATATTTATTGCCTTCACAGCCTTGACCTTCGTTGCGTGCTCCAACGATGATATAACATCTTCAGATATCAAGGAACCCCATGATTCTACTTTTACACTCTATATCCCGGATATAGAGAGGGAAACAAGAGCCACTTTCCAAGTGACTCAGGCAGAAACGGGAGTAGAAAATATTTGGTTTTTAGCTTATGATGCCGAAGGACCTACTTCCCAAACCCCTAAAATAGCCATAGACATAAAGGGAAACAAGGCCGACAAT